>CAYUMN010000009.1:0-32659 GCA_964445835.1 uncultured Gemmatimonas sp.
CTTTCTGCCCCGCCCCATGCCGTCGCCCTTTAAGCCCCGTCGCCAGACCGTTACCGCCGATGTCGGTGGGGTGAAAGTCGGCTCTGCCCATCCTATCGTCGTGCAGTCGATGACGAATACGGATACGGCGGACCCTGCCTCGACCGCCACCCAAGTCGCCGCCCTCGCGGAAGCCGGTTCGCAGATCGTCCGCATCACGGTCAACAATGACGAGGCCGCGGCCGCCGTCCCGGAATTGATGACGCGGCTCGCGGATCTCGGCGTGCAGGTCCCCATCGTGGGCGACTTCCACTACAACGGCCACCTGTTGCTGCGGAAGTACCCGGCCACCGCACAGGCTCTCGCGAAGTACCGCATCAATCCCGGGAACGTCGGGACGAGGCATCGCGACGACAACTTCCGCACGATCGTCCAGGTGGCCGTCGACAATAACAAGCCCGTGCGCATCGGCGTGAACTGGGGATCGCTTGACCAAGATCTCCTCACCCAGATGATGGACGAGAATGCCAAGTCCGCCGAGCCGGTCGAGTCGAAGGAAGTGTATTTCGAGGCCATGCTCGAATCGGCACTCCGCTCCGCTGCACTCGCCGAAGAGACCGGACTGCGTCATGACCAGATCCTGATCTCGGCGAAGATCTCTCAAGTTCAGGATCTGCTCACGGTGTATCGTCGCCTTGGCGCGCGGTGCGACTATCCATTGCACCTCGGATTGACCGAAGCCGGACTCGGCACGAAGGGGGTCATCGCGACCACGGCGGCGCTCTCGCTGATCCTGAGCGAGGGCATCGGTGACACGATCCGCGTCTCACTCACGCCGCGTCCTGGCGGTGATCGCACCGAGGAAGTGCTGGTCGCGCAACAGATTCTGCAGTCCCTCGAGCTCCGCGCCTTCACTCCGCAGGTCACGGCGTGTCCTGGCTGCGGTCGTACGACCTCGACCTTCTTCCAGAAGATGGCCGAGGATATTCAAACGTATTTGCGTGAGCAGATGCCGATGTGGCGCGAGGCGCATCCTGGCGTTGAGGAGATGAAGGTGGCCGTGATGGGTTGCGTCGTAAATGGACCCGGCGAGTCGAAGCATGCGAACATCGGCATCTCGCTCCCAGGAACGTTCGAGGAGCCGAAGGCGCCGGTGTATGTGGACGGCAGCCTGCGGGTCACCTTGAAGGGCGACCGCATTGTCCCGGAGTTCCTCGAGATTCTGGAGGGCTATGTGGCCAAGACTTATCCGGCGCGCTGACTGAGGGTGGCGCCTCGGCGCCTCGGCGCATCGCCGGAGGACGCCGACGCGACGGCGGGAGAGCGGGGCGCTACGCGGTTTCGAGCGCCGCGACGACGGCGCGGAGCTCAGAAAGTATCGGCGCTTCGAAACCCAGCGCGGTGAGACGATCACAGACCCCGCGGTACCACCGCAGGGTGCCCTCACGGCCCCCGTTGAACCGTCCCCAAACGGTCTCGGGGTCGATCGTGCGGCGCAAGTCGGCGAGGACGCTGCCGGCGTTGTGCACCTTGTCCGCCGCACAGACCCAGCGCGCGGATTCGCTCGCGGCACTGAGCCGTTCGAGATAGTCGGCCTTGATCTCCTCGCGCGAGAATTCAATCCCGTCGTCATCGACACGACGCTTCGTCACGGCGAGCACCATGCTCAACACCTCATCGCCGAACTTGGACGAGATGCGATCCTCAAGCGTCTCGCGCGTCCAACCCTCGCGCACGCAGTCCTCGATCACATCGTGCAGGATTCCCGCGATCACGGTGTCCTCGTCGCAGCCATACCGCGTGAGGATCACCGCGACATTCGCCGGATGCGTGAGGTAGGGCAGACGCGTGCCCTTCCGCACTTGGCGGTCGTGATGCTTCGCCGCAAACGCGAAGGCATGATTGAGGCGGTCCGAGTAGCCGATCATCAGGTCGTCGGGAACATAGTGCGCATCACAGGCTAGCGCACGAGGCCTGCGCTCAGTTGAAGATCGAGCACCGTCAGGGCGAGTCCTTGCACAAGGACGCCGAGTCCGGCACCGACGAGGCCGAGCCGGCGACCCAACTTCCATCCGCAGAGTGCCAGCGTGAGTCCGAGCATCACGTAGCCGACATCAAGTCCGATGTTGAACCAAAGGAAGCGATCAAGCGCAATCGCTCCGGCGAGATCGCGCAGGGCGAGTCCACCATGGGCCCACCAGACAATCAGCAGATCGATCAGGCCCCACGCCGCGCACTGGATACCGAAGTGCTGCAGGAGGGGCGACTCAGTCCGGCGCGCGCGCACGAACGCGACGAGTGCCGTCCCGACCACAACGCTCAAGGCGCCCCACACCCCGAGCTTGAGCAGGTGGAGTTCTTCGAGCGCCAGAAGATCTGAACCAAACTGAGAAGTGCCAATCTGCATATGGTGTTTTTATACTGGCTTTTTGGTGGCTTCTTGGACTGCCTTGAATGAGCCACCTGGAGTCCGTCCCTTTCGCTTCGATAGGAACGCAGCGAGTTCGGCCCGAGAGGGAAGAAGTGGGCGCGGCGCATCCCAGAGCACCACGCTCTGCAGCTTCTCGCCCTGTTCCTGAACCCGCGCTCCGTTGGCCGTGAACTGCGCCACGAGTGTCTCCCCGAGCGTTGCACAGAGCACCAGCGGGGCCCCAGGCAGCATCTCACGCGCCTGAGCGAGGTCTCGAAGTGCCACCGCGAGGATGGTGAACTCAAACCCATTCCGGAACTCCGTAAAGCTCGCGCGCGACTCCGCCGCCAACTCCGGATCCGTCACAGGATCACGCGCGGTCCCCGCCGGGAGCATCTGGATGGTCAGGCCATCACTCGAGCCCACCGGTCGCGCGACCTCGCGCCACGTGAACGCCCCTGCCATGGCATCTGTGAACCCCGGCTCCGGATGATCTCGAAAGATGCGAGCCAGCGGAATCTGCTCCGGATCCAGTTCGGCGACGAGCGTCGTGCGATGATCGGCTGCCGCCGCGATCGCGAGACGGGCCCCCACGGCGGCCGCAATCACAGGGTCGTCGCCTGTCACGACGACCGACCGGGAACGGGTCCCCGTGGACGTCAGTCCGAGATACAGCACACGGAACGGATCGACTCCACTCGGACGGAACCGCAGCGGACCCTCCGGAATCGCATCGCGCACCAGCGCGAGCGCGGGGGCGCCCACCGCACGCTCCGCTTCGAGTCCATGCGCGAGCGTCGGCTCCTGCATCTCTCGCGCGACGGCAATCCCCACGCGCAGCACAGCGCCAAATACCAAGAGCGCGAGAAAGACGAGTCCTGTCGACATCGGCGGAACCGCGCTTCGCTTGGCGTTCAACTGCGTATCCAGCTCCGTCACCTTCGTCACCGCGGTGCGATACTCCGTGACCGCACGCGCAACGCTGTCCCGCAGTGCACGCACGGATTCACGACGCCCGACCGTATCGGGCATCGCGCGTGCGCCAGGCTCCAGCGCTGCGGCGCTGGGTAGCGGGCCGAGTGCCGCGCGGCGCGTCTCAGCCATTTCGATGATCGTGCTCGCAAGGCGTCGCACTTCGATAGGGTCGATGGTCCCGCGCAACGAGTCCGCGAAGGCGCGCATGCGCGGGCCGTAGCGCAGCAGGGGATCGTCGGCCAGTGCGAGGAGCGCAGGCGTGCTCCGGTCGGCCCGTGCGAGCGCGAGTGCACGATCCAGTGCGCTCACGCGCGGGTCCGACGTCACTCGGTCGAGTGTGGCGCGTGTGGACCGCGTGGAGCGCGTCGAGCGCGTCGAGGCGCGCGTCGCCTCGCGGGGCGCGGGGCGGCGCTGCTGCGCGATCTCCGCAATCGCGCTGGCGAGGGACGTATCCGCAACGGCCGCGCGTTGCTCGAGGTCCCGCAAGCGCGCGCTCGTGCGCAGTGTATCCGCTGCCGCACGATCAAGCGCATCACGCGCCGCAGCGAGCGGGTCGCCTGCCGCCACCGGAAGCAACAACACGATCACGGTGATGGCGCCGCCAAGTCCGAGCCACCAGCGCGTGAACCGTTTCGTGCGTCGGATGGCGAGGCTGAGCCGTGCGGCAAACCATTCCGCGCCACGCAGTGGGCGGAGCGGGGGACGCGTGCGGGATGTCGCGGGTCCGGTCATGAGGTGAGTAGTAGTACGGTCAGTCGAGCAAAGCAAACGGGCGGCAGCGAGCATTGCTCGCCACCGCCCGTTCCGTTCGGTGCAACCGCGCAGCGCGCCGAGGCGCGCGGCGGGATTACTCGACCGTGACGACGCCCTTCATGCCCATCGCGAGGTGCGGCGTGCAGTTGAACTCGTACTTGCCGGCCGGGATGTTCGCGAACGAGATCGTCGCGGACTCGTTAGCGATCATGTACATGTTCGAGGTGAGCTCGGCCATGCGGAAGGTGCCGAAGTTCGCGTCGAGCTGCGACTTCACGTCGGCGGCCAGGCCAGTCGCCGAGAAGGCGACGTTGTGCGGGAAGCCGGAGATGGCGATGAACTTGACGGCGTCGCCCGACTTGATCGTCAGGTTGGCCGGCTCAAAGCGGTAGCCCTTGTCGTCGCCGACCATGAGGACTTCGTGAGTCTTGCCCGTGGCGGGCGCGATCATAACGGCACCCGTCGCGGCGGGAGCGGCCTCGGCGGCCGGGGCCGGCGTGGTCTCAGCCGCCGGCGCAGAATCAGAACCGCCGCCGCAGGCAGCGAAGGTGACAACAGCAGCAGCGAGCGCCAGACGATTGAACAGCATTGCTTATGGCCTCCAGGGCCGAACAAATATGTGATGGGACGGTTGGATGCGGAGTGCTCCGCAGGTTGTGAAAAATATCACAAAGCCCGCCGTCTGCAACTCGAACACGCATTCCCACCAATAGGTTCCAAGGCCCGCCAAAGAGTCGAGATCCGCTAAGTGCCGCTTGCCACGCCAGTTGACGCCCCTGTCCGGCCTGGCTAGGCTTCCTGCATCATGCCCCGCTCCGCATACCACCACCATCTGCACCACCACGGCCCGACGGGTCTTGGGGAGCGGATCTGCGTGGCCCGGAGCGTCTAGCGCTCCGCTCGACGACCGCTCGACACCCCAAGACCCGTCCGAACTCTCGGACGGGTCTTTTCGTTTGCCTTCCTTCCTCTGTCCGCCGCCTCGCATGCTCCGTCTCGCCATTCCCAACAAGGGCCGTCTCCACGACGAGGCCCGCTCCCTTCTCGCTGACGCCGGGCTCGAAGTTCGCGCCGCCTCCGAACGCGCACTCGTGGCCTCACTCGGCGACGAGTTCGAAGCCATCTTCGTGCGCGCGCAGGACATCCCGGAGTTCGTCGCCGATGGGGCGGCCGACGCGGGAATCACCGGCTGGGATCTCGTCGCCGAATCGGGGCGCTCGCTCGAATCACGGCTCGATCTCGGCTTCGGGCGCTGCCGCCTCGTCGTCGCGGCGCGCGAGGACTCCGGGGCCCGGGATGTGGCCGACATCCCCGATGGCACCCGCGTGGCGTCCGTCTTTCCGCGGCTCGCAGAACGGTACTTTGCCGCGGCGGGGAAGCGCATCACGCTGGTGCCGGTCTCCGGGGCCGTTGAGATCACACCGCACCTTGGCATCGCCGACGTCATCGTGGACCTTACCTCCACGGGTTCGACGCTTCGGGTGAATGGGCTGCGGGAAGTCGCCACGGTGTTGGAATCGACCGCGCGGTTGATCGTCGCAGGGCCAGCGAGCGGCCACGCGCCGAGTGGCGAACGTGATCGGACCCTACGGGAGTTGGTGGATGCGCTGTCGTCCGTTCTCGCCGCACGTGGCCAGCGCTACCTGATGGCGAACGTACCGCGCGATCAACTTGACGCCGTCAAGCGCATTCTCCCTGGGATCTCGGGCCCGACCGTGATTGACGTCCTGAACGGCGGCTCGAAGGTCGCGGTGCACGCCGTTTGTCCCGCGGCGGGGATCTACCGCACCATCAACGCCCTCAAAGCGATCGGTGCGGAAGGAATCCTCGTCACGCGCATCGAGCGACTCCTCGCATGAGTCCTTCCACTACTCCGCTTCGCTTTGCGGCGCGTGGCGACGTGAGTGCCCTCGATGCCACGCAGCGCGCGGCGCTCTTTGAACGCACCACCTCCGGTGATACCAGCGTCCGCGAAGGCACAACTCGCATGCTCGCGCGCGTGCGCGCTGAAGGCGACGCCGCGCTACTTGCGTTCGCGCGCGAATTCGATGGCGCCACGTTGACTGCGCTGGAAGTCCCACGCACGCAGTGGGACGCCGCACTGCACGCACTGGACCCTGCACTGCGCGCCGCGCTCGAGCGCGCCGCCGCGAATATCCGCACGGTGCACGAAGCCTTTCGTCCGACGGCGCGTGAAGTCACCACGCCCGACGGCGCGGTGATCGGCCGTCGCCCGGATCCGCTGGCGCGGGTGGGGGTGTATGCCCCGGGCGGGCGCGCGACCTATCCGAGTTCGCTGCTCATGGGCGCGATTCCCGCCCGGGTGGCCGGTGTGGGCGAAGTCATTGTCTGCTCGCCTCCTGATGCCTCGGGTGCACCCAGCGCGGTGTTGCTCGCGGCGGCCGCCATCGCTGGCGTTGACCGTCTGTTCGCGGTGGGCGGTGCGGGCGCGGTGGGCGCAATGGCGTACGGCACGGCGAGCATCCCCGCGGTCGACCGGATCGTTGGCCCCGGCAATGCGTGGGTCGCGGAGGCGAAGTTGCAGGTTTCGGGGGTGGTCGGCATTGACTCTCCTGCAGGACCGAGCGAACTCCTGGTACTCGCCGACGCCTCGGCGTCACCAGTGGTGATCGCGCGCGAGATGCTCGCGCAAGCCGAACATGATCCGGTCGCCGCGGTGGTGCTCGTGACCGATGCGCCGATGCTGGTGAGCGCGGTCGAGCGCGAACTGAACGCGCGGATCGACGCGGAGCCGCGTGCCGAGGTGATTCGCGCGGCATTCGCCGCCCGCGGCGCCTTGCTCACGGTGCCCTCCCGCGCCGAGGCGGTCAGCTTTGCGAATACGTGGGCAGCGGAGCACCTCTTGCTGGCGGTCGCGACCGATGGGCAAGACGAGACGCTCGCCCAACTCCGGAGCGCGGGGACGGTGTTTGTCGGCGAGACCGCGAGTGTGGCGTTCGGCGATTATATGAGTGGCGCGAATCACGTGCTGCCGACTGGCGGACTCTCACGGATCTGGTCGGGGCTTTCGACGCTCGACTTCGTGCGTTGGACAACGTGGCAGAAGATCGGGCGGGACACGGCGCGTTCGCTCGCCCGCGACGTGGACATTTTCGCCACGGCGGAAGGACTGCCGGCACACGCCGCCACCGCTCGGCAATGGGGGAACACATGACCGCCCGCGCACCCATTGTGCTCCGCGACCTGACGCGCGTGCCACTCTACGCGCCATCGACACTCGACGGGGTCACACTCGACCTCCGCGACAACACGAACCTCTGGGGCGTGCCGCCGGCCGCACTCGCTGCGGTCCAGCGCGCCACGATGGACGCACTCCGGAACTATCCGGATGTCAGTGTCGGCTCGCTCGGCACCACGCTCGCGGAGCGACTCGGGGTCCCGCACACCAGCATTGTGGTGGGATGCGGAAGCGACGACGTCATCGACGCAGCGCTCAGTGCACTCGTGGAGCCGGGGAGCCGCATCGCGCACGCCGACCCGTCGTTCACGATGGTCCCGAACTTCGCCCGGCTGCGCGGCCTCGTCCCCGTGGGCATTCCGCTCACCGAGACCGGTGCGATGAACATCGATGCGTTGCTGGCCACGAACGCGCCGTTCATCTATGTGTGCTCGCCGAACAATCCGACCGGCACGGTGACGCCACGTGCGGAGTTGATTCGCCTCTTCGATCAGGCGCCTGGCGTCGTGTTGCTTGATGAAGCGTACGGCGAGTTCACCGATGCGCACGATCTGCGTGCGGAGGCCGCGCGACGCGAGAACGTGCTCGTGACGCGTACGTTCTCGAAAGCGTGGGGGCTCGCGGGGCTTCGCATCGGGTACGGCGTGGGCGCGGCACCGCTCGTGGCCGCCGTGGCAAAGGCGCGCGGCCCCTACAAGGTGACCTCGCTGAGCGAGAGCGCTGCGGTGCATGCGCTTCGGAACGATACCGCATGGCTCGACGCGACCGTGCGCGAGGCCCGGCGGATGCGCGCGCGCCTGCACACGGCGCTTGAGGGACGGGACAGCGTTCGCGTCTGGGCGTCGGAGGGCAACTTCGTCTTCTTACAACTCGCCGACTCGGCCGCGGCGGCGGCGGAGCAGTTCCGCCTGCGGGGGATTGGGGTGCGCGCCTTCAGCGGATTGAACGGCATCGGCGAAGCGTTGCGAATTGGGCTCGCGCCGTGGGACGCGCTCCAACGCGTGGTCGACGCGGCCGAGGAGATCTGGGGATGATGCGTATCAGCGTGTTCGACTATGGCGCGGGGAACCTGCACTCGTTGGTGAAGACGCTGACGGGACGTGACCGTACCGTGCGCGTCGAGACCGATCCACAACGCGCCGTCACCGATACAGACGTCCTGATCCTGCCTGGTGTCGGGGCCTTTGCTCCTGCCGCCGAACGTCTCGCCGCGGGCCGCGATGCGATGTGCGCGGCGATTCGCGGTGGACTCCCTACGCTGGGCATCTGTCTCGGGATGCAACTCCTTTTCGACGCCAGCGACGAAGGCGAGGGGCGTGGGCTCGGCGTGATTCCTGGGCGCGTGACCAAACTTGACGCACGTCGGCTCCCACAGATCGGCTGGAACAGGCTCGAGGATGCGACCGACCCGCTTTTGAGCGCGAGCGGGCTGGATATCGCATACTACGCCAACAGCTTTGCCTGCCGTCCCGAGGATTCGCAGGTGGTGACCGCGTGGTCGACGCACGATGGTGATCACTTCGCCGCCGCGGTGCGCACTGGTGCCTGTGTTGGCGTGCAGTTCCATCCGGAGAAGAGCAGCGCGCCGGGTGTCCGGTTCGTCGAAGCATTTTTGGCGTCGGCCCGTGTGTCCTCGCTTTCCGATTCCGCCTCAACCGTGGTGACCCGCTGATGCTCGCGATTCCAGCAATCGACCTCCGTGACGGACGCTGCGTGCAACTCGTCGGCGGTGACTATACGAAGGAAGCGGTGCGCCTCGATGATCCGCTCGAAGTCGTGCGGACGTGGATTGCTGCCGGTTTTTCGAAGGTGCACATCGTGGACCTCGACGCGGCCACTGGGCGTGGACGCAATCGTGAGCTGATCCGCGATCTCCTTGTGCACGCGACGATTCCCGCGCAGGTGGGGGGCGGCGTACGCGACGAAGAGGCGATCGACGCGCTGCTTGAGGATGGCGCCGAGCAGGTGGTGATTGGCACGCGTGGGGTGGAGGACGTGCGGTGGTTGGAGGAACAGGCGGAGCGCGTGCCTGGCAAGCTGATCCTCGCGGCGGACGTGCGTGGACGGACGGTCGTGACGCGGGGGTGGGCCAAGGAGACCGCGCGGGAGGTGCTCGATCTCATTCAGGAGTTGCGCGATCTCCCGCTGGCCGGACTGCTGGTCACTGCCGTGCATCAGGAAGGCAAGATGCAGGGCACCGACCTCGCGCTCATGGCAGATGTGAAGGACGTTTCACCGTGGCCGGTGATTGCCTCCGGCGGGGTCGGCTCGATGAACGATCTACGCGCGCTCGAGGACCTCGGCATCGATGCCGTAGTCCTCGGGATGGCGCTCTACACGGATGCGCTCGACCCGCGGGTCGTTGCGGAGGAGTTCGCGGAATGAGCGGGAGTCCACAGCCGGTGGTCGTCGAGCGCAGCACGAAGGAGACGCAGATTCGCGTGGAGGCCAAACTCGGCGAGGGAATCGCCGTGGTCGACACGTCGATCCCTTTTCTCGATCATATGATGACCGCGCTCGCGAAGTACAGCGGCATTGACCTCACGATTCACGCGCGCGGCGACCTGCGGCATCATCTGATTGAAGATGTCGCGCTGACGGTCGGTCCGGCGATCGCGAAGGTGATGCCAGCCACTGCGGCGCGCTATGGTGACCGTACCGTTCCGATGGACGAAGCGTTGGTGCAGGCGGTCCTCGATGTCGGCGGACGTCCCTTTTACGAAGGGCCGATTCCCAGCTCGTTGTACGAGCACTGGATGCGGTCGTTCTGTGACGCGGGGAAGTTCACGTTGCACCTCCTGGTGATTCGCGGCGAAGATCGACACCATATTGTGGAAGCGGCCTTCAAGGCGCTCGGATTCGCGTTGCGCGATGCCGCGCGTGACACCGGCGCCGTGTTCAGCACCAAGGGTGCGATCGCGATGGAGGTCGAGTGAGCCTCACGCGACGGTTGATTGTCTGTCTCGACGTGGAGAACGGCCGCGTCGTGAAGGGGACCCAGTTCGTCGGGCTCCGGGACGTCGGGGATCCGGTCGAACTCGCCACGCGTTACGAGGCTGAGGGCGCCGACGAGATCGTCTTTCTCGACATCACGGCAACGCACGAGCGTCGCGGCACCACACTTGAACTCGCGCGTCGCACGGCGGAGCGTCTGTTCATCCCCCTCACGATCGGCGGTGGCATTGATTCCGTAGAGTCGATGTCGGCGGCGCTCCGTGCCGGCGCGGACAAGGTCGGCGTGAACTCGGCTGCGGTGCGGCGCCCAGCGCTCATCAGTGAAGGGGCAGATCGCTTCGGCGCGCAGTGTATTGTGGCGAGCATCGACGCCAAGCGCGATGGAGATCGCTGGCGCGTGCATGTGGCGGGTGGGCGCACCCCAACCGATCTCGATGCGGTGGCGTGGGCGATCGAATGTGCGCGCCTCGGGGCTGGAGAGATCCTCCTCACGAGCATCGACCGCGATGGCGCCCGCATTGGGTATGATCTCGAGCTCACGCGTGCCGTCTCCGAGGCGGTCTCAGTGCCCGTCATCGCGTCGGGAGGCGCCGGAACGGCCGATCACGTGCGAGCGGCCATCGCCGAAGGGAGCGCAGACGCGGCGCTGGTAGCGGGAATCCTCCATGACGGCACGACGACGGTGCGTGCATTGAAGGATGCGATGCGGGCCGCCGCATTACCGGTGCGCGAGGTGTTCGTATGAGCCGCGTGTTGATTGAGGCGGCCGAGAGACTCGCGCGGCATATTGGCGCGGTCGCGCTGAAGCACTATCGCACCGTCCTGACGGTCGAGACCAAGGATGATGGCTCTCCCGTGACCGTTGCCGATTGCGAGGCAGAACAGGCCGCTCGTGCGTGGCTCGCGCTGCACTTCCCGGATGACGGCATTCTTGGTGAGGAGTTTGGGGAGAAGGCCGGGACGAGCGGACGTACCTGGATCATCGACCCGATCGATGGCACCAAGAGCTTCGTGCGTGGCGTACCACTGTGGGGCTCGCTTGTGGCGCTCGTTCGCGGCAAGGAAGTCCTCGTCGGGGCGGCGTTCTTTCCTGCGGTCGACGAGTTGGTGGTGGCGGCCCCCGGCTCTGGCTGCTGGTGGAACGGGAAGCGTGCGCGCGTGAGTGACACCTCCACGCTTGCTGGCGCGACGGTGCTCATCACCGACGACCGCACCTTCTCTCGCCATGCGTTGCGCGATGGTTGGCAGACGCTCGCCTCCGAGGCGCATATCGCGCGTGGCTGGGGCGATTGCTATGGCTACTTGCTCGTCGCGACCGGGCGTGCCGAAGCGATGGTTGACCCGATCGTGAATTCGTGGGACGCTGCGTGCTTCCAGCCGATCATCGAGGAGGCGGGGGGCGTCTTCACCGATCTCGCCGGAGTCGCGACCGCGTTCAACGGGACCGCACTCGCCACCAATGCCGCGCTCGCGGCCACTATCCGTGACCATTTCGATGATTGATGTCTCAACGCTCGACTTCACCAAGGGCAACGGACTCGTGTCCGTGATTGCGCAGGATGCGCGCACAGGGGCCGTGCTGATGATCGCCTTCGCGGACCGCGAGGCGATTGAGCGCACGGCCGCGAGTGGGGAATTGCACCTCTTTTCTCGGTCGCGCGGTCCTTGGCATAAAGGGGCGACCAGCGGCAATGTCCTGCGCGTGCGCGCGCTGATTCCTGATTGCGATGCCGATGCCGTGCTCGCGATGGTGGAGCCCGCGGGGCCCGCCTGCCACACGGGAACTGTCAGTTGCTTCGGGGAGATCACGCGGAGCGATGCGCTCAGTGCGCTCGACGCAACGATCGCCGACCGCATGCGCCCGGACGCGGCAGTCGGCACGGGCTATACGCAGAAGCTGCTGAAGGATCGCAATCTCCGCCTGAAGAAGATCGGCGAGGAAGCGAGCGAACTGGTCACGGCCTGCGCGGATAATGACGTGGAGCGGGCCACCGAGGAGACGGCAGACCTCGTGTATCATGCGCTCGTGGCCTTGCGTGCCGTCGGCGGGTCGCTCGACGGCGTGCGTGCCGTGTTAGCGGCGCGCGCGCCGTGAGCGACGAGATCATCGCGGACGCAATCAGAACGACATCAGTCTGAAGCGATTCACCTGCGTGGGATTACCGACGTAGGCGAACCGGACGGACTTCATGTACTGCCGCGCTACCCGCTGGACATCCTCGCCCGTGACCGCGCGCAGATCTGCCACGAAGCGATCGGCGGCTCGGAAGTCACCGCGGTACAACTCGGCACGCGCCAGGAAATCCGCCTGCGCCCCCGACGTTTCGTTGTCGAGGAAGTACTCGGTAAGGAACTGCTGAATCAACGGACGTAAGCTCTTGGTCGGAATCGAGTACGCCTGGAGATTACGGAGCTCCGTGCGCATCAGCGCCAGCGTGGTGTCGGGGCGCGTGGTGCTCACGTACAGGCCGCCGGACGTGATTGCGCGGTCTCGGAACCGTGCTTCGACGGCGTACGTGAGATTCCGACGCGACCGGATCTCGCCGAACATCCGCCCGGAAAGGATCGCCGAGGCAACGCGCAACGCAGGGACATCGGGATGATCCGCCGGCGGACCCTCCCACCAGCCCAGGATATAGTTGGTGGGGATACGCCGCGGCTCAAGATGCACCGCGGAGCCGGGCCGCGTCTCGCCCACCGAGGGCGCGCTCCACGTATATGTGCCGCGCGGAAGCGATCCAAGCGAGCGACGCACCATCGCCTCCAGCTGCGCGCGCGACACATGTCCCACCACCACGAGCAGCATCCGCGAGGTCACCATCTGCTCGCGATGGAACGCCACCAACTGCTCCCGCGTGATGCTCGCGAGCGACATCTCACTGCCGATCGGCGAGAGCCCATAGGGATGTCCCGCAAAGGCCACGCTGTCCGCCAGATACTCCAGCAGCGCTTCGGGACTATCCACGCGCTGACGCACGCCGGACAGCCGATTCTCACGCACGAACGTGAAGTCCTCGGGCGAGAGGGTCGGGTGCAAGAGTCGGTCGGTGTAGATGCTCCACGCCGAGTCGAGCCGGTCGGTCGTGGTGCGCAGGCCATACACGGTCCAGTCCTCATGCGGGATGACGCCGATCTCGCTCCCCGTGCGCGCCATCGCGCGACGCAGCTGGTCGCCGGGATACTTCTGCGTGCCACGCTCGGTCAGATCGAGTAACATCGCCTCGAGCCCCGCCGACGCGGGCGTCGCGAGTCGCGTGCCGCCCAAGAGGTACAGATTGGCGACGAAGAGATTGTTCTCTGTCTGCCGATGAATCACGCGCACGCCAGCAACTTCGAAGCGCGTGGTGTTGCTCGTCGGCGAGGCAGCGGTGGTCTCGGGAGTTGGGCGGGCCACGGCGGGGCCGCTCTTCGGCAGTTCCACACTTTTCTGCGCGGGGAGCACCGTCGTCAGGCAGACCATGGCACCGACCGCGTGACGCAGGATACGGCGGATCATCGGACACCTCCAATGGCCGCCAACTCCGTCTCCGTCAGATTGAGCGCGCGCGTCGCACCGCGCGGAAGCATCACGCCGGTGATGTGCGGGCGCCCCACGATGAACTGCCGTGCATAGCGTTGCAGGTCCGCAGGTGCCTGCTTCGCCATCTCATCGATGTATCGCAGATGATAGTCCAATCCAATCACGCTCCACCAGAAGCCAATCGTGTGCGCGTTCTCGGAGGCGCGCTCTTGGCCGAACGCCGTCGTGACGGCGCGATTCGCTTTCACCGATTCCAGCTCATCCGTCTTGAAGTAGTTGGGCTCGAGCGTGGCCCGCAGCTCGGTGTGCAGCGCCGCGAGGGCGTCGCGCAACCGCTCGGGAGTCGTCTGACCACTGACGGTGATCGGCCCCACGTGATTGAGCGTGTAATAGTTCACCGCCACGCCTTGCCAGAGGCCGCTCTCCACGAGACGCTCTTGGAATCGCGAGCCCGGCTGGTTGAGCACATCCGAGTACACGTCCGCCGCAAAGGTCGCCGCCTCGTCGCGCGAGGCACTGGGCCCATGCCACTGGATCTGTACCGTCACGGCATTCACATCCTCTTCCACGATGATGCCGCGGTTCGCGGGAAGCGGAGGGACCGCTGGCACCGGGGAGCGCGCGAACGGATCAGCCCCGCGCGGCCAATCACCGAGCACGCGTTCGACCAACGCGAACATCGCCGCGGGATCAACATCGCCAGCGATGATCAGCGCCGAGTTATTCGGCACATAGTAGAGATCACGGATCGTACGCATCTGCTCCGGCGTCACGTCGCGGATCACCCCACGGTCACCGATCGTGTTCTTGCGGCTCCAGAACGCACCCCAGAGTTGGCGCCCGATCGTCTCATCCAGACGGAACCACGGGGAAGACTCGGCTCGGTCATACTCGCCGAGGACGACTTCCTTTTCGCGGGCGAGTTCGTCGGCGCGGAACTGCGCCCCGCGAAGTGCGGCGCTCAGGAACCGGAGTCCGCCTTCGACCGAGTCATTCACGACCGTGAGGTAGTAGCTCACCAGTTCCTCGCGCGTCGTGGCGTTGAAGAGCGCGCCGAGGTCGGCCGCGCGATCGACAAAGGCATCCGGCTCCGGATAGCTCTCGTTCGCCTTGAAGAACATGTGCTCGAACAAGTGCGCCAGGCCCGCATACTCCGGCGGCTGCGTGAAGGCGCCGTTCTTGACCACCAACTCCACCGTCGCGATCGGCACCCCGCGGCTCGGCGCGATGATGACTTCGAGCCCATTGCCCAGCACGCGGCGTTGAATGGTCCGCTCGAGCTCGGCGCGTTGCGAGGCAGGCGGGGCCGCACGCGGGGAGGTACCGGGGGCGGTCCCCTGCGCGTCGAGTGCCGCCGGCGCGAGCAGGGCGGGGAGGATCAGTGTCGTGAGCAGCCCGAGGCCGCTGGCGAGTCGTCTGCCGTAGCGATTGATTACGCGCATCCTATGCAAGCATCCAGTTCGAAGAAGGTCTCGCTCACGTCGGCACAGATTGCCGCTACGCTGGCCCCAGCGCTCGGCGCTGATCGCCTGCGCTGCGATGTCCCGTTGGCTCCGTACACCACCTTCCGCATCGGTGGTCCCGCGGACGTGCTGTACGATGCCACCACGGCGGAGGAACTCGCTACCGCTATCCAGGCCGCGCGTGCGGCCGGCATCGCGGTGTTCGTACTCGGGCTCGGGGCCAATATCCTCATTGGTGACCGGGGTTTCCGCGGGTTGGTGGTGCGGAACCGGGCAGATGCCATCGCCATCGGGGCCGATGGCCGAGTGCGCGCCGAGAGTGGGGCGTCGGTCGCGGAGCTGATCCGCCGCACCGTGGCGGCCGGCTGGTCGGGACTCGAGCACTACGTTGGCATTCCGAGCACAGTCGGTGGCGCCGTCTGGCAGAACCTGCACTTTCTCTCGCCCGCCCCCGAGCGGGCGCGGACGATGTTCATTGAGGAAGTGGTCACCGCGGTCGAGTTGCTGATGCCGGACGGCGCGCGCCACACGTCCGATCGGGACGCGATGCAGTTCGGCTACGACATCTCGCGCTTGCACGGGAGCGGCGAGATTGCACTCGCGGTGGAGTTTCAGCTCGCGCGGGGGGAACAGGATGCGCTGCAGCGAACCCTGCAGGAGAATCTGAGCTGGCGCGGCGCGCGGCATCCTTGGCTCGAGGTCCATCCGAGCGCGGGCTCTATTTTTAAGAAGATCGAAGGGGTCGGTGCCGGACGTCTCGTGGATCAGTGCGGCCTTAAGGGACACCGGATTGGCGACGCGCAGATCTCGCATATGCACGCCAACATCATGGTGAACCTGGGTCAGGCAACGGCCGCCGATGTGCGCGCATTGATTGCGCACGTGCAGGATGCCGTGCGCACACGCTTCGACCAGCAGCTCGAACCCGAGATCGGCTTCATCGGCGAGTTCTGAGCCTGGAGTGCTGAAGCGCGTGCTGCGAGCGCGGTCGGACGCCGCTCGTCAGTCCGGCATGATGTCAGCGCTCTCGGAGGTGCGGCCACCACAGGGCATCGTGAGCAACTGACGTCCCAGCGCGCGCAGAGCGCGGGGGACTGGGCCACCGCGAGGGAGCTCCCCGCGCTCGACACGTCGCGAGAGTCCCCACGGTGTTTCCCGCCACCACGTCGAGAGTGTGCGGTCGCGCTCACGCTCCCAGACGATGCCCCGTTTCCCCTGTTGGGCGCGCCGGCGTATGAACTCGACGCGCTCTAACGTGCCGGAGTCCGTATCGGCCACGGCGTAGAGTTCCAACGCCTCAGAATCTCCGAGCCGGAGTCGCAAGCGTCGGCGGAGGAGCGAGGGATCTGGGGAGTCGAGATCCCGACACTCCGCCAGCGCGAGATTGGACTGCCCCTCGGAGGTCAGGAGCGCGCGCACGTCGAGCCACTGGGCCAGCGCGGGTGGCAGACTAGAGAGCGCGGCGGAATCGCCGAGCGCGGAGTCCACGGCGAGCTGTTCGAAGGGCGTGCGCGCCGCCTGCGCCTCCGGCGGGCCTGCGCAGGCTCCGGCCGCCCCCACGACCGCACCCACGGCCGCAAGGCTGAGCGCTAGAGCCGCTGCCCGAACTCGAAGACCCATCGCCATTTCCCAGGATAGTCCAACGGACGCGCCACGCCCAGCCCAAGTGCCTGTCCAAAGAATCGGAGCGTGACCGAAGCAGATGACCGCACGTGACCGGTCGTCGTGGACCCGAGGAGGTTCACGGTGCTCAGCGCCGCCGCGTTGGTCGCGCGGGTGTACCCCGCCTGAAACGCGAAGGCGATGCCGGGGGCCACCGGCGGCAGCCAGAGCCGCTGCGTGACACGGATGGGGGCTCCGAGGATGCCGAATCGCCATAACACTTGACCGCGCAACACGGCCGCTTGGTCGCCGGCGAACTCCTTGTACGCATACCCGGGGAGATTCTGATTCGCGCCGAGTTCGAAGAACTGCTGCGCCGGTGCGTTTGGATCGGCGACACCCACGTCGAGGCGCGCCCCGAAGGCGAGCGGACCCCGGTTCGCTCGCGCGGTGAAACGTCCCTCAACGCGCTGATACGGAAGCCCGCCATCGCCGCGTTCGTAGCTCAGGCGCGCCCCGAGCCCCGGCCGAAGGAACTCGAGGGTCACATCGGGCTGCCACTCGAGAATCGCCGCCGTACGCACGTAGTCGCCATCGACGGAGGGTCGATTGAGTCGAAAGGCCCCACCCCATCCGATCGGGCTCTCGAGGAGATTCGCTTGCACCGCGCGGTCGCGTGCGAGGCCGGTTTCGAACCGGAGGGCCCCACGAGCGTCGGCGAGAAAATGCACGAGGTGCCACGACACCGAGGACCGGTCGACATAGTCGTAGTCGTCGCGCCCAAAGAGCATGCCCGTGGTGGAGCCTGAATCAAAGGGATTCCGGAAGTCATTCGTGATATCAAGCGAGCGCACCGCGCGAAGCGCGGTCAGCGTGCGACCGCGCCGATACTCCACCACCGCACGACCACGCGCGGTGCGTTCACTCCACGCGTAGCCGAGCGCCGAGCGCAACGTGAGCCCTGGGAGCGCATCGCGGTAGCGATACACGGCGCCGATCCCCGTGAAGACCCCCTGCACACGATCAGTGCGCACGACGTCAAGCAGCCGTTCCGTCTCGATCGAGAAGCGCGGGGGCCCGTCGATGCTCCATTTATCCGGCGCGACGTCATTGAAATCCTCCGCGCTGACCTCAGCGTTGGCTGAGCCCAAGTCACTCCGCCAGTCGGTGAACTTGGAAAGCGACTCCGGATGTTGCACCGCGAGCCGGAAGGGGCGGACCGAGAGGGAGTCCTCCACCGAACCGATGACGACGCTATCCGGTGCCGGGAAGAAGGTGCGATCGCGATAGCGGGTGAGAATGCGAAAGACCGCCCGCCCGTCGCCGACCGCGTTCGACGTCGCGTGCGCTTCGAAGCGCTGATAGGCTGGGAGCCAGAACTCGCCGTTCACTTCGGCATTCACGGCTTCGATGAAGGCAATGCCTTGCAGCCGCGCTTCACGGAGCAGATCGAACTTCGGCTTCGGTCCGCCGACGACCGCGAAGTAGCCGCGCATCCGCACCAACTGTTTTCGCGTCGCATCGAGATCAAGCTCGCCAATGAATATCACGCTGCGATTGGGGACATCCTCGCGGAGATGGACCTCGACGCGCACGATCGGGATCTCGCGCCCGTTCACGCGCATCGTGAAGACCGTATCACCACCGGAGTACCGGTAGTAGGCGTCGCGATCGTCGGCGAGTGGATGCACCGCAAACATCGGATCACCCCCTCGGCGATCCCGGCGACGACGCACCTCCTCGGTGGTGTCACGCCCGAAGAGCAGCGCCAGCCGATTTCCGTACAGCGACGGGATCGCCCATCCGACGCGAAGGAAGCCGAGGGTGGCGAAGGTGGTGCCGATGGATTGTGATCGGTACCCCGTGACGACTTGTTCGTACGTGCCGGTGCGATCCCACGTGAGGGTGCTCGCGATCTGCTCCAACTGCACCGACATCTCCATGCCCTCGGAGCGGCGATTCCCGATCGACACTTCGGACTCGAGTTTCGCGCTATACCCTCCGAGCATCGGGGGGACACGACGGTTCACCTCGGCGGCCTCGTTCACCAACTGCTGCAGCGCGCGCGACGTGTACCGCGCGGTATCCGCGGGGGGGACCGTGTCGGTGGTGCCGGTCGTGACAGTCGTGACGGTCGTGACGGTCGGGACAGTCGGGACGGTCGGGACAGTGCTGACGGTGAAGAGCAGCGCGAGGAGTGGGAGCACGGATTCGAGCGAGAGGTGGAGTCTGGCGAGGTGGAGTCTGACGCGGTGGGGTCTGGCGAGGTGGGGTCGAGCGAGATGAAGAGCGGGGGCGCAGGGCCCGCTCAGTCAGAACGCAGGAAAGTACGACCGAGATTCACCCTCCCGCTTGCCCCATACCCTCGGGACCCTCAATCTTGCCGCGATGACCGATGCCGCGCCCGCCGCTTCCCCGAGAGCTGGACTTCGTCCTATTCCCCTGTTGGCGGGGCCCGCGGCCTTCTTCGTGCTACGCGTGGTCGCTCCTGGTGGCCTCGAGCCGGCGGCGTTGAACGTGCTGGCCGTGGCCGTGTGGATGGCCATCTGGTGGATCAGCGAGTGTCTTCCCTTGGCGGTGACGGCGCTGTTGCCGATTGCGCTTTTCCCGCTCCTTGGTGTCGCGTCCACGAAGGAGGCGGCGTCGCACTTCGCGAACGAGGTGGTCTATCTCTACCTCGGGGGATTTCTTCTTGCCGCCGCGTTGGAACATTGGCAGGCACATGTGCGGATCGCGCTGGGGGTGATTGCGCGGGTCGGGACCGATTCGCGCCGACTCGTGTTCGGCGTCATGTTGGCCACGGCGTTCATTTCGATGTGGATCTCCAACACCGCCACGGCGGCGATGATGTATCCGATTGCTCTGGCGATCGGGTCGCTCTACGGCGACGGACCAGCCGCGCGGAGTCAGCGTGTCGCCCTGCTGCTCGGCGTCGCCTTCGCCGCGAGCATTGGTGGCATGGCGACCATCATCGGGACGCCGCCCAACTTGATCATGGCCGGTGCCGCGAAGGAGCTGCTCGGCGTGACGCTCGATTTTTTCACATATCTCAAGTTCGGTCTCCCGGCCGCGATGATTCTCCTCCCCGTCTCCTGGGCGTTGCTCGTATTTGTCTTTCATCGCGAGCGCTTGCAGATGGGAAGCGAGGGACTGCGCACGCTGGATGCGCGGCGCCTCTCGCTTGGTGCCTTCCAGGGGGGCGAGCGCCGCGTCGTGATCATCTTCGCGCTGGCCGCGCTGGCGTGGTTCTTCCGAGAGCCGAAGCTGATTGGTGCCGTGTCGATTGTTGGGCTCACGTCGATTCTGCCCGGACTCACCGACGCTGGCATTGCGGTGATCGGTGGCATCGCGCTCTTCGTGATTCCGTCGGGTGGGGTGGGGTCGCGTCCCTTGCTCACGTGGAGCGAGGCACGAAATATTCCGTGGGATGTCCTGCTGCTGTTCGGGGGCGGACTTTCGCTCGCGGCGGCAATGGAGTCGAGTGGGCTCGCCGCGCGCATTGGCGAGTGGATGGGCGCCCTGAACGGGTTGCCGATTCCTATTGTGTTTCTCGGTATTGCCGTCGGCACCGTGATCGTGTCGGAACTCGCATCGAATGCCGCGACCGCTTCCATGGGAATGCCAATCGCCGTGGCGCTCGGCGGCGCCCTCGGATTGCCACCACTGATGCTCATGCTGTTGATCGGCATGAGCGCCTCGGTCGGCTTCGCGCTCCCGATGGCGACGCCGCCGAACGCGATCGTGTTCGGCTCCGGTGAGCTCACCGTGCGCGAGATGGCGCGCGCGGGACTCGCTCTCGATGCCGTCGCGATTTTTGTGGTGATCGGCGTGGTCCTAGTGATGTTCTAGAACGGCTTGGGCGTGACCCTTAGATTCCTGAGCCTATGAGTGGACTGCGTAGCTACACATTCGTCGCCGATACCGATTCGATCGAAGCCCTGCGACGTCTGCGCGGCGGATGGGCGGGATGGGAGATCGCCGAAGGGGAGTTCCGTGTGCGCCTTCGAACCGGCGGCACGGTGCGCGCGCATGTCGATCGCGCGGAGATCGAGATGGCGTTCGAGGTCTCGTGTCTGGTCGCAGACTTTATTCCTGATCAGGCCGAGATCCCCCTTCGCGACTCTGCCTTCACCTCGCACGGGAACGACGTCGCGATGTTCCGCGGCGTGACATGGCTGGAGCCGCGGCCCGATCTCGGGCCCGAGCATTCCATTCAGTACAGCGCGATTCCCGGCTTCGAGATTCCCGAGACGGCGGTCGCCCGTTGCGATTTCACCGACGCGTTCTCCGTCACGTCGGAGTTCGGCTCGCTCGTCGTTCGGCTCGCACTTCGGCCGGGCTGGCTGGAGGTCCTAGAGGACTCGGCGGAGGTTGAGAAGTTCTTGACGCTGCGAGGATATGCGTGACGCGGACTCTTACAGAGGGATTGCGCCGCGGTGGTGACTCGATTGTGCGCTGTTGGTGGTGCGGAGACATACCGGATTACATGGAGTATCACGACATCGAATGGGGCGTACCTGTCACCGACGAGGTGCGGTTGTTCGAGAAGATCGCGCTCGAAGGCTTTCAGTCGGGCCTGAGTTGGCTCACAATTCTTCGCAAGCGCGAGAACTTTCGGGCGGCATTTTCTGGTTTCAATCCCGATCGGGTCGCGCGTTTTGGGGCCGCCCACGTGACTCGGCTACTCGGCAATGCAGGGATTGTGCGGCACCGGGGGAAGATCGAGGCGACCATCGCGAATGCCAAGGCATTGCTCGAGCTTCGTGCGCGAGAGGGATCGCTGGCGAAGTTCGTTTGGAGCTACGCGCCAGCGACGGAATCCCGTGTCAGGTCGCGCACGGACGTGCGGGCCACCAGTGCGGAATCAGTCGCCCTTTCGAAAGAGTTGAAGCGCCGGGGGTGGCGCTTTGTGGGCCCGACCACGAGTTACGCCTTTTTTCAGGCGATGGGACTCGTCAACGATCACCTTGAGGGGTGCTCGCGCTTCGCGGAGGTCCGGGAGCTCCGCGCCGCCACGCTGGCTAGGATCTAGCGAGCGCGCGATCGAGTTCCGCCCTCGCCTGGCTGCGAATTCGCGCATCGCCAAGGCGGAAAGCGTCGACGATGCTCACAAGCCGATACGTCTCCGGTGAGCGTTCCACGAGCAGGGGCGCGCGCGGGTAGAGCGGGGTGAGGCTGAAGCCGCGCACGCGATTCGGTGCGGCCGGCGCCGGCCAGACCACGACATCGATTGCATCAACGACCGCCGCGAGCGGAGCGGTGGAGTATGCCGTGGGCACCCCCTCGGCGAGCGGCCCGCGGGTCGCGGGAAAGGCGTACCGGACCCCACCGACGATGAACTCGCCGAGCGCGCGGGCGTTGGTGGTGCGGCTATCGGGGCGGAGTAAGCCGGCGAGGGAGAGTCGACCGATGCTGGCGTGCACCTGGCTTGGCGAGACCCCCAACTCCTCCGCCAGCGGCGCGAGCGTGGCGGCTGGCTGGAGGAGGCGAATAGCGACCACGATGTCGAAGGGATGGGTCCGGAGCGCCTTAGGCATGCTGTATTCTGTATTCTGGAATAACGAAAAGCAATGTATGGCAAATGGTTAAACGCACAACTGCGAGCGGCGCTACTGCGCCGCTCGCTTCAAATCGCGCCGATCCGCCAGCCAGCTCGCGACCCCACCACCAATTAAAATCGCAAAAATCAGCCCGAGTAGCCAAAAGTTCGTGTCGTCCCCAAGCCACCCCTTGATCCACTTCATCGCCAACATCTTCACGCCGACTAATCCGAGCACCAAGGCCAGAGACACCTTCAGGTACCGGAACTTCTGGATCAGGCCGGCCAGGCCGAAGTAGAGCGAGCGCAGGCACAGGATCGCAAAGACGTTCGAGGTGAACACCAAGAATGGATCGGCCGTGATCGCAAAGATCGCCGGAATCGAGTCCACCGCAAAAATCAGGTCGGTCGTCTCCACCAACACCAGCGCCACCGCGAGCGGCGTGAGGAACTTCCGCCCATTCAGCTCGACAATGAAATGTTGCTCGTGGTAGCGATCGGTGACCGGGAAGTGCTTCCGGAGCCAGCGCACCACCACGCTCTCCACCTCCGCCTCCTTTTCCGCCTGCGAGCTCCACAGCATCTTGATCGCCGTGAACACCAGGAAGGCTCCCATGAGGTACAGCACCCAGTGGTATCGGGCCACAAGCTGCGCCCCGACTCCGATCATCGCGCCACGCATAGCGAGGGCACCAAGGATTCCCCAGAACAGCACGCGATGCTGGTAGACCAGGGGAACGCGCAGATGTTCAAAAATCAGCGCAATGACGAACACGTTGTCCATGCTCAGCGAGAGCTCCACCACGTATCCCGTGAGGAACTTCACCGCCGCCAAGCGCCCATCGTTGATCTGCCCATCCACCACATCGAAGTGGTTGCCGAGCCCGAGCCAGTGCCCGTTGTAGGCGAAGTAGATGAACGCGGTGAACGCGAGCGCCAGCGCGACGGTGCCCGCCGTGAAAACGAGGGCCTCCTGCAGCGAGGGCGCGTGCGCCTTCTTATTGAACACCCCGAGGTCGAGGGCGAGGATCACGCTCACGAACAACAGGAATCCGACCCACATCACGATCATGACTTCCGCTCCGATTCCAGCCAGGCTTTCCATTCGGACTCGGCGAGTCCGATGGTGAGCTTGCTCCCGAACCGCGTCAGCGGTTGGGTCAGGAGCAAGGGCTCATCCACCAAGTACTGCATCCATCGCTCGTCACCTATTCGCGCGGCGCCGAGCCCAAGGTCCTGATACCGTCGTGCGGTCTTGTCGATGAGGGGAGTGATCCCGAATTTCTGCACGAAGCGCTGCAGTTCGCCCTTGCTGGCCGCGCGCTCATTGAGGTCCACCACGTGCACTTTGATCCGACGCTCACTCCAAAAGCGGAGCGCGCGCCGCGTGTCCTGATGCTTCTGCGTGCCGAAAACCTGCACTTCCACCTGCCGACCCCCTGATATTTCCGAGCGTGCGGGCACCGATCGGGGCCGAACGCTCTTTCATAATAGACGCATGCAATCTACCGACTCAGCAGTAGCCGTCCAATCGTTCCGCCCCGCGTGGTGGCTTCCCGGCCCGCACCTCCCAACGGTCTACGGGAAGCTCGCGCGCCGGATCGCGCCCGCGCACGAACGGCTCGAGCAGTGGACCGCCCCCGACGGCGACACGCTCACGGTCGCGCGCCTGGAGCCTGCCACCCCTGACGCCCCGATCCTCACGATCTTCCACGGGCTCGAGGGGACCGTGCTCTCGAAGTACGCCCAAGGGTTGATGCATCAGGCGCGCGCCCGAGGGTGGGGCGCGGCCTTTCTCATCTGGCGGTCCTGCGATGGGCGCATCCCAACCGCGCCCCGCATGTACCACTCGGGCGAGACCACTGACGCCGACTTCTTTCTCCGGAGACTCGCGGCCGAGCGGCCCGGTGCCCCCATCGTCTGTACGGGGGTCTCGCTCGGGGCCAATGTCCTGCTCAAGTGGCTCGGCGAGCAGGGGGCGAATCTTCCGCCGGAAATTCGAGCCGTGGCCGCCGTCTCAACCCCCTTCGACCTCGGCGCCGGCTCTCGGCACCTCGAGCAGGGCTTTTCACGCGCGTACGTCCGACACTTTGTGAAGGCGTTGAAGCGGAAAGCATTCGAGGCCCTAAAGCGGCACCCCGACCTTCCGGTGGATCGGGCGCGGCTCCAGTCAGCCAAGAGCTTCTGGGACTTCGATGACGTCTTTACGGCACCGGTGCATGGGTTCGCCGGTGCCGACGACTACTATTCGCGCTCCAGTTCCCTGCAATTCCTCGATCGCATTGCCATCCCCACGCTGCTGTATTCCGCGGTGAACGATCCTTTTCTGCCCGCAAGCGTGCTCGACAAAGTCCGACAGATTTCCGCAGGTAACCCCATGCTGCATAACGAGTTCACCCCGACCGGCGGTCACGTAGGCTGGGTCAGCGGAAGCCCGCTGGCCCCCGTATATCACATGGAGCGGTACGTGACGAGTTGGTTAGAAGCTCAGTCTGAAGGGTTCCGCTGATGCCGAGTGCCCTACGGCCCCGGTAGATTTCCCTCTAGTTCTCCCCCAACACGGAAGATCATTTGAGCGAGCGCTCAGAGTTCCACGACGACATCATCTACCCGAACACGATTGCCTTCATCTTCGTCCATTTGGCGCCGCTGGCCGCCATCTGGACTGGGGTGACGTTGACCTCCGTGATCCTCGCGATCACGCTCTACGTTGTGCGGATGTTCGGGATTACCGCTGGCTATCACCGTTTCTTCTCGCACCGGGCCTATAAGACCTCGCGTGCGTTCCAGTTCGTCTTGGCGTTCATCGCCATGAGCTCGGCGCAGAAGTCGGTGCTCTGGTGGGCGGCGCTGCACCGCCATCACCATCGCCACTCGGACCAGGAAGACGACGTGCATTCGCCGCTCCAGCACGGCTTCTTCTACTCGCATGTGGGCTGGATTTTTGACCAGAAGCACGCGGACACCCGTATCGACGATGTCCCTGATCTCGCGAAGTATCCCGAGCTACGCTTTCTCGACAAGCACCAGCTCCTGCCGGCGATCGCACTTGGGATTGCCTGCTTCTTGATCGATGGCTGGTCGGGACTGCTGATCGGCTTCTTCGCCAGCACCGCGGTGCTGTACCACGGCACGTTCTTCATCAACTCGCTCGCGCATGTGCACGGCTCGCAGCGGTACGTCACCGGCGACACCTCGCGCAACAACTGGTGGCTGGCCGTCATCACGCTGGGCGAAGGATGGCATAACAACCACCACGCCTATCAGCGCTCGACGCGTCAGGGCTTCCGGTGGTACGAGATTGACATCACGTACTACGTACTCAAGGCGCTCTCCTGGGTCGGCATCACCTGGGATCTGGGTGAGCCGCCGCGCGAAGTCGTCCGCAACGAGCGCCGGGTCGGCGCAGCCGTTCTCGAGCGCGTGTCGCGCCAGATGGCGGAGCAGTACGCCGCCAAGCGTGCGAGCTCGATTGCCGCGTTCCAGCATGCGCGGGAATCGTTTGACGCCCACCCGAAGGTGATCGAGATGCGTGCCCGCCTCGCGGCGAATCAGGCGCGCGCCGAAGAAGCTTGGCATGAGTTGCAGGAGCACGTGCCGCACATGTCGCACCTGCCACATCTCCCCAGCGCTGCGGAGATTCGGGCGCATGTCCTGCAGGTCTATGCCGATTCGCCGTCCACGGATGAGATTGTGGCCCGGGTCCGGCAGATGATTGCCGAGCGGCAGAGCCGAGAGCTCTTCCCTGAGCTGTCGCGCGGCTCGGTCTGAGCTGAACCTCGAGCCCGGTCAACGTTCATCGGCCAACACTCAGGGCAAGCGGTACGTTTAGCGGGGGCGGCGAAAGCTGCCCTCGCTTTGCATTTGCGCTCACCGGGTGGACCTGTATTTACCTGAACACCTGCATAGACCTGAACACCTGCATTTAGCTGAGCTCTCCCTTCACCTGCACTGCGCGTTCACCTGCGTTCACCCTGTGCCAGCCTCGGCGTCAGACTGACTGTCTCCCGTGCTGGCCTGCTCGTTCCGGAGAAGACCCGATGCAGTCCCTCAAGCCGTTCGCCCTCCTTGCCTTTCCTTTGGCGCTCTCGCTGAACGCGTGCTCGGCTCGCTCCGTCGCCGAGGATGCGCCGGCCACGGGAGTCCCGGCGGGAGCCCTGGACGTAGCGGCCCGCGTGTCCGCCAGCCCGCGTCACGCCGAGTGGGTGAAGATTCCGACGGCACCGGGGTCGCGTGATTCGATCGCCGCGTGGATCGTGTATCCCGAGCGTCGTGACAATGCGCCGGTCGTCGTGATCATCCACGAGATCTTTGGCCTGTCGGGCTGGGTCCGCGGGGTCGCGGATCAGGCCGCGGCGGATGGCTACATCGCGATTGCCCCCGACCTGCTCTCCACGGAGCGCGGCGGAGCCACTTTTGATTCGCTCGCGTGGAACGATGCGCGCGCCATGATCGCCAGAGTCACACCGGACAAGATGAATGCGATGGTTGCGACGGTCGGGCAGTACGGCATGTCCCTCCCAGCGGCCAAAAAGGTGTATGGCGTTGTCGGGTACTGCTGGGGCGGCTCGGCGTCCTTCAACCACGCGGTGTTCAGCGCGCCTGGGCTCAAGGCGGCGGTGGTCTATTACGGCTCGTCCCCCTCGGCCGAGGACATTGGCAAGGTGCGTATCCCGGTGCTCGGCCTATACGGCGAGAACGACCAGCGCGTGAATGCGACGATCGCCCGTGCGGATTCGACGATGCGCGCCGGCGGACGCACGTTCGAGCAGCGGATCTACGCCGGCGCGGGACACGGGTTCCTTCGCGCACAGGACCAGGTGGCGAATGCGGAGGCCGCGGCCAAGGCATGGCCGGAGACCATCGCCTGGTTCCGGAAGTACCTGAAGTAGGTGGGTGTCGCGCCGGGTCGGATTCGCCGCGTCGGATTCGCCGCGTCGGATTCGCCGGGTCCTTTAGGTGCGGCCCGGCATCGCGAGGAGGGTCACCCACTCCGGAAAGTTGCCGCTCATCTCGAAGAAGTCGTCGAAGTACACCAGGCCCTTGTCTTCCAACGCGGAGACAAGGGCCTGGAGTGCGTCCGCGTCATAGATCGGCCCGACGACAATCAACGCGCCCTCTACTCGGAACTCCTCAGGGGTCAGGTTGAGCCACTGATCGAACGCCGCCCGGGTCAATTCGGCGCGTTCGAAAGACTCCTTGCGAAAGAGAAGGGTGGGGGCGTCGGCGGCGAGGGGAAGCGGCATGGCAGGACGGGCTGTGGGGTGAGGACTCGCTTGTAGATTACGCAGATGCGGTCGAACGCGCACGGCTCAGGGCAGCACTCCTCTTCGGATTACGATGTCGTGGTGATCGGTGGCGGCCACGCCGGCACCGAGGCCGCGGTCGCGGCCGCACGCCGTGGCGCGCGCGTCGCGCTCCTGACATCGGCACTGGAAACGATTGGCCAACTCTCCTGCAACCCCGCCATGGGCGGAATTGCCAAGGGGACGGTGATTCGCGAGATCGACGCCCTTGGTGGCGTGATGGGGCGCGCGACCGATCTCGCGACCATTCAATTTCGAATGCTCAACCGCGGCAAGGGACCAGCCGTGTGGGCGCCGCGCGCACAGGCCGACCGCGGACTCTACCGGCGCGCGGTGCGCCAGTTGATCGAGACGCACCCCGGCCTCACGACCATTCAGGGAACCGCGGCGCGGATCCTGCTCACAACGAATGGTCGCATTGCTGGAGTGGAGACCACCGAAGGACGCCGCTTCGGTGCGCGCGCGGTGGTCATCACGACCGGCACCTTCTTGCGCGGACGTATCCATATTGGCACGAGCCTCGCAGTCAGTGGTGGGCGCGCTGGTGAAGCCGCTACCGTGGATCTCGCGGAACAGTTCGCGGACCTGGGACTCGAGACCGCGCGATTCAAGACGGGAACCCCACCGCGGATTGACGGTCGGTCGGTCGACTACACCACGCTCGCGCGCCAGGACTCTGAGATCGAAGCCTTCGACTTCTCATGGTCCGCGTTTTGG
This sequence comes from uncultured Gemmatimonas sp., assembly GCA_964445835.1. Lineage (GTDB taxonomy): Bacteria > Gemmatimonadota > Gemmatimonadetes > Gemmatimonadales > Gemmatimonadaceae > Pseudogemmatithrix. The sequence continues at coordinate 28,419 of CAYUMN010000009.1, forward strand.
CCGACCCCGCGGCGCGCCGGTGAACGTACGCGGCATCCGGAGCAACTCCCCTGCTGGATCACGTACGTCGAGGAGCCCGCAAAGGCGCTCGTGCGCGAACGGTTGGCCGAGTCGGCGATGTACGGCGGCGCAATCGGGACGCGTGGGCCACGCTACTGCCCGAGCATCGAGGACAAAATAGTTCGCTTCCCCGATGCGGAGCGCCATCAGCTCTTTCTCGAACCCGAAGGGCTCGACACGCACGAGCTCTACGTGAACGGACTCTCGACCTCGCTCCCCGTCGATGCACAGCTCGCACTGCTCCGTGAGATTCGCGGACTTGAGCGTGCCGTCATGACCCGCGCAGGTTACGCGATCGAATACGACTACGTGCCGCCCACGCAGCTCTTGCCGACACTCGAGACGCGGGTGTTGCCCGGTCTTTTTCTGGCGGGGCAGATCAATGGCACCACCGGCTACGAGGAAGCGGGAGGGCAGGGAGTCGTCGCCGGACTCAATGCCGCCGCCGCCGCGCTTGAGTTGCCGCCCGTCACGATCGGGCGTCATCAGGGCTACCTCGGCGTGTTGGTGGATGATCTGATCACGCGCGGCGTCGATGAACCGTATCGCCTCTTCACGTCACGGTCGGAGTTTCGACTCACACTGCGGCAGGACAACGCCATCGCGCGCTTGTATCCGCTGGCCACGACGCTCGGCCTGCTGTCGGATGACGAGCGCGCGCTGGCGGAACAGCGTTTGAGCGATGCACGCGAAGCGGAGCACCTGGCACGCACCACCAGCGTGACGCCCGCGCAGGCCGACCCCGTGCTGCTTGCCGTGGGGGAGAGCCCGCTGCTGCATGCCGTCCCGATCGTTGAAGTCGCGCGGCGGCAGAAAGTAGCACTGAGCGACTTATTGGCCGCCGCCGGCGTCGGGACGGCACTGCATCCCGAAGCCGTGCGCACCACCGACCTCGAACTCAAGTACGCGGGCTACTTCGTGCGCGAGCGTTCCGTGGCTGCGCGCCTGCAGCGGATGGCCGAGATCACGCTTCCTCACGACGCCGCGTACGGTACGCTGAAGTCGGTCAGCGTCGAAGCGCGACAAAAACTCGCCGCGCGCCGTCCGGCAACGCTTGCTGAGGCGGCGAGCATTCCAGGCGTGAATCCATCGGATTTGCAGAACTTGATGTTTGAGCTCGGGAAGTGGTAACGCGCGTCATCGCCCTCTTCCTGCTTCTGGGCTCGCTCCTCCCAGTCGCCGGATGGCTCCCGGGCGGCGAGAGCGACCCCGGCTATCTGCCGCGACTCGAAGACTGGCTGCTCGGCACCGCATTTTGTGTGGTGCTTGGCGGATTGATCTGGTTCGTGACGCGACGGCGCGTGCCCTCAGTGGACGCGTCCTTGCCCCCGTCCTTGCCTGCGCCGTTGCCTGCGCCGTTGCCTGCGGCGTTGCATGCGCACGTGGACGCGGAGCGCATGGTTGATGCGGACGCACGTGATACGGGGTTTGTGCTCGCCGTCTCGCTTGGCGCCCTCGCGCTCTACGCGATTATTGCGCAGTGGATTTTCGCGGGTCGTCCACTCCTGATTGACGAGATCGTGTACGTCCTTCAGGCCCGGGACTACGCGAGCGGCGCGCTCACGCATCCCACACGATTGCCGCGCGAGTTCTTCGCGATTATGCATGAGGTCGACTTTGGCGCGCGCGCGTATGGACAGTATCCGGCCGGCGGACCCGCGATGCTTGTCCCGGGGGTCTGGCTCGGCGCGGAGTGGTTGGTGGGCCCCGTCGTCGGCGCGCTCGCGGTGTGCTGCTTTGCGGGGCTCCTCCCCGCGCTCACTCCCGAATGGTCGCGCCGCGCACGCCGCGGGACGCTCGTGCTGTTTGCCCTCGCGCCCTTTGGTGCCTTCATGTTCGGCTCCCATATGAATCACGCGACAACCCTCCTGTGGTTGCTCGTCGCGATGCTTGGGCTCTCGCGGGCGACGACTGATCGCGCACCGCCCGGGTGGGGGTTGGTCGTGGGCCTGGGGCTCGGCATTGCGGCGACAATTCGTCCGCTCGATGCAGTCGCCTTTGCGTTGCCGGCTGCGGTGTGGCTCGGGTGGCGCGCGCGACGCGGCGGACGTGCGCTCGCGAGTTGGGTGTTCTCGGGTATTGGCGTGGCGATTCCCGCGGCGATGCTGCTCTGGGCGAACTCGCAGACGACCGGGCATCCGTTCCGCTTCGGATACGATGTGCTGTGGGGCGCGGGTCATGCCCTTGGATTCCACGAGTCCGCGTGGGGCACGATGCACACGCCCATGCGTGGTGTGGAGCTTGTCTCATTGTATCTCACCCGACTTTCGTCCTATTTATTCGAGACGCCGTTTCCTGCGCTGTTGTTGCCGGCCTTCGGCCTCTGGACCGCACGCGCGCTACGCCCGCTCGACCGGTATCTGTTGGTGTCGGCTGGACTGGTGATCGTTGGTTACTGGGCGTACTGGCACGACGGGTTCTATCTCGGTCCTCGCTTCCTCTTTGCCTTGCTTCCGGTGCTCGTGTTGTGGAGCGCTCGCGGCGTACTCTCGTGGCGAACACAGGTGGGCGCGCACTCGGCCGTGTGGCGCGGGACACAGGGCGCGCTCGGGGCCGCTGCGCTCTACGCGGTGGTCACGATTTTTCTCGTGCGTGCACCGACGTATGAGAATGGAATGCGTTCGATGCGACTCTCTCCGGAGCAAGAGGCGGCGAGCGCCAACGTAACGAACGCCGTCGTGCTCGTGCAGGAGAGCTGGGGGGCACAGTTGATGGTGCGGCTCTGGGCAGCGGGGATCACGCGCGCCGATGCCGAGTTGCTCTACCGGAAGGTGGATGCCTGCCGCTTAGAAACAGCGCTCGGGGCGATTGAGAGCGGGGGAGTCCGCGATGCTGCAGCCCGGGCGCAGCTTCGGCCTTTGCTTGCCGATTCGGCGTTGGTGTTGGCGAGTGACCTTTCGCCCGATTTCACGGAACGGATGCAGCCGGGGCTCCAATACTCGCCGCGCTGCATGGCGCGCATCGCCGAGGATCGTGGGGGATATCTGTTGTATGCGCCGTGGCGCCTTGGGCGCGACTCAAACGTGTATGCGCGGTGGCTTCCAGGACGGGAGGCCGATGTGCTGGCGATGTATCCTGGTCGTCCCGTGTACCGGGTCCGACGCGCGAGGCCGGCCGTGGATGCGCCGTTGGTGTGGGATCGCCTGAACACGCCCGTGCGACCGTAAGCGCGCGCCACGCGTCTGTTCGCGTGTATCTATATAGAAGGCGTCGCGACGGCGACCTGAGAGCACTTATTTAGTATCACACTGCATTTAATTGGAGAATCTGATGCGCTCGCTTCGTTCGACAGTCTTGGCCGGACTCGCTGCTGTCGGCCTCACCGTACTGAAAGCCTCTTCACTGCACGCGCAGGGGATGCACACCCCGCCTCCGCAGATCATCGTGTCGGCAAGCGAGGAGATCGAGGTCGCGCCGGACCGTGCGCATCTGATCGTGGCGGTCGAGACGCGTGGTCGTACCTCGCAGGTGGCGTCCCAGGAGAATGCTCGAATTGCCACCGCCGTCTTTGAGTCACTCCGGCGCGCGGGAATTGCGGCGGCGCAGATTCGCACGGTCGGACTGACGGTGAACCCCGAGTATCGCTACCCAACAGACGGTGGTCGACCGACCGTAGTTGGCTATCAGGCGCAGAACAGCGTGCGGGTGGAGATTCGGGACATCACTCGTGTGGGCGCGGTGATCGATGCCACCCTCGCGGCTGGCGCGACCAATCTTTCCGGGCCTTCTTTCGCGCTTTCGAACCCTGATTCCGCTCGGCGCGAGGCGCTCTCGACGGCAGTGCGGCGTGCTCAGGCGGATGCAGAGGCCATGGCGCGCGCCGCGGGCCAGAAGCTTGGGACCGTGCTCGAGCTCAGCTCGGGAGGAGGTGTCGAGCAGCCGATGTTCGATCGGGCCCCGATGCTCATGACGGCGCGCGGCGAGAGCGCGCCGGAGACACCGGTGGCGGTCGGCCTGATCAAGGTCACGGCAAACATCACGATGCGGATCCAGCTGATTCCACTGCTGGGCTCCCCGTAATTGGACGAAGGGACGGCAACCCGCCGAGCCGGGGCAGAGAAGAGGCGGCGGCTGGGGCCGGGGTAGCGGCCGGGGTAGTGGCCGAAGCTCGAGCATGGGAATACCCGGACAAACGTTCCACGTGAAACCATTGTTTTTGGTTCATAAGTTCCACGTGAAAC
>CAYUMN010000010.1:0-3875 GCA_964445835.1 uncultured Gemmatimonas sp.
CCTTCTTCGTGGCGGTCGCGCGCATGGCGGATCCCGAAGGGGCGGGGCAATCGCTGCTGCTGATCGTCGGGGGCCGCCCCGGCGGGCGTGGCGTGGTCTGTTCGGCATCGTATGAGACGCGCGCCTTCGGTGTACGCTCCGCGATGCCGATTGCCCAGGCGCTCCGGCTCTGTCCGGACGCGATGTGCGTGCCGGTGCCGCGCGGCGCCTGTAGCGCCACGTCCAAGGCGATCGCCGCGGTGCTCGGGCGCTTTACGCCGGTGGTCGAAGGGGCGAGCATCGATGAGTGGTATCTCGATCTCACTGGCACCGAGGCCCTGCATCATCACGAGACGCTGGAGGAGAGCGCGCTCCGCATTCGCGCAACGGTGCACCGCGAGACCGGAATGTGGCTCTCCCTTGGCGGGGGCACGGCGAAGCTGATCGCCAAACTTGCGGCCGACCGCGCCAAGCCCCGCCCCGGCACCGACGCCACCGGGGTACACATCATCCCCCCGGGCGCCGAGGCGGAGTTCATGGCCACGCTCGCGCTGGCCGAGATTCCGGGCATCGGGCCGAAGTTGCAGGCCAAGCTCGCGACCCTGGGACTGGTGCGCGTCGAGGATGTGCTGCCGCACGATCGCGCGACCCTTACGCGGTGGCTGGGACGGCGTCCCGCCGAGTGGCTCTGGGCGCGGGCCCGTGGCATTCACACCGCGCCGGTGGAGTCACGCGGCGCGGCGCGCCAGATCAGTCGGGAGAGCACCTTTGCGAAGGATGTCTCCGACGACGTCCAACTCAGCGCGCATCTCCGGGCGCTGGGGGCCAAGGCCGCCTCGGAGCTGCGTGGGGATCGCCTCTCGGCGCGCACCGTCACCGTGAAGCTTCGTGATGCCGACTTCACCACGCGGCTCGCGAGTCGTACCCTCCCCGAGGGACTCGAGAGCGACAGCGCGATCGGCGACGTCGCCGTTGGGCTACTCAAGAAGCTCCGCGCCGCCCGCCGACATCCCGCCCGGCTCGTAGGGGTGGCCCTCGGCGGCCTCGGGCCGGCCCGTGATGCCGAGCAGCTGGGGCTCTTTGGCGGCGCACCGGCGAGCCAGGTGGAGCGCGCCGAGGACCGTGCCCTCGCCCGCGCCGTCGATCGCGTACGCGAGCGGTTCGGCGATGCGGCCATCCGCGCGGCCTCAACGCCCGTCCCCCGTGCCCCGTAGCCAAAGGTCGGCTCAGGAGGCCATTTTCTGTGGTTCACTCCCCCGCCGTTACCCGTAACCCCACACGCATGCGATCCACACGTCCGATCCTCCTCTCGGCTGGACTCGCGTTCGCCGTCGCGTCCTGCGCGCCGGCCTCCGCGACGACGACCCCGAGCCCGGCGGCCGGCCCGAATCGGGCCTCCACCGCCAACGCCGCGGGCGGCGCTCCTCCGGGAGGCGCCAGCGGCCCCGGCGGCGGTGCCGCAGGCGCCAGCGTACCGGACCCGCAACCGCGCCCTTACGCTCAGGTGATTCGCGGTGAAGTGAAGACCAAGGAAGGGCTCTTCAAGACGCACATGATCGGCGCGAACCGCCTCTACTTCGAGATTCCCACCGCGCAACTCGACAAGGACATGCTCCTCGTGGCCCGTGTCGCGCGCAATGCGTCGACGGACGGGCTCGGCGGCGATGAGTTGAACAGCGAAGTGGTGCGCTGGGAACGCCGCGGCCACCGCGTGCTCCTCCGTCGCATGGGCTTCAGTATCGTCGCCGATCCCAACACGCCGATGGCCGAGGCGGTGGATCGCTCGAACTACGCGGTGATTCTCGCGTCGTTCAATGTGGAAGCGTACGGGGCCGATTCGGCCGCCGTGATCGATGTCTCGCGTATGTACACGTCGCCGCCGAATGAGATCAGCATCGTGCAGCAGACGCGCGGTCAGGTCGATGCGACGCGCTCGTTCCTTGAGTCCGTCGCGACCTTCCCGGGCAACATCGAAGTCGAAGCCACGCTGACGGTGAATGCGCCGGCCGGCGGCTTCAACTTCCCTGGCCTCCCGCCGCAGCCCGCACCGCCGGGCGCCCCCACGATCTCGAAGTCGTTCGTCGTGCATTGGTCGATGGTCAAGCTCCCGGAGGCGCCGATGCGTCCCCGTCTGCGTGATTCGCGCGTTGGCTACTTCCATACCAACCGCGTCGATTTCAGCCGTCTCGAGCAGCGTGCGCAGAGCCGTTCGTACATCTCGCGCTGGCGCCTGGAGAAGAAGGATCCGAACGCCGCGATTTCCGAGCCGGTGCAGCCGATCACGTACTACGTCGATCCGGCCACGCCGACTTGGCTCGTCCCGTTCGTGAAGGCGGGCATCGAAGAGTGGCAGCCGGCGTTTGAAGCGGCGGGCTTCCGTCGCGGCATCGTCGCTGCCGAAGCACCGAGCAAGGCGCAGGATCCCGATTGGTCGCCGGATGACGCCCGCTACTCCGTTGTCCGCTGGCTCGCCTCGACCACCGAGAACGCCGTCGGTCCGAGCATTGTGGACCCGCGCTCCGGTGAGATCATGGAAGCCGACGTCATGATGTTCCACAACATCATGAACCTGCAGACCTGGTGGTATTGGACGCAGGTCGGTCACCTCGACCCGCGTGCCGCGCGCCTCCCGCTCCCGGATTCGCTCCAGGGACGTCTGGTGCAGTTCGTCGTGGCGCACGAAGTCGGGCACACACTCGGCCTTCCGCACAATCAGGTGGCCTCCGCGATGTACCCGGCCGACTCCGTGCGCTCGCGCACTTGGGTGTCGCGCATGGGCCACTCGCCGACCATCATGGATTACGCCCGCTTCAACTATGTGGCGCAGCCGGAGGACAACCTTCCGTTGGCGTCGCTCATTCCGGGCGTTGGACCGTACGACAAGTTCGCGATCCAGTGGGGCTACATGGTCGTCCCGGGCACCACCGGTCCCGATGACGAGCGTCCCGCGCTCGACCTGCTCGCTCGCACGCAGGACTCGATCCCGTGGCATCGCTACGGCGTGCCAGACGACTTCGGTGCCATCCCGTACACCGCGTACAGTGAAGCCGTCGGCGACCAGGATGCGATCAAGAGCTCGACGCTCGGCATTCGCAACCTGCAGCGCCTGATGCCGATGCTCCTCACGGCCACCACGCGTGAGCTTGAGGACGTCTCGTACACCAAGGAAGGCTACGGTCGTCTTCTTGGCCAGTTCACCAACGAAGTGCGCCACGTCGCGGCGATCGTTGGCAGCGTGGACGGTCAGGAGAAGTACGGCTCGCAACCGGGCCCGCGCTTCACTCCGGTGCCGCGTGAGCGGCAGCGTGCGGCCGTGCAGTTCGTGCAGGAGCAGCTCTTCAAGACGCCGACCTGGATGCTCGATCCGCAGATCCTCCGTCGTCTTGAGCCCGATGGGGCGGTCGCCCGCATCAACTCCACGCAGCGTGGCATCCTTGGGTACATGATGGATGACAACCGCATGGCACGCCTCACGGAATTCGAGGCGATTCCGGGCACGATCCGTCCGTATCCGCTGGTGGAGTTCCTCGCCGACATGCGCACGGGGATCTGGAGCGAACTTTCGTCCAGCGCGGTGCGTGTGGATGCGTACCGCCGTGGCTTGCAGCGCATCTATCTCGAAGCGGTGACTGGCAAGTTGAACGCACCGAACCCGACTACCCCGCGCATCTCGTCGAGCGCCCAGACGGGTCAGTCGTTCACCGCAGCCGCGCGTCCCTCCACCGATGTGAAGGGGCTGCTCCGTCAGGAGCTCCGCACCCTCGACGCCGCGCTCGCGGCGGCGCAGGGCAAGGCCGCTGATCCGGCGACCCGCGCGCATCTCGCGGACGCCCGTTGGCAGATCGCGCAGTTGCTCGATCCGAAGTAATACGGCGGTAGGCCTGCAGTAAGCAGGC
>CAYUMN010000010.1:3975-10925 GCA_964445835.1 uncultured Gemmatimonas sp.
GTAAGCAGGCAGTAAGTAAAAGGCCCCGTCACTCGCGAAGAGTGGCGGGGTCTTTTCGTTCGCGGTGTGGAGACCGAGCGCCCGCACCTATCACCGCGCAGCGCCCGCACCGATCATCGCGCCCGCACAAACTCCAGCGGTACCGCCTTTGGACCGAACTTCAACACGCGATGCGGTGCGGCGACCTCAATCCAGTACGTCCCCGGCGCCTCTCCGCCCTCATACGCCACGCGATACGCCGTGAACGTGCCGAGCGGCAGCGTGATCTCCTCTTCCGTCACGACGCGGAAGGTGCGCGACTCGACCACGCCCTTCCCCGAGGCAAACACCGAGACGGGGATGGTCGCACCCAGCGTCCAGTTGAAATACGGCAAGAGGCCGACGAGCAGGTTATCGTCGATCGTGCCCTCGGGGATGGTCACATTGGCAAAGCGCACATTCTGCATCGCGCCGTTGCCCGGCGTGATTCCCTCACCGCGCGCCTTCCCTTCGGCGTACTGCACATCGAGGCGGAGCTCGCTCCCCTGAAAGCGCCCGCGTTGCTCGGTCGACCACATGTCCAGCGCGGGCGAGAACCGAACCGTCGTCGTCTGCTGGATGATCGGCCCGAGCGACGAGCGCTCATAGAACTCCCACCCATCGAGCGTGCGCGTGAGTGCCATGAACTGGTAGCCGAACGGTTGCCCCTGCACGAGCACCGTGAAGGAGTCCGTCCCGGCCTCCAACGCGTTCCGGTCGATCGCCAATCGCGCCATGGCACCCACGACGGCGTCGGCGTCGGCGTTCGGCAGGTTCCCATCCACATCCACCATCGTCACTGGTGCGATGCGCGCGAGCCGCTCTTGTAACGCGGGCCCGTCGCCGACCACCACGATCAGCGCCGCGTCGCCTCGCATCCCAGACCGCGCGGCGGCCTGTGCCTGCTCCGGTGTCACCGCGGCGATCCGCTGCCGATACGTCTGTACATAGTCGGTGGCGAGTCCGAGCAAACGCGCGTTCGCCACCAGTGCCGCGACCTGCCCCGCCGTCTCCACCTGCAGCGGAAAGCGCCCCACCATCGTCTGCCGTTGCCGGTCGAACTCAAGGCTCGGCACCGGCTCGCTTGCCATACGCCGGAGTTGCCGCAGCATCTCCACGAGCGCGGAGTCCGTCACCTCGGTGCGCACCGCGGCGGTGGCGGTGAAGGTGCCCACTCCACGGGCGCGCGAGAGATCGGAGTAGGCACCGTAGGTCCATCCCCGCTGTTCACGCAGGACCTGAAACAGCCGCGCGTCGCTGGCGCCACCCAGAATCTGATTCGCCACCGCGACCGCGTAGCCGCGCGTGTCGGTGGGCATCCACGTCGTATTGCCAACGATGATATTCGACTGCACCGATCCCGGCCGATGCACCAGCACGATCTCGGTACGCGCCCGTTGCGGTGCCGGCCGCGCGAGCGGTGGGGCGGCACCCCGTCCACTCCACGCCCCGAACGACTCCTCGGTGAGTCGGAGCGCCTCGGCCGAATCAATCGCCCCCGCGAGCACGAGGAGCGCCTGCGTGGGACGCACGCGCGCCGCATGGAAGTCCACGAGATCGGCGCGCGTGATGGCCCGAATGCTTGCCTCGTCGGCACGCCGACCATATGGGTGGTCGCCGTACACCTGGCGCGCGAACACACGCCCCGCGATCGCCTCGGGTTGCGAGCGCGCGAGGGCGAGTCCGCTCAGCGTCTGCGTGCGCATCAGCTCCACTTCCGCGGTGGAGAATGTCGGACGCAAGAGCGCATCGGCCATCAGCGAGAACGCGAGTGCGCGATCCGCACTCAACACGGACGCCTCGACGGTCAGGAAGTCGGGACCCGCCACGGCAGTGAGCGAACCCCCAACACGCTCGATCGCCTCCGCGAACGCTTCCGCGTCGCGAGGACCTGCCCCCTTCGTGAGCAGACCGGCCACGAGGTCCGCGAGTCCGCTCTTTCCAGTCACGTCGTAGAGCGAACCCCCGAGGACCGAGAGCCGCATCGTCAACACCGGTTGCTTTGCACTTGGCACCACAATCACGCGCAACCCATTCCCGAGTGCGAACTCAACGAACGGCGGGAACTGCAACTCGCGCATCGGCAGTGGGGCGGGCGGGCGTTGCGGTGACACGCTCGGCTGCGTCCCTGGCGCGGTCGGTGCCGGCCGCGTCGGCTGCTGCGACGCAAGCGGCGCGGCCGCGCCGAGGGCGAACGCGAGCACTGCGATCGGTCGCCGCATCAGCGCATCTCCGCCGAGATCAAAAGTGTGAGCGAGTTACCCGGACGGAGATACGTGCGCGCGACACGGCGCAGATCCGCCACCGTCACCGCGGCATAGCGTGAGGCCTCCGCATTCACCGCCGATGGACTTCCGAGATAGAGCGCGGCGTACTGCACCGCCTCCGAGACATCCAGCGCAGTCTGCCTCCCGAAGATCACACGTGCCCGCCACACGTTCTTCGCCTTCTCGAGCTCGTCCGCGGTGATCCCGTCTGCGGCGACGCGCGCCTCGCGCTCCACTGCGGCGTGAAGCGAATCGACTCCCACGGAAGCATTCGCGATTGCCAGCACGGCAAAGAGGCCGCCCGCGCGCATCGGTCCGAAGGGGTCGTGCAACGTCTGCGTGCCGACCGCCACCTGACTCCCCCGCACCAGCGACCGATGCAGGCGGCTGCTCTCTCCCTCGCCGAGGATCGTTGAGAGCAGGACGAGTGCCGGATAGTCCGGATGCGCCGGTGGCATGGTCCGATACGCGATCAGGACGGCCGGCAACGTCGCATTGGCATCCGAGATGCGCTTCACCACCGCGCTGGTCGCGCTGGTCGCGCTGGTCGCGCTCGCCGGGGCATCGCAGGTCACGGGCTCCCGTCGCGGTCCCGCCGGAATCCGTCCGAAATACTGCTGCACCACGGGCAGTACGGTCGCGGGCACGACATCCCCGGCAATGACCAACACGGCGGTGTTCGGCGCATAGTGTTGCGCGAAGAAGGCGCGAACGTCGTCGACGGTCGCCGCGTCGAGATCCGCCATGGAGCCAATGATGGAGTGCGCATACGCGAAGCAACGCTCGCGCGAGAAGAGCGTCGGCAGCGAATCGATGATCGCGGGGCTGTATGCCTGGTTGTCCACGCGGAGACGTCGTTCTTCCTTCACCGCCTCCCGTTGATTGCTGAGGTTCTCCGGCGTGATCGCCAGCCCGCGCATCCGCTCGGCCTCGAGCCAGAGCGCGAGGTTCACGCGGTTGGAAGGGACGACGTTGTAATAGTTGGTGCGGTCGGGCTGCGTGGCGCCATTGAAGTCACCACCGGCGCGTTCGATCAGCTGGCCATGTTCCATCTTCCCGACATTCGTCGAGCCTTGGAACATCATGTGCTCGAACAGATGCGCGAAGCCCGTGCGCCCCACGCGTTCGTTGCGCGATCCCACGTCGTACCAGAGGTTCACGGCGACCACCTGCGCCGAGTGGTCCTCGACGAAGTGCACCTTCAGTCCATTGGTGAGGGTGTAGGACTGCACGCGCACCGGCGAGGGCTCTTGGGCGCCGCTGCCCAGCGGCCACACCATGGCGCAGGCGATCAGAAATGTTCGGAGTGTCATATGGAGGAGCTCAGGTCGAGGCACCGCGTCACTGCCCGGTCGAGCCGAAGCCACCGGCCCGATCCGTGGTCCGACTCACCGTGCCGGGGACGAAGTCGAGGGTCTCGAAACGCGCGAGCACCATCTGGGCGATCCGCTCGCCGTGCCGCACCCGAACCGGTGCGGTCCCACCATTCTTGACCGGGACCATACACTCGTCCGGGTAATCGGCGTCAATGGTTCCGGGACTATTCACGATCACGAGGTCGGTCTTGAGCGAGGTTCCCGAGCGCGGACGCACCTGCGCCTCGAATCCCTCGGGGAGCCGCATGCGGAAGCCGAGTGGGATGAGGGCCTTCTCACCCGGCGCGAGTTCGATCCACGGGCCGTCGGGATCGTGCGAGACCGTGCGGTCCTGCGGTCGGCCCCCAATGAACACGCGGACGCTGCCGGCCGTCAGGCAGGCGGAGAGATCGTGACCGGCGCTGGCGGCCGTGGCACGGCGGGGGGCTTCGACCCCCGGCTGGAGCGCTTCGAAGGTGATCGTCGGCATCTGGACAAACCTACAACCCTCGGCGTTGCCGCGGGTATCATTACGTCGTGATGATTCCGCTCCCCCTACGCCTCATACTAGTGCCGCTTGCCGCGGCCCTCGCCTTCGTCGCCCCGGCCCCGGCCCCCCTGCGCGCGCAGGAGCCAGTGCTCTCCACACAGGCGACAGTCATCCCCGAGGATCCGCGCGCGATCGCGCAGCGGGCCCAACAGCGGTTCGAGACCTTCCGCCGCGCCAATCTCCCGATGAGCCGCGGACTCGGCAGCAACGAGTGTCAGGAGACCGTCGGTCGTTTCTGCTACTGGTACGACGAAAATGGCGACGCCGCGCCGCCCGAGCCCGGCCCCGTCTCCGCGCAGCGGCTGCAGCTGATCGGCCTCTTGGATTCGCTCGCGCGAGTGAATCCGGCCGAGAACTGGATTGTGGGTCAACGGGTGCGCTATCTCGAAGAGGCGAAGCTGGGCGACCGCGCCCTCGCCGCAGCCATTGAGTGCCGAGCCTACGGCTGGTGGTGCGATGCCCTTCAGGGATTCGCCTATCACCAACTGGGCCGATATGTCGACGCCGAACTGGCCTACAATCGCGTGCTGGAGCGGATGGTCGACATCGAGCGCTGTCGCTGGGCCGATCTCTCCCTGTACTTAGATGAGGATACGCGTCGGCCGTATCAACGGTTGCAGTGCGGCACGCCGCAGCGCACGGCTTTCGAGGCGCGGGTCTGGTTCTTCGCGCGCACTCGGTACGGCATGCGCGGCAACGACTCGCGCACGGAGCACTTCGCGCGTCTCACCTACGTGGAGTTCCTCCGCGCCGCACCGTCGGCCTACATGTTCGGCTTCGACGAGGACGAGCGCGAGCTCCTGTTGCGCTTCGGCTGGAACCGCGCCTGGTCGCGGGGCCCCGACGTCTATGGCCCCCCAGGCAGCGGCCCCCCGCAACTGAACATTGTGGGACACGAAGCCGTCCCGGCGTATCGCTACGTGCCCCCGCATCATGTGCTCACGAGCCCCACGGTGTCAGATTCTGTCGATTGGGCGGTGCAGTTGCCGCCGGTCATCGCCCGCTATGCGCCGCCCTATGCGCGGCACCTCGTGATGCTTGAGCACCAGCAGGCGCTCTTCCGACGGGGCGACACCGCGGTGCTCGTGGTGGCCTACGATGTCAGCAAGGAGCCACGCATGGCGGGGGCGCGTCTTGACGGGGCGCTGGTGGCGACGGCCGGCGGAGAGCCACGGGCCAACGCGAGCACTGTGAACGGCGTCCCCCCCAAGGGCACGCTCACGGTGCGCGCGCCCTGGGGCGCGTTGTTGCTGAGTGCCGAGATCGCCGCGCCGGACAGCAGCGCGCTCGCGCGGGCCCGCTACGGCATCCGACCGCCCTTCGCGCAGGGCGTGCGCGTCTCGCTCTCTGATCTGTTGTTCTACACGCCGTACGGTGCCTTCCCGACCACCGTCGAGGAAGCCCTCCCGCACGCGCTCGCGACGCAGAAGGTCCGGGCATCGCAGAAGCTGGGCGTGTTCTGGGAAGCGTACAACACGAATCCGGCGGGTGAGAAGATGACCATCACGCTGATCGTGGCCGCCGAAACGGAGGAAGCCCGTGGGTTCCTGCAGCGGGGCGCGCGGGCCATTGGCCTGGGCGCCGCATCGGGGTCGGTGACAATCACCGTCGAGGATATCTCGGCGCGCGGCAGCTCCCGTTCGGCACGCGCCGTCGAACTCGACATCTCGACGCTCCGGCGCGGCGATTATCTGGTGCAACTCGATATCTCGGTCGCCGGGCAGTACGTCATCCGTGCGAACCGTCGGATCGTCGTCACTGGTCCGTGAGGCCGCGCATTAGATTCGTGCGCATGCGTGTTCTCCCCATCCTGCTCTCGCTCTCCTCTGCCGGCCTCGTGACCGCCGTTACCTTCGGCCTCATGGCTGCGGCGCCGACTCCCGTTGTCACCGCCAGTCCGGTGGGGCAGACCAGCGCTGAAGCCGCGGCCGTCCTCGTTCCGCCCCCGACCGATCCGGGGATGCTCCCGAACAAGCGCATCATCGCCTTTTACGGTAATCCGCTCTCACGTCGAATGGGCGTGCTTGGCGAATACACGCCCGATGTGATGCTCCGCATGCTCGATGTCGAAGTGGCCGCGTGGGAGGCAGCCGATCCGACCACGCCGGTGGTCCCTGCGCTGCATCTGATTGCCGTGGTCGCGCGCGAGCATCCTGGGCCGGACGGCAAGTATCGCGGCCGCATGGCGGATACGTTGATCGAGCGGGTCGCCCGGTGGGCCGCCACGCGCGATGCGATCGTCTTTCTCGATCTGCAGATCGGCCATTCGACGTTGCAGGAAGAACTTCCGCGGCTCGCCCCCTTCCTCCGTCGGCCGAACTTCCATTTGGGAATCGACCCAGAGTTCGCCATGAAGAATGGCGGGCTCCCCGGCAAGCGCATCGGCACCTACGATGCCGTGGACATCAACTACGCGGTCCGGTTCCTCGGAGAGCTCGTCACGCGGCACAACCTCCCGCCGAAAGTGCTGGTGGTGCACCGGTTCACACGGAATGGCGTGACCAACACGCAGAATGTCCGGCTTGATCCGCGGGTGCAGATCGTGATGCACATGGATGGCTTTGGCTCGCCGACGCTCAAGCGCGCCTCGTGGAATCGCTTTATCGTGCCGGAGCCGGTGCAGTTCGCGGGTTGGAAGCAGTTCTACAAGTCCCGGAACGATGACCCGCGGACCACGATTCCCGAGATTCTCGCACTCCGCCCGAAGGTCGTGTACATCCAGTATCAGTAACCGCGCACGGCGTTTCCGCACCTCGCGCG
>CAYUMN010000010.1:11025-32561 GCA_964445835.1 uncultured Gemmatimonas sp.
GAAGGCCGTTAGCGCACGAGAATCAGGCCTCGGCTCGCATCGCTCTGGGCAAAGAGCTTGCCGTTCGGATTGTAGAAGAAGATCCGACGCTTGCGCCCTTCGACCATCCCGTCGGCCTGGGCGAACTGCTGCACCAACACGAGTTGCCCTTCCTCGCGGAGCGGAAAGGTCGCGGCGGTATAGCTCACGAACACTTCGTCCTGTTGCACATCCACGAGCGCGGTCTCACGCGTCTTCCGGACAACCGCGAGGGCTTCGTCGCGTTGCAGTGGCGTGGCGACAACGGCGCCCTGCGCCGCGCTGGCACCGACTGCATCCCCACCGCCGCTGGTCACGATCCACAGGACCGCCACCATCGCGATGCCCAGCGCCGACCACCGGACCACCGGGGACTGTCGCAGAACGAAGGCGCGGACTTCGGTCATCAGGCTCTTCCCCGCTCCCCCCGCCTGCGGCGCATTCGACCCAGGAGACATCCGAATGGACCCACGGCTCGCGGGCGCCGTATCCGTCGGATAGGGCGTGAAGCAGTAGGGGCAGACGCGGAGATTCTTACTCTCCTTATTGCAGGCGGTACAAATCATCAGAACATTATACGTCCGAGGGCCCCCCTTCCGGCAGGAGCGCCGCCGCACGAGCCGGCGCTCGAGCACATCAGTCGGGCCGAAACTCGGCGTAGGCCGCGGACATCCCCCCGCCGTCCACCACACGGGAGTAGCCGGCGCTCCTGAGCCTCTCGGCCGCCTGTGCCGAGCGACCACCACTCGCACAATACACAAGAATCTTCGCCTGCTTACTCACGTCCGGGCGCGAGACCAGCGCCTCGGGAAGTCGATCGACAGGGATGTTCTCGGCCCCCTGCAGGCCCCCGAGAAAGAATTCGAGCTGCGATCGGACATCGAGGACGAGATCGACAGGCTGGTGGCGGAAGGCCGGCATTGTTGGGTCTGGATGTGGGATTATTCAACTACTCAACCAATAAGTAGAATATAGCGCCCACCGGCACCGCGTCAAGGGGCGCCGATCGGCAGCCCAAGAGCGCGACGCAGCCCCTGGATCCCCTGCGGGGTCGCCGGTCCCTCCACTCGATGCATCACCACCCCCGAGCGATCGAGCAAGAACACCTGAATCTGCGACTCACTCGTGATGCCCAACGCCGACTTGAACGGACGCTTATCGATGTACACCGTGATGGTCGCCTCACGCGCCGCACGGTCGGGAATGCCGCTCCGCATCCCGCCGTCGATCCAGCCGCGGAGTGGAGTCCAGCCGCGATTCAACGTCGGAATCTCGTAGACCTCGACATCCAACGCTTGGGACCGGATGGTGCGCATGGCCGCCGCCCAGGAGTCCACCGCGCGCTGCTGCCGCGGGCCGAACGCCACGAGCACGATGTTGCGCTCCCCGCCGAGTTCGCTCGGTATCTCCATTTCACGTTGCTCAAGGGTGCGCCCCTGAATGGTCGGGAAGACCGCCCGCGTGCCCTGCGCGACCAGTGCCGGACCGCTCAACGCGACGAGCACGCCAGCCACGAGCGCGCCAACGATCACCGCGCGCCGCGCACGCATCACCTCACCCATCCATGCGCGTCGCCGCGATGGCCAGCGCCACCCACCCAGCGATCAAACAGACCCCGCCCACCGGCGTGATCGCGCCGAGCGCACGGATGCCCGAGAAGCTCATCGCATAGAGCGACCCCGAGAACAGCAGCGTCCCGGCGACAAAGAGCCATCCGCTGGCGTGGACCGCTCCGGTTGCGCCCACGGCCGTGCGTGATGCGACCCATGCGACCGCGATCAGCGCCAGCGCGTGATACATCTGATACCGCGCCCCCGTCTCGAACACCTCGAGCATGCGCGGTTCAAGCCGCGCCCGAAGGGCATGGGCGCCAAAGGCACCGGCGGCCACCGCAATGCCGGCGGAGATCGCACCGATCTGCAGAAAGAGTCGCGTCACGCGGAGACCGCCAGAGAAGAGGAGGGCGATACCGGCAAGCCGCCCGCGGCCGGCACATGCGTCATGGCGTATTCAGCCAGCGCCGTGATGGTGAGCGAAGGATTGACTCCGGGGTTCGCCGGCATCGCCGATCCATCGCAGATCAGAAAGTTCTCGTACCCGAACGCACGCAGCTGTCGGTCGACCACGCCGTGCGCCGCATCCTTGCCGATCGGGGCACCACCAAGAATATGCGCCGTCGTCGGCACATTGGCCGCCGCTTCCAGCACACCGCCCTGCGCAAAGCCCCCGGTCAACTCGGCCAGATACTCCGCCGCTTCATTGGCAATCGGAATGAAGGTCGGGTTGGGCTTCGCCGAGTTCTGCTCGGTGCGCAGTCCGATGCCGCCAAAGAGTTTGCGCACCGGACGGAAGGCGATGGCGTTGTCACTCGTCTGCATCACGAGAATCACGAGCGAGCGACGACTCCATCCCACCGGAATGCGTGACCGCAAGAAGCGGAGCGGATTCTTGAGGATCGACGCGAGCAACATCAGCGGCCGCGTGAGCCGCGTGCCATTCCCCGTCAACGGCGCGAGGAGCAACATCATGAAGTCGCCCTTGCGGCCGTACGTGCACAGCTCGATATGCGTATCGGGACGCGGATGCACGCTCGCGCTGATAGCGACATCGAACCACGGCTTCGTGGAGTCGTCCGGCAAGGTGACCGAGAGAATGCTCTCGCTGTTCGTGCGTACCAGTTCGCCGAGCCGATCACTCAGGCGTGGCAGCGCGCCGGTCACCTTGCACTTGATCAACAGCTTATTGGTGCCGAGGGCGCCAGCCGAGACGACAATCCCACGCGCGGTGAGCGTACGCTGCTCTTTGGCGAACCACGCGCCGGGGCGCTGTGTCGTCACGCGGTAGCCCTCGCTCCCGTCGGCCGCGCCGAGGGGGCGAATCTCCGCGACTTCCGTGTCCGCGAAGACCTCCGCTCCCGCCTTCTCCGCGAACCACAAGTAATTCTTGAGCAGCGTGTTCTTCGCACCGACGCGGCAGCCGACCATGCAGGCGCCGCATCGCGTGCAGCCCGTGCGCTCCGGACCCGCGCCGCCAAAGTAGGGATCCGGCACGGTGCGCCCCGGTTCGCCGAAGTAGATCGCGACGGGGGTGCGGGTGAAGGTGTCCTCCACGCCGAAATGCGCCCCCACCTTCTTCAACAACTCCTGGCCCGCGCTGGGGTACGGCACCTGCGCCATACCGAGCATCCGCTCCGCAGTATCGAAGTGCGGTGCCAGCGCCGTCGCCCAATCCTCGAGCCCTGCCCACTGCGGGTTCTCAAAGAACTCTGGCTTCGCGCGGTACAGCGTATTCGCGTAGACCGTGCTCCCCCCGCCCACGGCAGCGCCTGAGGCAATGAAGATGTCCTTGAATGGGGTCAGCCGAGTGATGCCGCGCAGCCCGAGCGAGGGCGCCCAGAGAAAGCGCTTCAGGTCCCAGGCAGACTCGGCGTACTCCTCGTCCTTGAATCGCCGACCGGCCTCAAGGACCGCCACGCGGTAGCCCTTCTCGCGCAAACGAAGCGCCGAGACGCTCCCGCCGAAGCCGGAGCCGATAATGAGGTAGTCATAATCGAAGGTGGTCACACAAGAAATATGCACGCGGTCCGCCCGCTATTGACAAATCAATAAATATTGTTTTGGTTAGGTGTATGACCGCCACCGCACTCGATCTCACTCGCGCTGTCCAACTCTTCCACGCGCTCTCCGACGAGACGCGCCTGGAAATTCTGGAGATGCTCCGCGACGGCGAGCGCTGCGTCTGCGACCTTCAGGAGGAACTGGACGCTGCCCAGTCGCGCCTCTCGTTCCACCTTAAGGTCCTGAAGGAAGCCGGACTCGTCTCCGACCGCCGCGAAGGCCGCTGGGCGTACTACACGCTTGTGCCGGAGGCCTTCGGTGAAGCCCATGATGTCGTGCGCAGCCTCGCGACCGAGCGTCCGGCTGGCCGCAACACCAAGCTCAAGGTGTTCGGACGCTGCTGCGATTGACGTCGTTCTTTCTCGATCAATCCATCAATATTTCTTGTTCCCCTCTTGTTCCACGAGCACCCGATGACCTCCACTGATTCGTCCGCTGGCATCACCGACATCACCGGCATCACCGACGTCACCGACATCGTTCGCGAGAAGTACGGGGAGGCGGCCCGCCGCGTCCTGCAGGTCGGCGAGGCCGCCAACTGCGACGGCCCCGTGAACTCCTGCTGCGGCGGCGCGGCCTTCAACGGTTCCACCGATCCCATTACCTCCAATCTCTACGTCAGCGGCGAGACGTCCGAGCTCCCCTCGGCCGCCGTGCTCGCCTCGCTCGGCTGTGGCAACCCGACAGCGTTGGCCGCGTTGCATCCGGGGGAGGTCGTTCTCGACCTTGGCTCTGGCGGCGGCATTGACGTGCTCCTCTCCGCCCGGCGTGTCGGACCGACCGGCAAGGCCTATGGCCTCGACATGACCGACGACATGCTCGCACTCGCGCGCCAGAACGCCGCCGAGGCGCAGGTGACGAATGTCGAGTTCCTGAAGGGGCAGATCGAACGGATCCCCCTCCCCGACGCCTCGATCGACGTGATCATCTCCAACTGCGTGATCAATCTCTCGGCCGACAAACGTACCGTGCTCGCCGAGGCATATCGCGTGTTGAAGCCGGGGGGCCGTTTTGCGGTCAGTGACGTGATCGTGCGCGGCGAGGTGCCAGCGTATGTGCGACGGAGCATGGAGCTCTGGGTCGGCTGCGTCGCGGGCGCCCTTGAGGAGTCGCAGTTCAAGTCGTTGCTTGCCGAGGTCGGCTTCATCGACGTGGATATCGAACCGACGCGCATCTACAAGAGTGAGGATGCTCGTCTCTTCCTCACCGAAGCGGGCATCGATGTGGACGCGAGCCTTTCGGAGATCGACGGCAAGTTCATGGCGGGCTTCGTGCGGGCCACCAAGCCGGCGGCGTCTCGCGCATGACGTTCCGTGTGCTTGTGCTCTGCACCGGCAACTCGGCGCGGAGCCAGATCGGTGAGGCACTGCTCGCGGTGCGCGGGGCATCGCGCGTTGAGGGAATTGTGACCGCCGCGAGTGCGGGATCGCGTCCGGCGCCGCAGGTGAATGCGTACGCAGTGAAAGAACTCGCGCGACATGGCATCGCGTGGGAAGGGCGCACGCCGAAATCGATTGACGACATCGTGCGTGAACCGCGCCAAGAACCGCGCCAAGAACATCTCCCAGATCCGTTCCAGCTCGTCATCACGGTTTGCGACAACGCCCGCGAGGCGTGCCCGTACGTTCCGGGGGCATTCGCGCAGGTTCACTGGGGGCTTCCTGACCCGGCAGACGAGACGGAACCCGCGGCGGCACGCGCCGCCTTCACGCGCACCTACGACGCACTCGCGGCGCGCATTGACGCCTTGCTCGCGCTGCCATTGGAACAGCTCGACGCCGCCGCGCTGAAGGCCGCAGCACAGCACATCCACGACACACTTCCCCAGCCTGCGCACCGCGCCTGAGGCTCGCTATGACCTCTGTTGCGCTCGCTCCAGCCGACGCGCCGGTGCTCCGTCAACTCTCCACGTTGGATCGCTGGCTCCCCGCGTGGATCTTTCTCGCGATGGCGCTCGGCGTGCTGCTGGGCCGCACGATCCCGAATCTCGCCGAGCTGCTGGACCGGGTGAAGATTGCCGGTGTCTCCGTGCCGATCGCGATCGGGTTGCTGTGGATGATGTATCCAGTACTGGCCAAGGTGCGGTACGAGTCGATCGGTGCGCACATCGGCGATACGAAGGTGCTGGGCACCTCACTCGTACTCAACTGGATCGTCGGGCCTGCGCTGATGGCGGCACTCGCGTGGATCTTTCTGCCCGACATGCCCGAGTATCGCAACGGACTCATCCTCATTGGGCTCGCGCGCTGCATCGCGATGGTGCTCGTGTGGAACACGCTGGCCTGCGGGTCGTCGGAGCTCGCGGCGGTCCTCGTCGCACTGAACTCCGTCTTCCAGATTCTGACCTACTCCGTGCTCGGATGGCTCTTCCTGAGTGTGATGCCCGGATGGTTCGGTGCGGAGGGCGCGGCACTCGACATTTCGATGTGGGAGATCGGCAAGAGCGTTCTGATCTTTCTCGGCGTCCCGCTCCTCGCGGGATACCTGACGCGACGGATCCTTGTCGCGCGGCGAGGGATCGCGTGGTACGACGGCACCTTCATGCCGCGTTTCGGCCCCACGGCCCTGCTCGGCCTGCTCTACACGATCGTGCTGATGTTCGCGATGCAGGGGAACCGGATCTTAGCACTCCCTATGGACGTGCTCCGCATTTCAGTCCCGCTCTTGATCTACTTCGCGCTGATGTTCGGCTCAGCCTTCTGGCTCTCCAAGCGGATGGGTTTCGACTACGAGACCACGGCCTCACTCAGCTTCACGGCGGCGGGCAACAACTTCGAGCTGGCGATCGCCGTGGCGGTGGCGACCTTTGGGATCACCTCGGGCGAGGCACTCGCGGCTGTCGTTGGCCCTCTCGTTGAAGTGCCGGCGCTCGTGGGGCTGGTGTACGCCTCGCTCTGGGCGCGGAAGCGCTATTTCGCGCCAGCGCCGAGGTCGGCGTAGATTCGGGGGATGCGCTCTCTCCTTGCGGTCGCGGCACTCAAGCTGGCACTCTCTCTCGCATGCATGCTGGCACTCGCGGCGATGCCACAGTCACTCGCGGCCCAAGCGCCCGAGTCGATCTGGTACATCCGCAACAACGAAGCAGGGATCGCGAGCTTCATCGCGAACGCCCGTCACATCAGTGTGATCGCGCCGCAGACCTACGCGATCGACAGCACGGGACACATTACGGGGCAGATGGATCCACGCATCGTTGCGACAGCCCGGGCGAATCGCGTGCAGTTGATGCCGCTGGTGATGAATCCGGGTTTCGACGTCGCGATCCTCCATCGCCTCGTGACCGTCCCCACCGCCCGGACGAATGCAGCGCGCAACATGGCCGCCCTCTGCCGACGCGAACGGGTGGACGGCATCCAGCTCGACCTTGAGAATCTCCACGTGAGCGACCGCGACGCCTTCACCGCCTTCGCCCGCGAATTTGCGGACTCCGTGCGCGCTGCCGGCTGTCACGTGTCGGCCGCCGTCGTCCCGCGCACGGATGACACGCGCGGGACCCGGCCGTATCACCACATGATGTACGACTACTGGCGCGGCGCCTACGACTACCAGGCGCTCGCTGAGGCGTTGGACTTCCTCTCGTACATGACGTATGCGCAACACACCGGGGGCTCGACTCCGGGGCCGGTCGCTGGCTATCCGTGGATGGTGGCCTCGCTGCGATATGTGCTTGCTGCGGGAGTCCCCCCAGAAAAGCTCTCGCTCGGTCTCGCGGGCTATTCCGACTACTGGTATTCCGCGTACGATCCCCGCACGGGTGTCTCACGCACCGTGGGTGAGGACATCGGCTACGTGCGGCTGATGGAGATTCTCAGAAGCGCCGGAGCGACGCCAGTCTGGGACGCGACGCAGAAGGCCTGGGTCGCAATGTGGGAGACGCACGGCGTCTTTGAGCACGCATGGATCGAGGATGCGCGTGCATTCGAGGAGAAGCTTGGCCTTGTGCGGCTGCATCGACTCCGCGGCTACTCCGTCTGGTTGCTCGGCGATGAAGACCCGCGCACGTGGGAGATTGTCGGGGCGGTGCGGCGCTGAGGTACGGCACTGAGGTACGGCGCTGAGTCTCGGGCCTGCTACTCCTCGACGATCGTCGCGTAGTCCACAAAGAGCTCCTCACCAGGCGCGATATCGCGCAGCGCTTCGAACCACGCGCCCTCGTCGATCGATTGCACGTTCGGCTGCTCCGCGTGATTCAGGAAATGGACCAGATCCATTTTCTTGAACCCATCGTCGGGCAGGTGGTAGTGCGTCTCATCGAACAGGCAGTACGTCTCCACGAGGTGCCGAGCATGATCCGGCAACGCGTCGATCTCCGCGCGTGGGACGGCCACGTAGCCGTCGGCTCCCCCACGCGGCGGCGTGAAGATGTCGCGGCATCCCTGCGGGATGGCGCGGATGGCGAAGACGCCAATGCCGGCGACCGGCGAGGGGCGGAGCGCCACGTACGTCTGGTGGCGGAGTTCGTCGAGCAGACGCGCGTAGGGCAGATCCGACATCGAGGACACTGAGGACCCTGAGGATGAAAGCGTGAACTCCGAGAACGCAGGAGGCCCTGCAAGCAGTGATGCTCGCAGGGCCTCGTACGCTATCGGGACGGCGGGATTTGAACCCGCGACCCCTTCCACCCCAAGGAAGTGCGCTACCGGGCTGCGCCACGTCCCGTCCGCAACCTGCTCCAGCACGGACAGAACGCGAAAGCTAGTCGGTCCCTCGTCGCCAGTCTACCGACCGGGATTCGGCGCGCGCCAACTCAGCCGAACAGCCCCTCGATCGACAGGTACCGGTCCCCGGTGTCGTAGCAGAACGTCAGCACCCGACTCCCCGGCGCCATGGACGGGATGGTCTGGGCCACCGCTGCCAGCGAGGCACCGCTGGAGATCCCGAGGAAGATTCCCTCCTCCTTGGCCGCGCGCTGGGCGTAGGCGAAGGCGTCCTCTTCCGTCACCTGGACCGTCCCGTCGAGCACACTGCGGTCGAGATTGACCGGCACGAAGCCCGGGCTTATTCCCTGCAGCTTGTGCGGCGAGTGCGTCCCGCCGCTGATCACCGGAGACTTCGCCGCTTCGACGGCCAGCGTCTTGAGCGCCGGCATCGTGCGCTTGAGCACGCGGCTCACGCCGGTCAGGTGGCCACCCGTCCCGACCCCCGTGATGAGATAGTCGAGCCCCTCGGGAAAGTCCGCGAGAATCTCCTGCGCAGTGGCCGTCTCGTGAATCGCTGGGTTGGCAGGATTCTCGAACTGCTGCGGAATCCAGGCGTCGCCGATCTCGGCCTTCAGCTCCTCGGCCTTGGCAATCGAGCCCTTGATGCCCACTTCCTTGGGCGTGAGGACGAGTCGCGCGCCAAAAGCGGTCATCACGCGACGCCGCTCGACGGACATCGACTCGGGCATCACGAGGATGCACTTGTAACCCTTCGCTGCCGCCACCAGCGCCAAGCCGATGCCTGTGTTTCCAGACGTCGGTTCGATGATCGTGGTCGATGGCTTCAGCAGGCCGCGCTGCTCGGCGTCGGCGATCATCGCGTGCGCGATGCGGTCCTTGATCGAGCCGCCGGGATTGGCGCGTTCAAGCTTGATCCAGACCTCGACCTGCGGCGCGATATGCGTGTACAGGCGATTGAGGCGGACGTGCGGCGTATTGCCTATGGAGTCGAGAATGGAGTCGTATCGCATACCTGAAGTATGCGCGAGCGCGCTTGAAAGTGCCGCCCCCACCCTTACTGGCCCATCTGATGGACCCCGATCGTCGCGAGAAAGAGCGCGAGCAACCCCGCCATCACACCGAGCCCGAAGTAGAGGCGGCCTAACGCGGCGTACTTGCTCTTCGTGATCACCGCGAGCGCGTGCAATGCGTCCGAGAGCTCGGTCGTGAGATTGTCCATCCGCAGCTGGTCCCAGAGCGCGCGATGCTCCTCTCGGCTCCGTTGCGCCACGTCCGAGTGGAAGAGCACGCGCATCGAGACCCCAGATTCGACTCGGCTCGGCAGCTCCACGACCTGGCGATGCCGCGTGCCGCGAGGACGCAACGCCTCGATCGCCTGCAGGACGTAGAACACCGTCACGAGCACATAGGCCGCCAACTCGACCTTCACGATCACCCCGATCGGTCCGCCGGACGGCAAGAGCGATTCCCCGCCGCGCACCACGAGCAGGACAAGCACCGCATTCAGCACACTCATGACCACGAGCGCGAAACGCGCCTTGCGGTCCCCGAGCTCAATCAGATCCTGCGCCATCTTCAGGGCGTTGATCTGCGCTCTGTACCGGCCTTCCGGGTCCAGCAATCCCTGCTCGGCCTCGAGCTTGCGGAGCGCCTTCTCGGCGGGGTCGATCGCCTTCTCAGGCTTACTCGGTGTCGGTTCGGTCACGGGGGAAAGGTACGACATCGAGCGACCGCGGCGGGAGTGCACCGAAGGAACGTGGCCTTCCCTGCCCTCGTTCGATATCATGTGGGTTCGTCACCTCCCCTCTCGGGTCCCGCCTCTCATGATCTTCCTCACCGGCGCGACCGGCTACATCGGTGGACGTCTCGCGCCGCGGCTGATCCAAGCGGGATACCCGATCCGCTGTTTCGCCCGCAGCCGCGCCAAGCTCCGTTCGCGTCCCTGGGCGGAGAGCGAGCAGGTCGAGGTGATCGAGGGAGATGCGAACGACGAGCGCGCACTCACCGAGGCGATGCGCGGTTGCCAAGCGGCGTATTTCCTGATTCACTCGATGGAGGTGGCGGGGCACGATTATCGAAATCGCGATTTGGCGATCGCCCGCACTTTCGGCCGCGCCGCCGAGGCGGCCGGAGTGAAGCGCATTATCTACCTCGGTGGGCTCGGCGCCGACACCGATACGCTGAGCGATCACCTCTCCTCGCGGCGCGAAGTTGAGCATGCACTCGGCGAAACGGGCGTCCCCGTCACCGTCTTCCGTGCGGCGATGATCATCGGCTCCGGGTCGGCCTCGTTCGAGATCCTCAGATATCTCGTTGAGCGGCTCCCCGTGATGCTCACGCCGCGCTGGGTGCGCACCGAGGCGCAGCCCATCTCGGTGCGCGACGTGCTCTGGTACCTCATCACCGCGCTCGAGACGCCAGAGACCATCGGCCGCACGATTGAGATCGGTGGTCCAGACGTGGCGACGTACGAGCAGATGATGCGCGAGATGGCGAGCCGTCTTGGCCTACCGCGCCGCATCGTGATTCCGATTCCTGTGCTGACGCCGAAGCTCAGTTCGCTCTGGATCCACCTCGTGACGCCACTCGGCGCGGGGATCGCGCAGCCGCTCGCCGAAGGGCTGCGCAATCGCGTCGTCGTGACCTCGGACGTAGCACAGCGATTGATGCCGCATCGCTGCCTCACCATTCCGGAAGCGATGGACGCTTCCATCACGCGTATCGAAGCCGGCGCAGTCGAGACCGCGTGGTCGGACGCTGGGCCCATTCCCGGCGACCCCGATTGGTCGGGGGGCACGGTGTTTCATGATCAGCGGGTGACGACCACCTCGGTCGGCCCCGAGCACATTTGGCAGTCGATTCTCTGCATCGGTGGCGATCGCGGCTACTACACGTCGAACTGGCTCTGGACGGTGCGCGGCGCGTTGGATCGCATCTTCGGCGGCCCGGGGTTGCGGCGCGGGCGACGGAGCCCGACCGACCTGCGATTGGGCGATGCGCTCGACTTTTGGCGCGTGACGACGATTGAGCCGGGCAAGCGACTCGTGCTGACCGCGGAGATGTTGCTGCCGGGCATCGCGACGTTGTGTCTGCAAGTGGAGCCCGCCGAGTCGGGGAGCGGCTCGCGGGTGACGCTCGACGCGCGGTTCAGGCCGCTCGGACTGTTCGGGATTGCGTACTGGTATGCGGTGCTGCCGCTGCACGGGATCGTGTTCCCGGGGATGCTGACGGGGATCGTGCGGTCGGCGGAGCGGAGCGCGTCGGGCGTGAGCCAACCGGCGTGAACCAACTGGGGTGAACCAACCAGCGTGAACGCACGAAGGCCTCGGCACAGATGCCGAGGCCTTCGTAACGAACGGAGAGCGGGCGATGGGGCTCGAACCCACGACGTCCAGCTTGGGAAGCTGGCATTCTACCAACTGAATTACGCCCGCGTGTGGATGGAGTATACCCCGCGGAGCCCGACCCATCAAGCCAGCCAGGAGCCGCGGGGGGTCGGTCTGCTCGGGCAGGGGGCGGGCGCGGCCCGCCGACTCGCGAACATCCGTGTGGCGCGGATCCGCTCCGCCCCTGATTTTACAGCATGACCGCCATCCCCGATTGGCATACCCGCTCCCTCGCCCCCGACGAAGCCGTCCGCGGCATCTCCAGCGGAATGCACGTCTTCGTTCACGGCTCCGCCGCGACCCCCATCACGCTCCTCAACGCGCTCGCCAAGCGCCGCGACGTCGAGAACGTGACGCTCTACCACCTGCACACCGAGGGCGAGGCCACGTGGACCGCGCCCGGCTTGCAGGGCCACTTCCGCTCCGTCTCACTCTTCACCGGTGCTCCGCTGCGCGCCGCGGTGAACGACGGTCGTGCCGATCACGTCCCGATCTTTCTCTCGGACGTGCCCTCGCTCTTCCGTAGCGGACGCGTGAAGCTCGACGCCGCCATCGTCCAGCTCTCCACGCCCGACCGACACGGCTACTGCTCACTCGGCACCTCGATCGACGCCGCGCGTGCCGCCGTCGACTCGGCGCCGATGATCATTGCCGAGATCAATGAGCAGATGCCGCGCACGCATGGCGACACGAGCGTCCCCTTCGAGCAGCTCGAGGCCTTCACGCACACGGATCGGCCGTTGCCGGAGCATCATCCTGAATCTGAGACCCCAGCCGTTGCGCGGATCGGCGAGATCATCGCCGACTTGATCGAGGACGGTTCGACCTTGCAGATGGGCATTGGAGCGATTCCCGACGCCGTGCTCGCGCGACTCCACGGCCGCCAGAACCTCGGCGTGCACACCGAGATGTTCTCCGACCGCTTGGTGGATCTCGTTGAGGCGGGGGCTGTGAGCAATCGGATGAAGAACATCTTCCCGGGGCGCATCCTCACGAGCTTCGTGCTGGGCTCTAAGCGCGTCTTTGACTTCGTGCACGACAACTCCGAAGTCGAGTTCGTTGGGGCGGATGTGTCGAACGACACCGCACGCATCGGACGCAACCCGAAGGTGGTGGCGATCAACTCGGCGATCCAGATCGACATCACCGGGCAGGTCTGCGCCGACTCCATTGGCACGCGCATCTATTCTGGCATCGGCGGACAGTTGGACTTCATCCGCGGCGCCGCACGCAGCGTTGGCGGGAAGCCGATCATTGCGCTGCCGTCGACGGCGGCCGGCGGCAAGTTCTCGCGGTTGGTGACCACGCTCGCACCGGGGGCGGGCGTGGTGACGACGCGCGGGCACGTGCATTGGATCGTGACGGAGTACGGGGCCGTGAACCTGCATGCGAAGTCGTTGCGCGAGCGGGCCGATCTCCTGGTGAGCATCGCGCACCCGGACTTCCGAACGGAGTTGGCGCGGGACGCGCGGCACCCGCACTCGGCGTAACGGCTGGCCGGGGGCGGCCCGCCCCCCCTTGACAGCCGCGGTGCAGTCGTACTAGTGTATCGTCACACCGATACACTCGGCCCAACACCCGACCGCCATGTTCTCTCGCATCGACTCCCGCAGTCCCACCCCCATTTACGCGCAGATCGCGGATCGCATCCGCGTGGCGGTCGCGTCGGGGGAGCTACGCGCCGGGGATAGCCTGCCTTCGGTCCGCGCCCTCGCCACGCGCCTCCGCGTGAATCCCGCGACCATCGCCCAAGCCTACCGCGAGCTCGAGCGAGAGAAACTCGTGGAGATGCGCCAAGGCGCGGGCACCTTTGTCGCCGAGCTTGGCGCCGACACCCGCGCGCACGAACGCGAGGCCGCCGCGCGACGACTCGTGCGCGAGATGCTCACCGAGGCTGCCCGACTCGGCCTTGCCCCCGCCGACTTACGCGCGGCCCTCACTCACGAACTGCCGGAGACCCAGTGACCGACGCCATCCGCATCCGAGACCTCACCTGGCGCGCCGGCAAGGAGTTCGCCTTGCGCGATCTCTCCATGACCGTCCCCACCGGTGCCATCTACGGATTCCTCGGCCCCAACGGCTCCGGCAAGACCACGACCATTCGGCTGATGCTGGGCATGCTGGCCCCCGAGCATGGCACGATTGACGTGCTCGGCCACGCGATGCCGAAGTTCGCGCATCGCGCCCTCGCGAAAATCGGGTATGTCCCGGAGGTTGTGCATCTGTATAGCCGGCTCACGGTGGACGAAGCGATGCGCTTCCACAAAGCATTCTTCGCGACGTTCGACGACGCCGAAGCCGACCGCCTGCGCCGACGCTTCGGCCTGCGCGAGGACCAGCGGATCGGCGCCCTCTCCAAGGGCGAGTCCGGCAAGCTGATGATGCTGCTCGCACTTTCGCAGCGCGCCGAACTCTTGGTGCTCGACGAACCGACGGATGGCCTCGATCCGGTGATTCGTCGCGAGGTCCTCTCGGCACTCGTGGAATACGTGGACGTGCACCAGGCGACGGTCTTCATCTCGAGCCATCTCGTGCACGAGCAGGAGCGCATTTGCGACTGGGTGGGCGTGATGGATGGCGGGCGCATGGTGGCCGAGCTACCGATGCAGGAGTTCCGGAGCGGAATCAAGCGGTTGCGTGTCTTGAATGCGCCGCCGACGCGCGATGCGATGCCCTTCAGCGTGCTCTCACGCGACGAGATCTCTCTGCATCACGAAGATTGGGTGGTGCGTGGGTGGCAGCCGGAGATGCGGGAGTGGTTCCAGCGTTCGGGGGCGGAACTGCGCGAGATACAAGACCTCGACCTTGAAGACTCATTTGTCGAACTGCTGCGCGGTGCGCGCGGCGTGACCACGGAGGCCCGCTGATGTTCGCCATGATCTTGCGCACCCAATGGGCGTGGACCCGTGTCCTCGTCGCGTTACTCGCGCTCATTGCCTTCCTGACGCCCGTATTCGCGTGGCGGATTTCGGGGGGCAACGACCGCGCGCCCGGCGCGATGCAACTTATGGAGGGGCTCGTGCTGCTCGGCCCGATGCTCGGGTTCCTCGCGCTCTTCGGCTCGTTCGTGCTCGCGGTATATCCCTGGACGATCGATGCGGAGACGAAGCACGTGTATCCATTGTCGTTGCCGATCACGTGGTCGCGGTATGTGGGCATGCGGTATTTCGCGGGGGCGCTGACGCTGCTTGTGCCTGCGCTCGCCCTGTATGTCGGGAACCGGTTCGCCGTTTCGATGATCACGCTTCCGCCACTGCTGCAGGCGTACCCGGGGACGCTGGCGTTCCGCTTTCTCCTCGCGGCGCTCGTCGCGTACTCGGCCAGCTTCGCGTTGCAGTATCTCGCTGGACGGCGTGCCACCATCGTCGCCCTGCTCCTCGTACTCGTGCCGACCCTGATCTTCGCCGCCGCGGAGCTCGCTGGCGCGCGCGGCTTTGGCGATGCGGTCGGACGATTCCTCTTCGAGTGGCCCGGCCCGTTCAGCGTCTTCAGCCAGCCGTGGGTGCTGATCGATGTCTGACCGACCCCTGCGTCATGCCGCCGCGCTGGTCCTCGCGCTGACGTGTCTCACGCCGTGTGCGGCCGCGCTCGGCGCACAGACCGCGGCCGAGATGTCGCAACGCATCCACGCGATGCAGGACTCACTCCAGGCAACGCGGGCGCGCTATGACGCGCGGCGCGCGCGGGCGACGCTCCCGCTCAATGACTCCATCGTCACGGATGGCGTCACGGTGCTCTTTCACGCCGCCCTCGCGGCACGTGACCGTGCCGCCGTTCGGCAGGGCATTGCCGATGCGCGGTCCCTCCTCGATACACGCTTCGGCGCCGGGGCCGCGAAGCTCGTTGAGGGAACGGTCTGGAGTATCATGTCCGTCGCCCAGTTCGACGGCCGCGCTCCGACGGCGGGGTTCGTGGAGGGGCGTGTGCCCCGCGAACGGTCTCGCGTTGTGGGCATGCCGCTGCGCGCAGAGGATGTCGAGGACGTTGTGCTGCAACGCGCGGCGCATCGCCTCTTGGATCGTGCACCGGTGGTGGCGGCATTTACCGCGGGCACGTACGACTTCAACGAGCAGGATCGGCCGCTGTATATCGCCCAGAAGATGCTTGCCCTCAGTGCTTCGAGCGTGGCGCGCCGGTGCGCTGCCGGCGCCATTGGGGCGTGTCGCACGATTCTTGATTCGCACGCCGCGGACCAATGGTTCGCGGCCACGGATACCGTTCCGCCCAACGGCCGAGCGATTCCACCGGGTGTCAAGGCGAGTGTCTTGGGCGTGGCGCTGGAGCTGGGCGGCACGCGGGTGATTGATGCGCTCGCCAGACCGCAGGCCTCGGACGACGCGGTGGCGATCCTCGCAGACGCCGCCGGAGTCACGCCGGACTCCTTGCTGCATTCGTGGACCACACAGTTGCAGGCCGCGGCGACCGAGACGGCCGCGCCACCGTTCCCGCTCGCCGCGACTGCGGCGTTCTGGTGTGGGATCTTTCTGCTCGCGGCGACCCGCCGGAGGCCTCAGTGAAGCGCGTTGTGCTCGCCATCGTTGGCATCGTCGGCGCCTTCATGGCCTTCGTCGTACTCGTGCCTGACTTCTGGGCATCAACCAGCAACAGTCAGTCATGGCGATCGGAGAATCCCGATCTCGCAGCGTACGGCGATCTCATGGGCGCCCGTCGCGATTCTATTCTCCTCTTCCAGTCCGTCCGTGAGCGGCTCGTCGCACTTGAGACCGTTCGGCAAGGATCGATGACCAGGCGCACCACACGCGCTACGCTTGCGACGCGTGCGACGCGTGCGACGCTCACTGTCATCGCCGACCCCTCGCTCTCGGTGACGACGCGTACGGCGTTCGAACAGCGCGTCCGTAAGGAGCTCGCCCCGCTCGGCGATTCGCTCCGATACGCAATTCGCGTCCACGTGGTGCACGACTCCGCGCTCGGTGGAGAGTATCGCCGCATCGCGGTGTTGCCGCGCGATGACACGGAGCCCTGTGCCATTGTATTCTTGGTGCCGCGACCGCCGGGGATCGACGTGGTGCCCTCGGCGCGGGACCGACTGATCGGGACGTGCGGGTTGTACGCGACCTTCGGCGCACCAGGCCCCGGTATGCACCAGTGGCTTCTTGCGACGCGAGGCACCCGGGCGGTCAGCGACATCGCGATGCGGACAACGGGCCGCGGCGAACGGTATCGATTGACGGGTCCCGACATCATAATGGACCCAGAGGTCGCGGCCTGCATCGCTGGGAGTGATTCCGCGTGCGTCGCGACTTGGCGCCGCACCGCGTGGGTTCGAAACGCACTCGACCACGACTCCAGCTTCGACAGCCTGACGCGTGGGACCGTGCGGGCCTACCCCTCCTCCGCGATGAGTTGGCCGGGTCGCAACCTCGGCGAGCTACGTGGCGCGATGACCGATGCGCAGTTCGCCGAGCTCTGGCGCAGCACGAAGGCACCCGAAGAGGCCTACGAAGAGATCGAGGGACAGTCGATCGCACACGTCGTGCGGGACAGATTTCTCTTTAATCTGCAGCCGCATCGCCCCGGCCCGCTGCACGCAGACCTCCCGATCCTCGTTGGGATCGCCTTCGGCGCGGCCGCCGCGCTCCTCGCAATCCAACTGACAAAACGCGCGCGAAGTTGAGCGCGCCGCACCCACCTATTCGGGTGAGGCATCGGAGGGTGTCGTATGGGTATTCTGCCACATGAATCCCGTCGACACTCTCTTTGTCATCATCAGCACCGCCATGGTGCTCCTCATGACCCCCGCGCTCTCGCTCTTTTACGGCGGCCTCGTGCGCGCCAAAAGCATCCTCAACACGATGATGATGTCCCTCGTCGCGCTGGGGGTCGTTGGGCTGCTCTGGTCCTTCCTCGGCTATTCCCTCGCCTTCTCGCCGGGAAACGTTGTCCTCGGAGGACTCGACCACGCACTGCTTAAAGGTCTCGACGGCAGCGTGCGCGACGGGACCACCATCCCGTCCTTGCTCTTCTTCGGCTACCAAGGGACCTTCGCAATAATCACGGCCGCCCTGGTGTCCGGTGCAATCGTGGAGCGGATGCGCTTCACCGCGTACCTTGCGTTCCTCGGGCTTTGGACGCTGGCGGTGTACTCCCCCGTTGCCCACTGGGTCTGGGGCGGCGGCTGGATGCACAAGCTCGGCATTCTCGACTTCGCCGGCGGCACGGTCGTCCACATCACGGCGGGCACGGCGGCCTGGGTCGCGGCCACGATGGTCGGACCGCGTGAGAACCATGGGAGGCAGGCATTCCTGCCACACAACGTCCCGATGATGCTCACCGGCGCGGCGCTCCTCTGGTTCGGCTGGATCGGCTTCAACGGCGGCAGCGCCCTCGCCGTGAACGCCACCGCCGTGCAGGCGACGGTGAACACGATGCTCGCCCCGGCGGCCGCGATCGTCACCTGGATGCTCCTCGACTTCTGGCGCTTCGGCCGCGCGACCGCGGTCGGTGCTGGCACGGCACTCGTCGTGGGACTGGTGGCGATCACGCCTGGCTGCGGCTTCGTGAGCCCGATGGCCGCGATCATCATTGGCGCGCTCACCGCGATTCCCTGTCAGTTCGCGATTCACTACCGCGCCCGCACGCGGCTCGATGACTCGCTCGATGTGCTCGCCGCGCACGGCACCGGCGGCGTCATGGGCGCGATGCTCACCGGGGTCTTCACCACCGAAGCCTGGGGCGGTCCGGCCGGACTCCTCGACGGCAACGTGCGCCAGTTCCTCCTGCAAGGGGTCGGTGTCATGGCCACCATCGCGTGGACCGCGATTGCCACCTGGGGAATCCTCACCCTCATCCGCCTGGTCGCGCCCTTACGCGTCAGTGCGCGCGCGGAGGCCCGCGGTCTGGACGTCGGCGAGCATGGCGAGGAAGGGTATTCGGACGGCGAGGGCGCGATCCTCGTCCTCGCGACCCCCGCCGGACTCGTCTCCGCGACCGCGACCTATCCCATTCCGGCCTCGGAGAACGGCTCATGAAGCTCGTCGTCGCGATCATCCGACCGGAGCGCCTCTCCGCCGTACTTGAGGCGCTCTACCGCGCCGACGTGCGTGGGCTCACCGTGACCAAAGTGCAGGGCCATGGCGGCGAGACGGAGAGCGTCGAGACCTATCGCGGCACGACCGTGAAAGTCGACCTCGCGCCGAAGGTACGCCTCGAGATCGGCGTCTCCGAGCCCTACGTGCAGGCGACGATCGATGCGATCGTTGCCGGCGCGCGCACCGGCGACGTGGGGGACGGCAAGATCTTCGTCATGCCGGTGGAGCGCGTCGTGCGCATTCGCACGGGTGAGGAAGACGCCGCCGCTGTCACGCCGATCGGCTGACGGCGTTGAGGGGCACCGCGTGGATCCGGTGCAGCGGATGCGCCGGATGCACCAGATGCACCAGATGCACCGGATGCACCGGATGCACCGGATGCACCCGTCCGCGGACCTACACCGCGTGCATCACGCCGCAGCCCGCCGCCTGCGCGCGGGTGGTGGCGAAAATCCCCGAGGGCATGATGATCACCCCGGGAAGCACGTTGGCGTACACAAGGGCGCGTGCATCCTCGCGCGAGAGGTCCCGCTGGTCCGCGACGGCCCCTGAGATCTTGTTCAGCGCGAGATCGCAGCAGAGCACGATCACCCCGCGCGCGATCAACCGGTCGAGCCCACCGTCGGGGCGCGTGAGCGCGTACTCGGCGCCATCGGGCCAAGCGCGAAAGGGATTCGCGGTCGGACGCTTGCCGGTGACGGGATCCCGCAACTCGAACTCCTTCCCGAACTCGCCGTTATCCCAGAGTGCATCGCCGAGCACCATCGCGATGGCGTGGTGTCGAATGACGAGCACCGCGGTGATGTCGGGGACCGTGAGGCCATACACGGTCTCAAACCCTGCGAGATACGTGCGGGTTTGGTGCAGGCAGATGCCGTTCGAGATCTCCGGGGCATCGAACGCCGTGCGATATGTCCCGGTGACGCGGTCGACCCAGGACATGTCCCAAGTCGTCGGCGGCGGCGCCGTGGGCGGCGGTGGCGCCGCGGCGGTGGTGGTGGTAGCTACAGCGACCTCGGTGGAGTCGGCGCAGGCCGCCACGAGAGTGCCAGCGGCGAGCAGACTCGCCTGACGCAAGAAGTCACGACGTTCAGTGGTCATCGTTGAGATCGGTTAGAGACAGTCACGCGACCCGCGCCAACTCCGCAAGCAGTTCCGCTCGGAACATATGATAATCCACCTCGGTCGAGTGCCGCGGCCCCGCCTCCCAATCGTAATGCGGATGCGCCATCTCATGCGCGATCTTCGCCCCGAGATCTACCGGCCGCCGGTACCGCCCGCGAATCTCCTCGCAGGCAAGCCGCGACTGATAATCCGCCAGCGGCCAAATGCATCCGAGCGGTTGAAAGAGCCCGATGAAATACAGGTTGGGCACCTCCGCGTGCATCATCTTCCGATACAGCGGCACCCGTTCAGCGTGCTCGAGCGAGAAGAACTCCGGCGCGAAGAACGGGAACGTGATCTTGAAGCCCGTGCAGGCCACGACAATATCGTACGTCTCGCGCGTCCCATCGGTGAACACCACGTCGTGCCCCTCATAGCGCGCGATGCCCGGCTTGGGCACGATACGTCCATGCCGCACGACATCGAGCAGATCGGAGTTCACGGTGGGATGCTGGCTCATCACCGGCTTCGTATTCTCCGGCAGCCCGATCCCCGCATACGAGCCTTGCAACGTCTTGAGCAAACGGGTGAGGCCCAGTTGGCGCAAACGCTTGGGGAGCCAGGTGGAGCGCGAGGCGAGCACATCGGCGGGCACGCCGAAGAGGTACTTGGGGATGAACCACTGCGGACTGCGCATGCTCAGATG
The DNA here is from genome assembly GCA_964445835.1 of uncultured Gemmatimonas sp. Classification (GTDB taxonomy): domain Bacteria; phylum Gemmatimonadota; class Gemmatimonadetes; order Gemmatimonadales; family Gemmatimonadaceae; genus Pseudogemmatithrix. The sequence continues at coordinate 31,570 of CAYUMN010000010.1, forward strand.
CACCGCCCCCGCAATACGCGCCGACTCCACTGCGACGTCGGACGCCGAGTTGCCGGCCCCGATGACCAGCACGCGCTTGCCACGCCACGAGTCGTCGGCGCGCTTGAAGCCGTGCGAATGCAAGTACGTGCCATCGAAGGTGCCAGGAATCTCCGGATACCGCGGATTCCAGTGGTGTCCGTTGCAGACCATCAGGTGCGAAAAATGCTCCGTTGTCTCGCTCCCCTCGGGGTCGCGCACGGTGATGGCCCACTCGCCACCCTCCACCCGCACCGCTCGCAACACCCGGTGATGAAAGCGCACGTCATTGAACACCCCGAAGTGGCGCGCGTAGTCTTCGAAGTACGCCTGCACCTGCCGATGACTCGGATAGTCGGGATACGACGCCGGCATCGGGTAGTCCTCGTACGAGGACAACGTCTTGGAGCTGATGATGTGCGTGTTCTCGTAGACGCTCGAGTGTCCGCTCGCGTCGTCGAACACCCAGTTCCCGCCGACCTTCCCGCTCTGTTCGTAGAGCGCAAAGGGAATGCCGGCGGCACGGCAGTTCTTCGCTGCGGTGATGCCGGAGGGACCAGCGCCAATGATGCAGACGGTCATGATGTCGTGTGGAGAGACATGAGGGAGACTCGCCTATTCGGAGTAGCCGAGCAAGCCCGCCGACTCGGCGGCCACGCCCGCGTTGATGGTCGCGGAGCACAAAGCCCCCGCGACGTGGGTCGCGAGGGCTGGTGACGAACATGGAACTGCCGGAGAGCCACAGGTGGGAATTGAACCCACGACCGCTCGATTACGAATCGAGTGCTCTACCCCTGAGCTACTGTGGCGGGGAGAGGATCCCACCTGCTGCAGATACGACGCGTGCACCGCGGAAAACACGTGCAACACGTGCAACACATGCCCTGGCGCGGACTCGAACCGCGACGCCTTACGGCACCACCCCCTCAAGATGGCGTGTCTACCAATTTCACCACCAGGGCAAACCTTTCTTC
>CAYUMN010000011.1:0-30452 GCA_964445835.1 uncultured Gemmatimonas sp.
TTGTCGCGCCGAGGATCGGCGCACAGCGCGCAGGGAGACGCCTCGGTCAGATTCCCGCACTCTGTACAGGGACGAATCTTCTCGACCAGCGCCACGAGGGCCGCCGCCAGACGCTGCGACTGGTCCTCCGGCTGCCGGAGCAGATGATAGGTGAGCCGGAGCGCCGACTTCCGACCGATGGTCGGCAGGCGCGAGAGCTCAGTCACGAGGTCGTCGATAGCCGTCACGCGGGCCTCAGAAGGGGAGCTTGAATGGCAGGCTGCCGAGCCCCGGAATCCCGAGCCCACCGGCCATTTTCTTCATCTCGGCCTCCCCCAACTCGCGCGCCTTCCGCTGCGCCTCCTGCGAGGCCGCGGCCAGCAGGTCCTCGAGCATCTCGACGTCCCCTGGGTTCACCACCGAAGGGTCGATCGACACCCGCTTGATCTGCCCCTTTCCGTCGGCCTCAACACGCACGAGTCCGCCTCCGGCACTCCCGGTGACGGTCTGCCGTGCCAACTGGTCCTGCACCTCTTGCAGCTTCCCCGTCATCTCCTGGGCCTGCTGCATCATCTTCAAGAAATCGGTCATCGCGGGTCAATCCATCAGTTCGAGATCGAGCGCATCCACGGCGGCATCGAACAACTTGCTTTGCTTCCGGAGCATCGCAATGCGGTCCGCCTTCACGGCCTGTTCGTTGAGCCGACGCGGCGCGGCAGCCTCCACCGCGGCCTTCACGTTGAGCCGAGCGACGCCCTCAAAGCGCTTGCGAATCGCCGCGAGGATCGCCGTCTCCTGCTGCGTGATGAGCTCGGCCTGCGCGGCGGCGTCCACCGTGAGGGTCACCACCCCGCTGCCAGTCACCGCGGTCGGCGTGGCGTGTCCCATCGCGGCGCCCAAGAGCGAGCGCCCTTCGCGGACCATGGTGTCGACGATGCCATCCCAGTGCTCGACGAGTCGATTCAGATCGAGCGCGAGGAGGCCGGGGCGCACGGGGGCTTCGTCGGCCATCACGGCGGCGGCGGCGGCGGGACGCTCGCGGACGGCTGAGGGGATGGTCGGCACCGGCATCGGCATCGGTGCGGCCGCCCGAATCGGTGCAGCCGCCCGAATCGGTACGGCCGCCCGAATCGGTGCGCTGTCACGCGCCACACTCGGGGCCCCTCCCGCCGACCCACGCGCCGGTGCCTCACGGCCCGGTGCCACACCACCACCCATCCCGCGCAACACTTCCTCAAGCAACACCGTGCGATCGAGCAACGCGCAACGCACCAGCAGCGTCTCGAACAGCATCTGTTGTTGCCCACTGCGCCTGAGATGTGGCTCGATCTCCACCACCAACGAGAGCATCCGCAGGATATCCCCCGCCGCAAAGTGCGTCGCGCGCTTCGGCAGCTCCTCGCGCAACAAGTCCGACACGTCGGGGAGCGACCCCCCGAGCACCACGGCGAGCTGCGCCCGCAGGATCTCCGCGAACTCCGTGAGCAACACCGTGAAGTCCACGCCATGATCCGCCAGCCGGGCGACCGTAGCAAAGACATCGCCCGCGCGACGCTCAATGATCAGATCAAGCAGCGCCAGATGCTCATCCTCGGCGACCAGGCCGAGCGCATCCCGCACGCGCTGCGCGGTGATGGGGCCTTCGCCGAGCGAGAGGACTTGATCCGTGAGCGAGAGGGCGTCGCGCATGGAGCCGTCGGCCGCGCGCGCGAGCATCCCCAGCGCGTCCGATTCGGCGCTCAGGCCTTCCTGCGCGAGCACGTCCGCCAAACGCACCCGCACATCGGCCGGGCCAATGCGGCGAAGATCGAAGCGCTGCACACGCGAGAGCACCGGCGCGGCCGCCTGCTGAATTTTCTGCGGCTCAGTGGTGGCGAACACAAAGACCACGCGCGGCGGCGGCTCCTCGAGAATCTTCAGGAGCGCATTCCAGGCTTCACGCGTGAGCATATGCGCTTCGTCGATGATGTAGACCTTGTACCGATCCTCGCCCGACGGCGCATACATCGCCCGCTCGCGGAGATCACGGGCATCATCCACCCCACGATTGGACGCCGCGTCGATCTCGACCACGTCGAGCGAAGCGCCGCCCCCCCACACCCGCGTGCACGACGGGCACACGCCACAGGGCTCCCGATCCGGCCGGCGCGCCTCGCAGTTGAGCGCCATCGCCAGCACGCGCGCAAGGGTCGTCTTGCCCGTCCCGCGGGGGCCGCAGAACAGGTACGCGTGCGCCACCCGGTCCGTGAGGATGGCATTCCGGAGGGTGTTCGCCACGTGCGACTGCACCGCGACTTCGGCGAATCGGCGGGGGCGGTACTTCCGGGCGAGGGCGAGCGACATGAGAGGAGAAGTTAGCCCCATGCGGGCGGGTTCGCTCGGCGATCCGTACCTAGATCCGTACCTAGATCCGTACCTGAACGACCTCGCGCGGGGAGCGCCGCCGAAGCGTGCTCACCCGCGCGAGTGTTCCAGGCCTACCGGAGCGACGATGGACTCCACGTGCCGTTGCTACCTTTCGGTCCTGGCGGGGTTGGTGGGCCGAAGCCCCCCGGGACCTGGAACACCCGTAAGATACCCGCGTCCGCAGTTCCAGACAACGCCCGCCCCCTACCCGTTCGGGCGGGAGGGGCCACCCGCCCCGCCCCGTCCACTCGGGCGTTCTCACCGGGCGCCGCACACTCCATCTTTCGCCCATCGTGGTGGACGGGCTTGCCCGCGCCAACACGCCAAAAGCGCAGCGACGGACCCGGGGGGTGTCCGTTCGCTTGCGCCCTTTTTTTTGCCTGTCATCGCCGCGCTCCACCCCGCGCTCAACCCCGCGCTCAACCCCGCGGCGGCGCGCTCCGCCCGCTCGGTCCCTTATGCCGCAGCGCCGCCTCGGTGCGGTTCTTCACGCCCAGCTTCTGATACAGATGCTGCACGTGGAACTTCACCGTGTTCTCCGAGAGCGTGAGCCGCCCGGCGATCTGCGCATTCGTCAGCCCCTCGGCGAGCAACGCCCACACTTCCCGCTCACGCGCCGTGAGTTCGTTGATCCCACTCCGTGAGCCGCGCGCTTCCAACCAGCGACGCGCCGCCTGCGGGAATACCAACTGCCCTTCCACGACCTGACGGATGGCCGACACGGTCTGCTGCGGCGACGCCGTCTTGAGCGCCAACCCCTCCGCCCCCGACTCCAACACGGAGCGGATCGTCTCGCCATCGTGATACGCCGTGAGCACGAGCACGCGCGGCGCATCGGGCAACCCGCGGAGATCGCCGATGATGTCCGTCGCCCGTAAGCCGCCGAGCTCGTAGTCGAGCACCACCACTTCGGGTGTCAACTGCTCCACCAGCGCGATCACCGCGTGGCCGTCAGTCGTCGCGCCCACGACCTCAATGTCTTCCTCACTATCGAGCAGGGCGCGCAGTCCCTCCAGCACAATGCCATGATCGTCGGCGAGCACGACGCGGATAATCGACTTGCGCTCGGTCATGCCGCCGCCGGGATGGTCACGCGCAGGACCGTCCCTTCGCCAGGCGTTGACTCCAGCGAGAACGCGCCGCCGAGCATCGCCACCCGATCCTGGATGCCACGCAATCCGAAGTGGCCGCCCTCGACCCCGACCCCTTCCTCGGCGGCGAGCACTGCGCGCGTCTCGAACCCTCGGCCATCATCCGTGACCGTCAACCGCACGGCCCCCTCCACGCGCTCCACGACGACCATCTGGCGGGTGGCCTTCGCGTGGCGGAAGCCATTCGCCAGCGCCTCCTGTAAGATCCGATACAGCGCGATCTTCGCGGGCAAGGGGCATTCGCTCATCTCTTCGTCCATCAGGCGATCGTCCATCGTGAGTTCCACGGGCTGATCGGTCATTGCTTCGTGCTGGACGGTGAGGCCTTCGAGGATCGCGCCAAGCGAGCGCCGCTCGAAGCCCGGGGGGCGGAACACGCCAATGAGCGTGCGCACTTCCCCAAGCGCGCGCTCGAGCAACTGCGTGGCCTGCGTCGCGCGACGCGCGAGCGCGGGCTGCTCCGCGAGATCGCGCTGCAACAACTGCAGATGCGAGACCGCCGCGAAGATGTCCTGCACCGGTCCATCGTGCATATCGAGCACGATGCGCTGCAACTCCCGCTCGCCGGCGGCGAGGAGTCGGAGCGACGCTTCCCCGGCTTTGGTCTCATCCGGTGTCGCCATCAGCTGGCGCTGAACCAGGAGGCGACCGCCGCCGCGGCGTACCACATCCATCCGACGTGGCGTCCACGCGAAATCAGTAACGAGAGAAGCGTGAGGCCGGTGAAGGTCGCCGCAATCACGGGGGCGAGCGCGCTCCACCCCTCGCGCACTTGCACAGGGTCCACCGCCGAGGTGAACAGCAACATCGCGTAGCCAAGCAAGGCCACGCTCAATGAATGCCACGCCAAGCGGACCGCGCCCCGCGTGCCCGCGTCATCGCTGGAGCGACGCCCTACCTCCGCGCGCTCCCCGCCGCGGCGATACAGTCGGCGCAACACGATCTTCTCCCCCACGAGCGAATGCGCGAGGGCAGCGCCCAGCAGCAACACGGCACCCGCGAGCGACCACCAGTTCACCGCAACACTCCTTGGAGGATGGCGACGGCCGATGCCAGGGCCGCATCGTCGATGTCGAGATGCAGCACGCACCGGACCCGCGTCGCGCTCCAATCTGTGACGAATACCCCCGCCTCGCGGGCACGGGCCACGACCCTATCCGACGTCAACCGCGACGGGAGATCGATCATCACGATGTTCGAATCCGGGGACACCACGCGCACATCGTCTATCACCGCGACACCCGCCGCGAGGATCTGCGCACGGCGGTGATCCTCCACAAGGTTCGGGAAGTTATGGTCGAGCCCGTAGAGCACCGCCGCAGCCAGCACGCCCGACTGCCGCATTCCACCGCCGAGCCGCTTGCGCACCTCGTACGCTTTGGCCATCACCGGCTCGTTCCCCACGAGGATCGCGCCCACTGGGGCTCCGAGTCCCTTGGAGAACGAGCACATCACGGTCTCGGCCGTCGCGGCGAACTCCGCCAACGGAGTCCCCGTCGCCGCGTGCGCATTCCAGAGCCGCGCCCCATCGAGATGCACGCGCAGTCCCGCTTCGGCGGCCACGTCATGAATGCGGCGCAGCTCGGCGACCGGTGTCACCATCCCGCCCGCGCCGTTGTGCGTGTTCTCGGCACAGACGACCGTGGCCCGCGGCGCATGCTTCGACGCCCGGCGGAAGTGCGCCTTGAGCGCATCGGCGTTCAGCACGGGCCCGCCACCCACGAGGCGGACCTGGAGCCCGACCAGCGCGGACGTCGCCGCGATCTCCCAATTCACAATGTGCGAGTCCTCGTGGCAGTAGACCTCCGTCCCCGGCTCACCGAGGAGCCAGAGCCCCGCCTGGTTCGCCATCGTTCCCGTGGGGAAGAAGAGCCCGCGGTCCTTCCCCAACATCGCCGCCACCCGTGCTTCGAGCCGGCGCACCGTGGGGTCGCCGTCGAGCACATCATCGCCCACTTCGGCCTCGGCCATCGCGCGCCGCATGCCGAGGGAGGGCTTGGTGACGGTGTCGCTGCGCAGATCGATGACGGGGCGGGCGGTGGTCACGTGGGTTCGGCGGGCAGGGGCGAGGGCGCATGGATGGCGCTCGCGACCTCAGCGCCCAGCACGAAGATGAGCGCCGCATAGTACGTCCAGAAGACGACCACGACCAAGGCCGCAAGGGTGCCCGTGTAGACCGTGGTTGGCGGAAACGTCGCGATCATGACCCCGAAGAGCCAGCGGGCGAGCTCGAAGAGCAGCCCCGCGGTGATGGCGCCGCCGGCGGCCGCACGCCACTCGGGCTTTCGCTTGGGAAGCCACCGATAGAGCCACAGGAAAATCGCCATCACCATCGCGACCGCGAGCACGCGACCGAAGATCAACTCGATCCCGCTCATGAGATTGATCCCGATTCCCCGCTGCACGAGTGCCAAGCCGATCTGGCCACTCGAGACGGTGATGAACGCGCTCACCACCACCCACGCCACGATCAACAGCACCATCATGATCGTGAGCTGCATGTCCCAGAGCATCCCGCGCAGCATGCCGCGGTCGCGACCATGATCGAAGACGTGGCTCATCACGCTGCGCAGCGCGCCGAAGAGCCGTGCCGAGAAGTAGAGAAAGCCGATCGCCCCGCCGATCCCGAATGCCGCGCGCGTACGCACTACATCGCGCAACACGGGATCGAGCATCTGCCCCTTCACCGTGAGATGCGGCATCACCCCGGTCAGGACTTCCTGCACGAGGGTATTCGCGGACTCCATGGTGGTGCCGAGCAGAAATCCCATCCCGGACGCGAGCAGCAGGATGAACGGCACGCCAGCGAGGAGGATGTTGAAGGCCACCCCGCTGGCGAGAAACAGCACATCGTCATCCCCCACGTTCTTCCAGGTGTCCCGAAGGATGCGTCCGATGAGCGTGGTCAGACGCCGTCGTCCTGTCCCTCTCCCGCGTCACGGTGGCGCGCGAGGCGCTCCTCGAGTGCGGCGCGCGCATCACGCGTGGCGCTCCGGCTGGTACGCTTCACCTCGCGGATCGCCGACCGACCGGTGTCCGCGAGATCCTCCACGGCCCCACGCCCCGTCCTCGCCAGATCCTCGGCGAACTCCTTCCCGCTCTCCCCAAGGTCACGCGCCTTGCGCTTCGCCTTGCGCGCCACGCGACGGATATCGGCACGGGTCTCTTCGCCACTCTGCGGCGCGAAGAGCAAGGCGAGTCCGGCGCCGACCGCCGCGCCAAGCAAAAACAATCCGATGCCATTCCCACTCCGTCGTTCGATCACGACGGCCTCATCCGACCGATCACTCATACTGCCTCCCACGAAAGATGCGGCTTGTATCGCGCGTGAGCCGTAGGCGAAAGCTACTGCGAAGTCGCGTCGCGATGAGAATGCGGCGGTGCGGCGCCTACAGTTCCACGAGCACCAGGAAGCGCGAGGGCCGCCAGAAGGTCTCCGGCGCCGAGATGCGCACGACTCCCTTGAACTTGCCCCCTGCGGGCGTGGAATCCAGCCCGGCGAGGTCATTCGGCGAGACAATTCGGTAGCTCTTGGCCGCATTGGGGAGGGTGATCTCCCCCAACACACGGCGATCGGCAGCCACGAAATCCTGCGCGTCGATCGCGCGCGCAAGCACCAGCGTGCGGCCGATCCCAAGCATCCCGCCGCGCTGTTCGATCACGCCCCGCGCCAGCAACTCGGCCCTCGTCCCGGCCACCCAGTACACGGTGTTCTGCTCCGTGACGAGAGCCTCGCGGTCGCTCGTCAGCGCGTCACGCTCCGAGGACAGCTGCACATTGGCGTCCTTGAGTTGCGCGTTCTCCGCCGTCAGCGCCGACACTTTGTCGACGAGCGCCACGACCTCGGCCTTTTGCTGCTCGATCAACAGCTGGAACGAGGCGATGGTCGAATCGAACTTGCGGGTGAGGGCGGTGTTCCCGGCCGTGAGGGCCGAGATGCGACGACGGCTCTGCGCCATCGAGGCTTCGGCCTCGTTGATGCGTGCCGTCAGTTCGGTCATACGCTGCAGGAGCTGGGCGCGCTGTTCCGTGGGCGAGAGGGATTCCATCTCGCCATCGCGCGCCGCCACCGGGCCGCCGGCGCGGACCTGCTCCAACTCCGACGAGACGTCCCCAATGAACTGCGAGGTCGCCACGACTTCGGCGAGGAGTGAGTCCTTCTCGGCGCTGAGCGCGACCGACTGCGCAAGTTGCCGCTCGTACTCGGACTTCGAGACGCAGGCGGTGGCGAAGAGCGCCACCGCTGCCAATAGCATCGTCTGCCTCATGAAAATACCCTCGTGCGCCGGGGGGTGGGGCCTACTCGCCCGCGTCCGGATCATCAGGGGCGGCCTCAACCGCGGGACCGCCGGTCCCGGGAGCCGAGCGAGCGATTGCAGGCCCTGGGACATACCGCCGCACGGCCGCGGCTGTTCCGCCCACCGCCAGCTTTTCGAACAGGAAGGTGAACTTGGCCTCGTAGGCATCGTTGAGCTTCTGCGCCACATCGGCCGGCAGGTCCCACAGCTTCCGCTTGAACGGGCCAAAGCCCTTCTTGCGCGTCTTGTAGAAGAACTGGTCGTCGGTATCCCCCGCCTTCCGCTCATCGGCGGCGTGCTTCACGAGCCAGGCGTACATCTCCTCGCGCAGCGCGGTCGGGAGATGATCGTACAGCATGTTCTGGAAGCCGGTCGCGAGATGGATCTCTGCGGTCTCGGTCTTCGGGAAGTGATCGAACGCATCGTCCGGCAAGGTGGACGCGCCATGCTGCACGGCGCCGCTCAACCCGTACTTCTTGCTCGCCACGCGCGAGAGATTCTCGAGCGTCTTGAAGTCGAGCGCGACCTCGGCGATCGAGCCATCGGCGAGCACCACGCCGCCATGCGACGTCCCCGACTGCACGGAGATCTTGGAGAGGCCGATCATGCCCGGCGCCTGAGCGGCCAGCGTGCGATGGTAGCCATCCATAAACGCCTCGAGCTCGGCCACGGTGGAGTTCTCCGTGCCGACCTCGCCGATCTCCCCACCGAGCGAGACCGTCACACCCGTCGGCTCGAGTCCGCGCACATAGCGCGTGAGATCGACGCCGATTTCGTAATTCAGTCGCTGCTGTTCGTCGAGTGTCGGGAATGCGAGATCCACGAGCGTCGAGGTATCGAGGTCAATGTTATAGAAGCCCGCCGACACGCCCTCGAGCGCGAGCTGCTTCACCGCGGAGACTTCGGCGACGGGGTCGACCTTGTACTTCTTGTGATTCACCTGGAAGTGATCGCCCTGCAGGAACACCGGTCCGCGGTGCCCTTCGCGCATCGCCGCGGCGAGGGCGACGGCCACGTACTCCGAGGGACGCTGCTCGGTGTAGGCGATCTCCGAGCGCGCGATCTCCATGATGAAGGCGCCGCCATCCATCTTCTTCGCGGTCCGGAAGATGGCGCGCATCGTGTCGTACGAGCGCCCTCGAATGTTCATCGCCGGCACCGTCACCGGCGGCACCTCACCGCGGCCACGCGCCATATAGAACGCATGGATCGACGCCGAGTAGACGCCGACCGCGCGTCCCGCCTCCCAGATCGCCCAGCGCGCCCAGTCCTGCTCCGTGGTATCGCCAAAGACAGCGAGACGCACGAGCGCATCCATCATCGGGGAGGCCAGCGCGGCCTCGTCGTGCACGGTGAGCTGATGCTTGGCGATCGTTGCCGCAGCACCAAGGACTTGCACCACAGAAGCAGGAACGGTGGACATCGGTCGGGGATCGAGGGTCATCGGGGTGCGCGGTGCGCCCGCGGGAGCGCGGGCGCACACGAGCGGGTCAACGCGCTACGGGAGAATCTACAGCACCCACGCCGGGTCGGCGGTGGGGAGCGACTCCCACACCGCGCGCATCCCCTGCCACTCGGGATGCCCGAACTGGTAGTACGTCAGCTGCTTGCCGAGCTCGACGCCCGGCTGGTCCAGCGGATCCACGCCATACAGTTGCCCGCCGTAGATGGTCGCCAACTCAAAGAACATGAAGAGCCCGCCGAGGTGCCATTCGTCCACCTGCGAGACCTTTAACGTCATCGAAGGGCGGCCACCCCGAGCGAGTGCGCCAGCGGTCGCCCGCGCTTCAGCGCGGAGCAACTCACCGAAGCCACGCCCCTTCAGATACGCGAGCTCCGCCGGGGAATCGTCGCCCACCGGGATCGGCGTTTCATCCGGATGCGTCTCCACATCGACAAAGGTCACCGTTTTGTCGATCGGGCCTTCCATGAAGAGTTGCACCTGCGCGTGCTGATCGGTCGCGCCGACCGCGGCGATCGGCGTCGGGCCCACGGGCTGGCCGCTCGGCGTGCGCTTACCGAGCGATTCGGCCCAGAGCTGCACGAACCAGGGCGCGAGATCGCGCAGCGCATCACTGTACGGCATCAGCACGTGTGCGCTCTGCCCTGCTTCGGTCTGGGCCCGCCACTGCAACGCCGCAAAGGCGAGCGCCGGATCCTTGCGGAACGACTCCCCAGTGCAACGGTCGCGCATGGCGATGGCGCCCGCGATCAACTGCTCGACATCGAGCCCGAGCAGCGCCATGGGGAGTGTGCCCACCGGGCTCATCACCGAGAAGCGTCCCCCGACATTCGCGGGCACTTCGAACGCCGGAATCCCCTCGGCGTCTGCCACCCGGCGCAGCGAGCCCTTCACGGGATCGGTCACAAAAGCCAAGTGTTCGCGCGCCGGAAGCCCCGCAGCCTTCAACCGTGCGCGCACGAACAAGTACTGCGCCATCGTCTCCGCCGTGCTGCCCGACTTGGAGATGACGAGCACGCGGGTGCGCGCGAGATCGACCATATCGAACAGCCCCGTCACGCTGCGCGGGTCGACGTTGTCGAGCACATGCAACCGCGCACGCCCACCTCGCTGATCCTTCGTGCGCGCATTCCAGTCGCGCGGCAGGAGGGCGGAGCGCAGACACACCGCCCCAAGTGCCGAGCCGCCAATGCCGAGCACAATCACCTCGTCGAGGCCGCGACGCGCACTCGCGGCCCAATCGAGCACCCGCGCCCGCTCCTCGGCCTGCGCTTCGAGCGCGCGGAAGCCAAGGACGCCTTTCGCCTCCATCGCGCGTGCCCCTGCGGCGACGGCCTTGAGGCGGGGCGCCATGGCATCGAGTGCCGCCGCATCGGGGCCCGTTGGCACCGCGGCCTTCAGCATCCCACTCACATCCAGGTGGATGGTCATCCGTCCATCTCCACAGTCAGTCCGTCATAGGCCGGGAACACGCCGGCAGGCAGGGCGCGCGCGAGATCCGCGTGCGCCGTCTCATGGGTCAAGTGCGTCAGATACGTCCGCGTCGCGCCGATCCGTTCGGCGGTGGCCACGGCCTCGCCGATCGAAAGATGCGTCGGGTGCGCGGTGCGAAAGAGGGCGTTCAGCACCAGCACGTCCACGTCCTGTAGGAACGGGAGCGCGGCCTCGGGGACTTCCTTCGCGTCCGTGATGTAGGCGAGCGCGCCGATCCGATACCCGAAGACACGCACACGCCCATGCGGGAACTCGATCGGCGTGACTGCGAGATGCCCGATCTGCGTGGGAATGCCCGCCTCCAGCGCCTGCGCGAAGCCTTCCGGCTTGCTCGTCCCCGGCAGCGGCTTCATCGCCGAGTCGAAGATGTAGTTGAAGCGACGCGCGAGCGTGGCGAGGGTCTCCGCCGGGCCATACATCGGCAACGCGCCGTCGCGACGCATCGAGATCGCACGGATGTCGTCGATCCCGTGCGTGTGATCGGCGTGGTCGTGCGTGAACAGCACGGCATCGAGCCGATCCACACCCGCCGCCAACAACTGCAATCGGAGTTCCGGCGGCGTGTCGATCAACAGGCGCAGTCCCGCGCTCTCGACGAGCGCGCCGACGCGCGTCCGATGGTCGCGCGGATCCTCGGAACGGCACACGGCGCACGCGCACCCGATCTGCGGAACGCCGAAACTCGTGCCCGTTCCCAGGAACGTCAGCTTCACACCGTCTCCACCTTCAATTGGTTCGTCGAGCCCGGCACGTCGAACGGCACCCCCGCGGTCACGACGATCCGATCCCCGACCTTCGCGAGCCCATTCTTGACCAGCAGGTCACGCGCGAGCGCCGTCATCTGATCGTAGGTGTCGCAGTGCGGCACGAGAAACGGCACCACGCCCCAGACCATCGCCAACTGCCGGTACGTGCGTACGTGATCCGTGAGCACGACGATCCGCACATTCGGACGACGCGCCGCCACGATGCGGGCGGAGAAGCCGCTCTTGGTGAACACGACGATCGTACTCGCGCCGAGCAGACGCACCGCCGTCACCGAGGCCGCGGCGATCGTCTCCTCCACCGTCGCCTGACCCGGCACGAGGCGGTCGATGCCCTGCCCGCGCGCGACCGGCGCCTCCTCCGCCGCCGCCGCGATACGACGCATCGCCTGCACCGCGAGGACGGGATGCAATCCCGCCGCGGTCTCGGCCGAGAGCATCACGGCATCGGTGCCGTCGAGAATCGCATTCGCCACGTCGCTCGCCTCGGCGCGCGTCGGGCGCGGATGCTGCACCATCGACTCCAGCATCTGCGTGGCCGTGATCACGGGACGCCCATAGCGATTCGCCAAGCCGATGATGCGCTTCTGTTGCAGCGGCACCTGCTCGAAGGGCAACTCGACGCCGAGGTCACCACGCGCGACCATCACCGCGTCGGACACGCGCAGAATCCCCTCGATGCGCTCGAGCGCGGAGTCCTTTTCGATCTTCGCGACGACCAACAAGCCCTTGGGGAGGAGCGCCTTCAGTTCCTCGATGTCCTCGGCGCGGCGCACGAAGCTGAGCGCGAGATAGTCGAGATCCTGTGCGATCGCGAACGGGATATCGAGGCGGTCCTTCGCCGTGAGCGAGGGGGCCGACACATCGATGCCCGGCAGGTTCATCCCCTTGTTGCTCTTGAGGCGGCCGCCGTACACCACCTTCGCCGCAACGCGCGGGCCATCAATGCCCGTCACCCGCAGCGCGATGAGCCCGTCATCGACGAGGATCGTGCCGCCATCACGCACATCAATGGCGAGATTCTCATACGTCACCGGGATCTCCGCGCCGCGGGCCACCCCCTCCGGCGCGAGCACGAGCGCGTCGCCCTCATGAAGGTCGAGCGGCTCGGGCAACATCCCGATGCGGATGCGCGGCCCTTGCAGGTCCCCGAGGATCGCGACCGGACGGCCGAGCTCGGTCGCGATGCCGCGGATCGTCGCCACGGTCTGCGCGTGCGCCTCGTGTGTCCCGTGCGAGAAGTTGAGGCGCGCCACGTTCATGCCGGCGAGCATCAGCTGCCGGATCACCTCGGGGTTCGCGGACGACGGACCCATCGTCGCCACGATCTTCGTGGCGTCGTGCGGGCCACTGTTCAAACCAGTTGGCGTGGTCATGGTCACCTCGCCACCGCAAGCGCGGCCGTCTTCTGCTCGATGCCGGCAATGAGCGTGTCGAACGACTTCTGGAACGAGGCCAAGCCCTCGGCGAGGAGCGTGTCGGTCACGGCATCGAGCGAGATGCCCAGCGTCGCGAGATCCGCGAACAGCGCCTCAACTTCCGCGAGCCCCGTATCGACGGTGCGGGCGGTGATCCCGTGGTCACGGAACGCCTCCAGCGTGTTCGGCGGCATCGTGTTCACGGTGTCAGGGCCGATCAACTGTTCCACGTAGAGCGTATCGCGATACGTCGGGTTCTTGGTGCTGGTGCTCGCCCACAGCGGGCGTTGCAGCTGCGCGCCGGCGGCGGCGAGCTTCTCCCACCGCGGCCCGCTGAAGCGCTCCCGAAAGAGTCGGTACGCGCGCTTGGCGTTCGCCACCGCCGCGCGCCCCTGCAGCGCGGCGCCGCGCTCGGCCGAGAGCGTCCCCGCGTGCACCTGCGCGGCGAGCGCCGCGTCGATGGCGCTATCCACTCGGCTCACAAAGAACGAAGCCACCGACGCGATGTGCGCGAGCGGCTTCCCCGCCGCGTGGCGGCGCTCCAACCCCTGGAGATACGCCTCGATCACGCGATCGTACGCGGCCACGCCGAAGAGCAGCGTGACATTCACGTTCAACCCGTCGGCAATCAGTCGCTCAAGCGCGATGCACCCTTCAGGCGTACCGGGAACCTTGATCATCACATTCGGGCGATCGACCGTCTGCCAGAGCCGGTGCGCTTCGTCGACCGTCGCAGCGGCGTCGTGCGCCGAGCCCGGCGAGACTTCAATGGACACGTAGCCATCGAGGCTCTTGGAGGCCGCGTAGACGTCGGCAAAGGCATCGCAGGCCACCCGTACGTCATCCGTCTCGACCAGCTCAAAGAGTTCCCAGGCCGTCTTCCCGGGGGCGGCGGCCTGGAGCTGGGCGTCGTACAACGTCCCCGAGGCCAGCGCCTTCTCGAAAATCGTCGGATTCGACGTCATCCCCGTCATCGCGTCCCCGTCTATCCGGCGCGCGAGGATGTCCCCCTGGAGCAGCGCGCGATCGATGAAATCGAGCCAAATGGACTGGCCGGCGGCGTGCAGGGCGTGCAACGGGGTGCGAAAGGAGGACATCAGGGGCGCTCTCTAGGGTGAACGGACGAATGTGCAGATGAATTTAGTCATCGCTAGCGTCCGGCGCCCGCGCTGGGCACCTTTCGGCAGACCCTCAACCCGCTGACGTGGATCTCTCCGAACCGACGACCGGCCCAGTCCTGCAGCGCGTCAGGTCCTGGCGTCGGCTTCCGCTGACGACGCAGCTGATCTTCATCGGGCTGATCGTGGGGGTGACTTGGCTCCTGACCGCACGGCTCTCCGCCGACCGAGAGGCCGAGAACCAGCGCCAGCGCAATCAGCTCCGACAGGAACTCCATCAGGCCGAGGTCTCGGGGGCCCGGCTTTTGACGGACGTCACGATGATGGCCGCGTCGCACCGCGCCCACCTCATGACGGGAGATCCGCGGTATTTTGAGAAGTACGAGCAGGCACGTCGAGGGTTCGGAATAGACATCGCCGGAATGCAGGCGGTGATGGCGCGTGACGGGCGCGTGGCCGGGGACGCGGCGCGGATGGTCGCCTTGGTGGCCACTTGGGACCGCGACATCGTCTCTGCCCTCGCGATGAGCGAGGGGCGTGCGTGGATCCGCCTACGGAATCGGCCGAGCGCCCTCGACAGCGTCATCCTCGGCGCCGCCCTGATGGACGAGTTTCGCGACGTGCACGCCAACATGTTGCGCGCCATGCGCGAGGACGTGATCCGGCTCGATGCCGAGGCCGAGACCGACGCCGCACTCAACGAGTGGGAGACCTTCCTGCTCCGCGCCGCCGCCGTGGCGATCTTCGCGCTCCTGATGACCCTGCTCCTCCGCCTCGTCTCGCGGTCGCTGAATCAGGTCGTCATTGCGGCCGAGGCGCTCGACGGCGGACGCTACGCGGACGCGCAACTCCCGAATGCGCACCGCGCGCCCAATGCGGAGATGGCGAGTCTCGCCCGGACGTTCGACCGGCTCGCGCACAGCATCGCGCAGCGCGAGGGACAGCTCCAAGAGGATATCGAGCAGCTCAAGGAGCTGGAGCGACTGAAGGCCGACTTCGTCTCGACCGTCAGCCACGAACTGCGCACCCCGCTCACGTCCATGCGCGGCGCGCTCGGCCTCCTGCTGAGCGGCGCCGGCGGCGAGCTCAGCCCGAAGGGACGCGAGCTGCTGCGCATCGCACTTACCAACACCGACCGCCTCATCCGCCTGATCAACGACATTCTTGACGTCGAGAAGATCGACGCCGGGCATGTGGAGATCCGTCGTGATCGCCTGCGGCTCCGCCCCATCCTCGAGTTCACGATCGCCGGTCTCGAAGGACTCGCCCGCGATGCCGACGTGCACCTGACGCTCGGAACGGTGCCCGAGGTCGAGCTCTTTGGCGATGCCGACCGACTCACGCAGGTGTTCACGAACCTGATCTCGAACGCCGTCAAGTTCTCGCCGAAAGGGGCCGCGGTCGAGCTCACGGCGGAGCTGCTCGAGAGCACCGTGTGCATCAGCGTGCGCGATCATGGTCCGGGAATCCCGCCCGAGTTCGCCTCGCGCATCTTTGGGCGCTTTCAGCAGGCGCAGAGCGCCGAGTCGCGTCGGGGCGGCGGCACGGGCCTGGGCCTGAGCATCTCCAAGTCCATCACCGAGATGCACGCTGGACGGATCGGCTTTCGGGGTGCGGAGGGAGGGGGCACCGAGTTCTACGTCGAGCTCCCAGTCGCCCCGAGCCCGACCGGAGAGTCCGACGCACGTCCCGGGGTGCTGATCGTGGAAGACGACGACTCGATGCGCGACGTCCTCAGTGCGCTCCTCGAGCCCTTCTCGCGGCCGTTGCCCGTGGGGGATGCCGACGCCGCATGGGCCACGCTCGAACGCACCCGCGTTCGCGTCGTGATCCTCGACACCGGTCTGCCCGGCATGGACGGGCTCTCGTTCGCGCGACGCCTGCGCGGGGATGCGCGTTTCCGCACCATCGCCGTCATCCTTTACTCCGCCTCGGACTTCACCGCGCAGGACCTCAAGGACTCGGGGATTCGGATCTCCGATGCCTTCGTGAAGACCCGCGATACGGAGGCCTCGCTTGTGGATCGCGTACGCCGTGAGTTGCAGGGCCTGACCAACTGAGTCGCGCGGGCGCGGTGCGCTACGCCACCGCGCTGCGCCACCGCGTTACGCCACCGGCTTGGCTTGGGTCCCGATGCCTTCGCGCGTCATGCGCCCCCACGTCTCGACGCCGCGGACGTAGTTCCAAAAGCCCTTGAGGCGGTAAAACACCGTGATCTGGCGGTACCCGAGGCCCTCAATCAGGGCGAAGCCGAGGAGCCGCCAGAAGTCGCGCGGTCGCGTGTACCGTCGGAACGAGAACTCCTCCAGCACGATCGCCCACACCGAGAGCAGGGTCCCGAAGCCGATCGCGACCGCGAGGAAGAGGAGCGCGAACTGCGCATTCACCGCGCCGATCGCGAGCCCGATGAACAGCCCGATGTAGCCCAGCACTTCGACCAGCGGCGCCAACATCTCCCCGAAGAAGAAGAACGGGTAGGCAATCATCCCCGACGCCCCGTAGCGCGGATTGAACAACATCACGCGGTGCGAGAGGAGCGTGGCAATCAGGCCGCGATGCCATCGCTCGCGCTGACGCCCAAGCACCGTCCAGTTGGCCGGCACCTCGGTCCACGCCACCGGATCCGGAATGAACGGCAATGCGGCCCGTATCCCATTCTCGTGGAGATAGCGCTGCAATCGCACGACCAAGTCCATGTCCTCGGTCACGTTCCCGGTGCGATACCCACCGATCGCGAACAGGAACTCCTTCCGGAACAGCCCGAAGGCACCCGAGATGAGGATATTGCCGCCAAGCATGTTCCAGGCGAGTCGCCCGAAGAGGAACGCGCGGAGATACTCCACCACCTGGCAGCCCGGAAGCCATGCGGCTGGGACACGCGCCTCGACCACACGTCCATGTTTCACGATGCAGTGATTCGCCACGCGCACCGACCCGCCCACCGCGGCAACGTTCGCGCCGAGCAGGAAGGGGCGCGCGAGACGCACGAGCGCGTCGGGTTCAATCAGCGTGTCGGCATCGACCGCCACGACGAAGGGATGTCGGCAGGCATTCATGGCCGCATTCAGCGCATCAGCCTTTCCGCCATTGTCTTTATCGATCACCAGCAACCGCGCATGCCGACGCGAGCGATAGTACGCGCGCACCGGTTTCGATGGGAGGCGCACGGCGAAGGCCGGCGGCACCTCGTAGAGGTCGAACTCCCGCATCATGACCTCGACCGTCCTGTCCTTCGACCCATCGTTCACGACCACGACTTCGAGATGCGGATACTCGAGCGTGAGGAACGAGAGCACACTGGCCGCAATCGTGACCTCCTCGTCGTGCGCCGGCACGAGGAGCGAGAGCGGCGGCAGCGCATCGGAGGCGAGGAGACGTCGCAGATGTTCATCGGCCGCCAAGCGCCAGTGCCGCCACAGCTCAGGAATCGAGAGAATCAGCAGGAGCGCATACCCGGTACTGAGCAGCAGCAGATACGTGAGCGCGAACCGATCGGTCCACAGCACCACCGCGCGCAAGAACTCCATAAGACTCGGACTCATGTATCGCCCAGTTCGAGCACGGCGCCATCGGTGAGGCCACTCACCATGGTCGCCATCTCGCGCGCGAATCGATCATTCCCGTCCCGGGCGGCGCGCAGCGCCGCGCGGCCGCGCTCGCCGAGCTGCGCGAGGGAAAGCGCGGCGCGCAGACGCACCTGCCAGACCCCGTCCATCAGTAACGGCGCGAGGGCCGGCACGGCCGTCGAGGACCCGAGCTGCCCGAGGCCGCGCGCCGCGAGCGCACGGACGCTGAAGTCGGTGTCCTTGAGCAGCCCCACCAGCGTGCGCGCCGCGTCAGGCCCGGGGTGCCGCGCCAGCGCTTTCGCCACCGCGCGCCGCACCGCCGGCGCGCGGTGCGTGGCGTGCGGAATCGACGCGGCAATCGCCTGCGGATGGTCAATGCTCGCCGCGAGTTCGATCCACGCGGCGAGCTCCGCCATTTGTGTTCCGTTCGCGATGCGTCCGGTGAGGGCCTCGCCCGCCATGCCGCGCGTCTCGCGCAGCACCGACGTCACGTATTGTCGCACGACCTTCGGCAGCGTGAAGATCTCGTCCACCACCAAGCCGAGCATCGCGGCGTCCGCCACGCGCGGGAGCGCGGAGGCCGCGGCCACCTGCACCGCGGGATGCTCGTCGCGCAGCAACGCCGCAATCGCGGGCTGATCGTCCACCGTCCCAAGGATCGAGAGCGCGCGGGCCGCCTCAAGGCGACGCCACCAGTAGCGGGAATGCCGCTGCGCAAGCGCGTCGTGGATCCACGGCTCCTTCCGTAAGTTCACCGCGAGCAGATCCCGCTGGTCGATCGTGATCGTCTGCCGCGCCAACAACGCGAGGTAGCCCACCGCGGTGCCCTTGGGTAGCGCCCGCAGGGCCGCGACCAATGCTTCGGGATTCGCCCCCGCCACGACCCAGTCGCGTAGCGGTACGGAGAGCGACGCCTTGCTCGCGAGGTAGGCCGCCTGCCGCTGCCGGTCGTACCGTCGACGGACCGCGAGGAAGATGAACAGCAGGAACAGGAAGACGGCCTGCACGGCCGCCATCACTCCAAAGACGACCGCGGAGCTCATTCCGCGATTGCGGCGAGGCGCCAGCCCGCGATCTTCGCCATCAACACCCGGAGACTGACGGGCTTCGGGATGTAGTCGAGGGCGCCGGCGCGAATCGCCCGCAGCTGATCGGCCTCGCTCGTGTGCACCGTCACGAAGACCACGCGGAACACGCTCGGCCGCTCGACGCGCAACCGCTCGAAGAGGGAGAACCCGTCGAGTCCGGGGAGATCGACGTCGAGCAGGACAATCGGAGAGCGCCCACGCACCCGCATCGCCCGCAACCCATCGAGTGCCGCTGGACCATCCGCGAACCGCACCCAGGTGAGGCCGCGCGCCGAGAGCGCGAACGTCAAGAGATCGGCCAGCGCTTCATCGTCCTCGACCACGATCACGTCGGGGGCGACCCCAGCGTCCACGGGATCCCAGATGCGCAATGCCTCCCCGTGCTCACGCGCCAGATGCCAGGCCTCTTCGCCGAGCCGAACGAGTTGCGCGGTCGACGGTTCCGCGCCGGGACGCAACTCGGCCAATCCCGCGCACCACGGCACCGGGTCCGACTGCGACGCCTCGGCAAAGGCGTCGAGCCGGGCCGCGGCGGCCGCCGCGGGCATCGCGAAGAGCAGCAGCACCGCCACCTCGTCGCGAAAACCGATGCGCACCTGTTCCGACCCGAGCGCCCCCGCGAGCATCCGGAGTTCGCGGTGCCACGAGGCGGTGGCGAGCACCCCATCCACGAGATGGGTCGGCCGTACGACCGCGAGGGTCGCTGGATTCGCCTCGGCCGCAATTGAGGCAAGCTCGCCGTCGAACACCTGCAACGTGCGCGGCGGCAAGAACAGCCCCGTGATCGGGTGAATCCCGAGGGCGAGTTGACGTTGCCGTTGCGTCTCGAGCAGGCGCTCAACGCGACGCATGAGTTCTTCGGGCGAGACCGGCTTCGACTGGAAATCGTCCGCGCCCGCGGCGAACGCGGCAGATCGCGTCGCCACATCGGTGGAGGCCGAGACGAGCACGATCGGGAGGTCACGATACTTGGGATTCTCGCGCAGCGATCGCGTGACCTCGAGACCGTTGCGTCCGGGCAAATTGATGTCGAGCAACATCACCGCGGGCCGTACGGTCTCGAGCGCGTCGATGATTGCCGACGCATCCGGACGCGTTTCCACGAACATTCCCTGCCGCTCGCCGATGGCCCGGAGCAGCAGCGACATCTCCGGATCGTCCTCGATCACGAGCAAGGTCACGCCGGTGAGCGTCGAGTGCGGGGTGCGCGCCTCGATGGTCATCATGAGATCATGCGCGTCGACGCCGGAGTCGACAACGGTCATGTTCGCCGTCAGGCGCGGGAGCGGCGAGTCGGCGTCTCTCATAATGACAAGCGGGGTATCCGCAGAGACGCGGAGTGTCGTGCGCGGCCCCGCGACGACAATGGCACCGGGGGCGGCCTCCGTCAGTGCCGTCACGGCGTCAGCGCTCACCTGCTCCACACGGTAGCCGCGATGAATGGCCTCCGCGACGAGTCGCGCGGCGGCGGCCTCGGGCACGTCCACCAGCAGGAGCCGCGCCGGCGCGTCGGTATCGCCGGTCGCGGCGGATTCACCCGAGGAGGTGAATGAGGCCTGCAATGCCAGCACGAACTTGCGCACGATGGCCCCGCGACGCGCCCGATCAAGCTCGCGATCGTTCGTCCATTTCACGGCGACCGGCTCCAGTGCGGCGGCCAGACGACTCGTCTCATGGAACCCGTAGCTTCCCGCCGTGCCGCGCAGCCGATGCAACTCGCGGCGCAGCGCATCGATCACCTCCGGGGCATCGGGCGCGCTCTGCAGTTGGTCCGCGAGCTGCACGAAGGCTTGGACCGTGTTGCCGCTGCCCGCCAGGTATCGCTCGCGCAATTGCGCCAGAACGTCCTTGAGGTCACCCGGGGCTGGCATGAATCGGAAAGGGGGAGCGGGGAGGTAATGCGACGACTGGGTTGTCCCTAACAAACTACTGCCCGCACCACCGGGAGTCGAACATTCGAGGCCACGGCCCAACACATTCTGACTGGCCCGTTGCGGGGGTCTCGCGCGCTCAGCACATTCCACCGTATGCGACTTCTCTGCGCCGACGACGAGCCGGACATCCGCACCATTCTTGAGCTCGCCCTGAGCCTAGAACCCCGTATTGAAGCGGAGATCCTCGAGTCTGGGCTTTTGTTGCTCGCCCGCGCGATCGAATCGCCCCCCGATGCGATCCTGCTCGATGCCATGATGCCCGACCTCGACGGCTACGAGACCTGCCGGCGGCTCAAGGCCGACCCGCGCACACAGCATGTTCCCGTCGTCTTCCTCACCGCGCGGGCGCAGCGCGGCGACCGAGACTCGGCGCTCGAGGTGGGAGCGATCGCCTGCCTGACCAAGCCATTCGACCCCCTCACCATTGCCGGTGAACTCTTGGTCGTGCTCGGTCACTGATCCCAAACGCGACTTGGGTGCGCCGAGCGAAAGCTCGACGCACCCAAGTCGGTGGAACGCAGGCGGAGTGCGGGACAGGCCCTGAGACTTACCGGGCAGCCCAATCCGTGGAGAGGTGGAGCGTCCCCCACTGAATGTTCAGCGTGCCACGGGCCGACTGACTGTCGGTCGGCACCATCGTGATCTGCAACGACTCCAGGGCCTCGGTCGTGTTGCGAACGCGGAGCGGCACACGGGCGAGATCCTTGGTGGCGTCGTACTCAGTGCCCCACTGTCCCGTGTTGTTGTTGATGATCAGGAGGGTGCGGCCCCCTTCACGGATGGTGTACAGCGAGTAGTGGCCGGCCGGGACCGCCACGCCGCCGATCGTCAGGTCGGTTTCGGTCTTGAGCGTCGTGGAGGTGTTCGCCCCCGTCCGCCAGACAGTGGCGTCCTTGGAGAGCTCGGTCGGCACTTCGCGACCACGCGCATGCGGCTGTCCGTAGTCAATCGTCACCAGCTTCGGCGTGGGGGCAGGCTGCCCCTGCACGCGGGGGAGCGCGAGCGGCATTGAGAAGGTGGCGCGCGTGCTGAGCGGCGCGCGCAGCGCACTCTGCGCGGTGAGCGGAGCCGCGGCAAGAATGGCGAGCATCGCGAGGGCGAGAGCAGGAACAAGACGCATGGGAGCGATTCCAATGGAGGGAGAGTCCGCGGGCCCCGACGCGGGACCCCGAATGCACGTTAAGATACCCCGCTCCCCGCAGCCACTCCACCTCCACCCTCCTCGGAGCCTCACCGCCCATGCGCGCACCCGAACCGCCAGACCACCACGACGCCGAACTCGTCCTCCGGCTCTACGAGCTCCGCCGTGAGCCGACCATGCGCGAGTCGCGCGATCTCCTCAACAGCAAGTTCATGCCCAAGAGCTTCGAGGACCTCACGGCCGTCGCGGCCGCGGACCACCCCATGTCCCGCGCCTTCCGCCAGGTGTCCACCTATTGGGAAATGGCCTACGGCCTCATGAAGCACGGCACGCTGAACGCCGACCTCGCCATGGAGAGCAACGGCGAGGGCTTCCTGCTCTTCGCGAAGGTGCATCCCTTCCTCACGCAGATCCGCGCCGAAATGAACCCGCGCGCCTTCGTGAACGCCGAATGGGTCGCCACCCAGACGGAGGTCGGACAGCGCGTCTTCTCGATGTTCCAAGCCCGGGTGGAGAAGGCACGGAACTGATCGTCGGCGCCGGGGTATGTCCAGCCTAATGGATGGCTTTGTCCAGCCATTAGCTTGACAAAGCTCCCCCACGTCCACATTGTAAGTACATGCCTACTGCCAACGGTCTCCATCCCGTCCGCATTGTGTCTCAGCGAACCGGGCTCACCCCAGATGTGCTTCGCGCCTGGGAGCGTCGGTACAGCGCCGTCAAGCCGATGCGGTCGGCCGGAGGGCAACGCCACTACACCGATGGCGATCTGGAACGGCTCTCGCTCCTGTCGCGTGCCTCGCGCTCGGGGCGTCAGATCGGACAACTTGTGCCGCTCGCCAATGAGGAACTCGGGCGCCTGATCGAAGCCGACGAGCGCGAATCGCGTTCGCGCAACGGCCTCGGTACCGATCAACCGGCCGTCGAGTCGTATCTCTCCACGGCGCTGATCGCCGTCGAGGAGTTCGACGCGCAGCGGCTCGAGCAGACCCTCCGCGCGGCCGTCCTCCGCATGCCGGCAGAAGAAGTGCTGGACCAGGTGATCGGCCCCCTGCTCTTCACGATCGGGTCGCTCTGGCATCAGGGGCTCTTGCGTCCCGCCAACGAACATCTGTCCACTACCACCATCCGCCGCGTGCTCACCTGGATGGCGGATCTCACCGTCCCCGACGCCGGGGCCCCGCTCGTCGTCGTCGGCACGCCGGCCAACCAGTTGCACGAGCTCGGCGCCATGCTCGCCGCGACGACCGCGGCCGGCAATGGCTGGCGCGTGGCCTATCTCTCCCCGAACCTCCCAGCCGAGGAACTCGCGCGCGTCGTGCAACACGCGAAGGCCGATGCGCTCGCCCTCTCGATCGTCTATCCCACGGACGATCCGGCGCTCCCAGACGAGCTTCGCCTCCTCCGGAAGCATCTCCCCGCCAACGCCGGGCTGATCGTCGGCGGTAGCGGGGCGGCGTACTACAGCGACGTGCTCGACGAGATCGGCGCGACCCCGCTCACTTCACTCGCTGGGATGCGGCAGTGGCTTCGCATCCGCGCGATCAACGTCCTGGCGGCGCGCGGCGCTCGATAGTCGCCGTGCTCGGCGCGCGCTCCCGCTGGAGCCGCGCCGCCACCCGTTCGGCCTGATCCATCACGCGGAGGATGTTCTCGCCCGCGAGCTTCTTCAGGTCGCCCTCGCTCCAGCCGCGTCGCGCAAGCTCAGCGAAGAGCGCCGGGTACGTCGAGACATCCTCCAGGCCCTCGACGACGGTATCGATGCCGTCAAAGTCCCCGCCGATCCCGACGTGGTCGACGCCGGCCACCCGCTTGATGTGATCGATGTGATCAGCCACCTGCACGAGAGTCGCCTTGGGCGCGCTCGTCACAAAGCCCGGTACGAAGGTCACCATCACGACGCCGCCATTCCGTGGGAGGCGGCGCAGAATGTCATCGGGCACGTTGCGCGTGTGGTCGTGCACCGCGCGCGCATTCGCGTGCGACCACATCACCGGCGCCGCACTCACGTCGAGCGCATCGCTCATTGTCGCCACCGACGTGTGCGAGAGATCCACCAACATGCCAAGGCGATTCATCTCGCGCACGACTTCGTTGCCGAACGCCGTGAGTCCGTCGTGCCGCGGATTCGCGACGTGCGCATCGGCCCAATCGAGGTGCACGTTGTGCGTGAGCGTCATGTACCGCACGCCCATCGCATGGAAGGCGCGGAGCGCACCGAGCGAGTTCTCGATCGCGTGCCCTCCCTCCATCCCCATCACCGAGCCGATGCGGCCCGCGGCGAAGGCCTGACGGAAGCCCGCCGCGGTGGTGATGGACTGGAATGTGTCGGGATACTTCGCCATCACCCGCAGCGCGATGTCGATTTGCTCGAGCTGCACCTTGGCGTAGCCGAGTCGCGCCACGCTCGTATCGCCCGGGATGTATACGGACCAGAACTGCCCACCGACCATGCCAGCGCGGAGCCGTGCGATGTCCGTGTGACCCTTGGTGGGGCCACGGAGATCATACGCCTCGACGTCGAACGGAGCGTCCGGGGCGTTCCGGATCGCCCACGGGAGATCGTTGTGTCCGTCGATCAGCGGGGTCGCACGCAGCGCCCGCTGCGCACGCGCCAGGTGTGGGTCGGTGCTGACTGGGGCCTGCGCGCAGGCGAGGGCGGGGGCCGCGGCGAGCGCGGCGACGAGAGCGGAGCGGAGTCGCATGCACGGAATGTACGCGCGACTCCCCACGTGTCACCTGCTCCCCTTCACTTCACCGTCTTGATTCCGCAGGTGTTCATGCCGAGCACGGCGTAGAGCGGGCACCAGCCGATGAGCGACGTGGCGAGCGGAATGATCCCCAGCCAGCCCCACGGGGTCTGTGGGCCGACGAACACGAGCGAGATGAGTCCGAGACCGACCGCCGCGCGCACGAGGCGGTCCGCCGAGCCTTCATTCACTTTGAACATGGGAGACTCCAGGAGATGACGTGATGCCGAGCGCAAACGAGCGGTTGCTCGCTGCCATGTGAATTCTGTTGTCCTGCCACACGTTCCGCTGTCAGCGTTGCACCCGGGCCTGCGCCAAGGAATCCCTGACGCACGGCGGCGGTATATTCACGATAGCCCTCAGAAGCGAATCACCTCCAGCCCGACCGCACATGCTCAGACTCTTGGTGCTCGCCGGCACCCTCGCCCCCGCGCTCGTCCTCGCCCAGCAGGCACCGGCTGCCTCGACCAAACCCTCGCCGATCGCGCCCATCGCGCGCATCGCGCGCATCGTGGTCTCCCCGGTGCAAAAGGTGGTGGCCGCAGGCGACACCTTGCGCCTCACCGCTGAGGCGCGGGACGCGAGCGGCGCGGTGATTCCGGGCGTCCAGTTCCGCTGGGGGGCACGCGGAGCACGATTCGAGGGCACGGTCTCGCCCACCGGGCTGGTGACCTCTGGCTCCACCGGCACGCTACCGGCGGCGGTCGTGGCAATCGTGCCGGGCGAGGCGCCGAAGGTCGAAGAGTTCGAGGTGCGCATGGTGCCGGGCGCCGCGTCACGCATTGCCATCACGCCGGCCCCGACGCGTCTCGCGCCCGGTCAGCGCATTCGCCTCACCGGGGAGGTGTACTCCGCGATCGGCGACAAGCGCGACGACAAGGTGATCTGGACTGCATCCAACACTGCGGTCGTGCGTGTGAGTGATGTCGGACTTGTCTCCGCCGTTGCGGCGGGACGCGCCACGATCACCGCGCGTGTTGGGACCGTGCAGCAGACGCTCCCTGTTCAGGTCGTCGCGACCGCGGTGAGTGCGCTGAGCGTCGAGCCTGGCGTCAGTGACGCGCGCACCGGCGATGTGATCCGATTCACGGCCGTGGCGAAGGACGCGAACGGCCGCGCGATCACCGGTCTCACCCCGGTCTGGAGCATCAGCCCCGGGCACGGGATGATTGAGGCCGATGGCGCCTTCGTGGGCTATGAGGCGGGGAGCTACACCGTCACCGCGTCCCTGGGGAATCGCACGGCCGAAGGGGTCGTGACGCTCACCGCACGCGATGTGCGTCGCCCGCTGACCGTGGTGGGACGTCTCCCGCGCACCCGCTTCAACACCGAAGAGATCTGGCTTCACCCGAATGGCCAAGTCGCGTACCTCGGCTCCGGTGGCGGCGGCGATGTGCTCTATACGATCGATATCTCCGATCCCGCGTCGCCGACGGTGACCGACTCGATCATCGCCAACACGCGCCGCGTGAATGACGTGATGACGACCCCCGACGGCAAGTTCCTGGTGTTCACGCGCGAGGGGGCGGCGGACCGCAAGAACGGCGTCGTCTTCGCGTCGCTCGAGGATCCGCGCCATCCGAAGGTGATCTCCGAGTTCACCGAGGGCGTGACGGGGGGCGTGCACTCCAGCTTCATCTATAAAGACCCGCGCTACGGCCAGCACGTCTTTCTCACCAACGACGGCACCGGCGCGCTGCACGTGCTGAATATCGACGACCCGTACCAGCCGCGCGAAGTCGCGCAGTGGAAAACAGAGAATCGTCCCGACGTCGGGCGCACGTTGCATGACATCGATGTGCAGGATGGCCTGCTTTACGGCTCGTGGTGGAACGACGGCCTCGTGATCCTCGATGTCGGCAACGGCATCAAGGGCGGCACGCCCTCGAACCCGGTGATGGTGGCGCAATACAAGTACGACCTGAACGCGCTGTATCGGAACGTCGAGGTCGATGGCGGCCCGGGCTTCATTCGCGGCACCCACACCGCTTGGCGGCACAAGAACTACGTGTTCATCGCCGACGAAGTCTTTCCGTCGAGCGGCGTTCGCGGGGCGCGGGATGCGGCCGCCGGGCGTGCCTACGGGCGGTTGCACGTGATTGATGTGAGCGACCTCAACAACCCGCGATCGGTCGCTTGGTACGAGCCGGAGCATGGCGGCGTGCACAACGTGTGGGTGGCCGGTGACTCGCTCTACATGGGGGCCTACAACGCGGGCTTCCGCGTGTTCGATATCTCTGGCGAGCTCCGTGGTGATCTCCGCGCGCAGGGGCGCGAGATCGGCCACTTGAACACCGCCGACATGGAAGGCCGCACCCGCAACACGGCGATGACGTGGGGCGTGGTCGTGCGCGATGGACTCGCGTATGTGAATGATATGAACAACGGACTGTGGATCGTGCGCATCGAGCCGAAGTCGGGCGTGGTGCCATGATGGTCTCGCTCGGCGGCCATCGCGACCCGGTCCGCGACCCGGCCCGCGATGCTTTCCGCGTGGCGGTCGTGTGTGCCGCACTGCTGGCGCTGAGGGCCTGTGCGCCGCCACCGCAGGAGGTCGCGGTCCTCGCGCCGCGCATGCTGAGCGAAGTGGTGCCGCCGACGCGCGAGTATGTCGCGTTCGCCGTCTCGGAGTCGGTCGATGAAATCGCGCGCATTACATTCGGGCCGAGCGGCGCGCGGTTGGAGCGCGTCGTACCGGTCGGGATGTCGTTGATCGATCCTGACGGCCCACACGGCGTGGCCGTCGCGCCGGACGAGGCATTCTATTACGTCACGACGGCGCACGGGCTGCCCGGAGGCTCGTTGTGGAAGTTCCGCACGCGCGACGACGAACCGGTCGGGCGCGCCGTGCTCGGTCCCTTCCCGGCGACGGCGCAAGTGAGCCCCGACGGCTACTTCGCGTGGGTGGTGAACTTCAATCTTCACGGCGACCTGGTGACCTCGAGCGTCTCCGCCGTGGAGACCGGCGCAATGATCGAGGTCGCGCGCATCCCAACGTGCATCATGCCGCACGGCTCGCGCCTCAATGCGGCGGGAACGAAGCATTACTCCGCCTGCATGATGGATGACGCACTGGTGGAGATCGACACGCGCAGCTTCAGCGTGGCGCGCCACTTCTTCCTCACGCGCGGGCAAGAGATGGGCATGACCGGTTCCCCGCCCGTGCGCGCCGCCGGCGCGCACGCCAGCGCGAACGCGGGGCACGACCTGGGCGGGCATGGGATGGAGCCGCCGAAGCCGGGTGACGTGAGTTGCTCGCCCACGTGGGCGCAGCCCTCCCCCGACGGCGCGCGCGTCTGGGTCGCCTGCAACAAGTCGAGCGAGATCGTCGAAGTGGACGTCGCATCGTGGACCATGACGCGTCGCATCCCGGCGGGCCCTGGCGTCTACAACCTCGCGGTGACGCACGATGGGCGCCTGTTGATCGGCACCAACAAGCGTGGACAGTCGATCTCGGTGTTCGACGCGGCAACTGGAGCCGAGCTCGCCCGCATTCCCACCTCGCGCCGCGTCACGCACGGCGCGGCGGTGACCTCAGACGATCGCTACCTGTTCGTCACGAACGAAGGCGTGGGATCGGAGCAGGCGACGGTGGACGTGATCGATCTGCGCGCACTCCGGCTGGTGGGGACGGTGGAGGTGGGGCAGCAGGCGGGCGGTGTTGACGTGCTGAAGTGAAAGATGAAGAGCGAGGACCGAGAGTGAGGGGCGAGGGTTGAGGATTGAAGCTTGAGAGGCGAGGGCACGAAGGCGAATGCTCAAGGACGAGGGATGAGGGTGGAACCAGAGGAATGCGGGGTCCCGGATGATCTCCGAGACCCCGCATTTCCTTCTCCCTCGTCCCTCGTCCCTCAACCCTCCCCCTCGTCCCTCAACCCTCACCACTCACTCTCGGTCCTCGCTCTTCACCTCTCGCGCCCTAGTAGCGGTAGTGATCCGGCTTGTAGGGACCGTCGACCGGCACGCCGATATAAGCAGCCTGCTTCTCGGTGAGCTTGGTGAGCTTCACGCCGAGCTTCTCGAGGTGGAGACGCGCGACCTTCTCGTCGAGCGCCTTCGGCAGCACATAGACCTTCTTCTCGTACTTGTTGTTGTTCGTGTGGAGCTCGATCTGCGCCATCACCTGGTTGGTGAACGACGCCGACATCACGAACGACGGGTGGCCCGTGGCGCAGCCGAGGTTGAGGAGACGGCCTTCGGCGAGGATGAGCACCGAGTGGCCATCCGGGAAGATCCACTCATCGAACTGCGGCTTGATCTGATTGCGCGTGATGCCCTTCAGATTCTTCAGCCCGGCCATGTCGATCTCGTTGTCGAAGTGGCCGATGTTCCCGACAATCGCCTTGTCCTTCATCTTCGCCATGTGCTCGACGGTGATGATGTCGGCATTGCCGGTCGCCGTGATGAACACGTCGGCACTGCTGACGACGTCGTCGAGCGTGGTGACCTGGTAGCCTTCCATCGCCGCCTGCAGCGCGCAGATGGGATCGACTTCGGTGATCACCACACGGGCGCCCTGCGCGCGCAACGACTGCGCCGACCCCTTGCCCACGTCGCCGTAGCCCATGACGACGGCGACCTTGCCGGCGAGCATGACATCGGACGCGCGGAGAATGCCATCAGTGAGCGAGTGACGGCAGCCGTAGAGGTTGTCGAACTTCGACTTCGTCACGGCATCGTTCACGTTGATCGCCGGGAAGAGCAGCTTGCCGGCCTGCATCATCTCATAGAGGCGGTGCACGCCCGTGGTCGTCTCCTCGGACACGCCGCGAATCGCCTTGCCGACCGTCGTCCAACGCGTCGGATCCACCTTGATCGTGTGGCGGAGGAGCTCAAGAATGACGCCCCACTCTTCCGGCTCGTTCGCCGCATCGAAGGCCGGCACGACGCCGGTGGTCTCGTACTCCGTGCCCTTGTGCACGAGCATCGTGGCGTCGCCGCCGTCATCAAGAATGAGGTTCGGGCCGCCGCCGTCGGGCCACATCAGCGCCTGCTCGGTGCACCACCAGTATTCCTCAAGCGTCTCGCCCTTCCACGCGAAGATCGGCGTGCCGCGCGGCTGCGCGATCGAGCCGTCCTTGCCGACCACCACGGCCGAGGCCGCATGGTCCTGCGTCGAGAAGATGTTGCACGACACCCAACGCACGTCGGCGCCAAGGTCGGTCAACGTCTCGATCAGGACCGCGGTCTGGATCGTCATGTGCAACGAGCCCATGATGCGCGCGCCAGCGAGGGGCTTCTTGCCCTTGTATTCGTTGCGCAGCGCCATCAGGCCCGGCATCTCGTACTCGGCGAGGCGGATCTCCTGACGGCCCCAATCGGCGAGGTTGATGTCTGCGACCTTGAAGCCGGGACGGCCGGTGGCCTTCACGGCGTCGAACGGGTGGAGCGTGGGAGCGACAGCGGTCATTTGAACCTGCGTGATGAAGGATGAAGGATGAAGTGATGTAGAACGTGGTGGTGAGATCACACCTGCAGTACTGCGGCGAACAACGACGGACCCTTCACCTGCGAAGCCGCCGGCAACGCATGGGCACGCACCGAGCGAAAGCCTGCCTCGTGCCCCCAGTGCGCGACTTGCTCCGTGTCGAAGCCCAACCAGACATGGCCCATCGTCTGGCGATACTCGGCGCGGTCGTGCGGCAACATGTCCACGAGGAGGAGCTTCCCTCTCTGCGGGTCCAGCACGCGACGGATGCCGGCCAATACCGCCACCGGTTCCGCGACGTAGTGCAACACCAGCGACAGCACGGCCACGTCGAGTCGGCCGTCTTCGATCGGCAGCGCTTCGATGCTCCCGGCGCGCAGGTCGACATTCTCGACCGTCGCCAAGCGCGCCGGGCGCATCGAAGCGCTGCCGATCGAAGACGGCCGACTCGACGT
>CAYUMN010000012.1:0-30367 GCA_964445835.1 uncultured Gemmatimonas sp.
GCCACGCTTCCCGTTGGGCTCACCATCGACGCACCCATGCGCACCGCGCGCGCGGGCGCAACGGGCGGGCGCTCGGGGAACGATCGCAGTGGCGGTCTACGCGGACGGCAGGTCGGCACACGCCGCGGTGATCCGCGCGCGGGCGGACGACTCGATCTCTTAGAAACACTCCGCGCCGCCGCGCCGTGGCAAAAGCTCCGCCCAGCTCCCGCGGGCGACACCGGACGCGTGCGCGTGCGCGTGCGTTCCGATGACTTCCGTCTGCGTCGACTCGTCGAGCCCGCCGGCACCACCGCGATCTTTGTCGTCGATGCCTCCGGGTCGGCAGCAATCAATCGCATGGCCGAGGCGAAGGGCGCGGTCGAGTTGCTCCTCGCCGAGGCCTACTCGCGGCGCGATGAAGTGGGGCTGGTCGCGTTCCGCGGCACGCAAGCCGAAGTCCTGCTTCCGCCCACGCGGGCCATCGCCGCGGCCAAGCGGGCCTTGGTGGCGCTCCCTGGCGGCGGCGGCACACCGCTCGCGAGTGCGATCGATCGCGCGCGCGATCTCGTCACGCAGGCTCGGCGCACTGGCAACGACACCGTGGTCGTGTTTCTCACGGACGCACGGGCGAACATCGCGCGCGACGGCACGCCGGGCCGCCCACAGGCTGAGTCCGATGCCCTGGCATCGGCGCAGGCCCTGCGGGCGATTGGCGCGACGACGCTGCTGATCGACACCTCACCGCGTCCGACCGAGATCGCCAAGCGACTCGCCGCGGCACTCGGTGCCCGCTACGTGGCGTTGCCGCGCACCGATGCGCAGGGAATCCACCGTGCGGTGAGTGCCGCGATGCCAACGGCTGGAGCATGAAGCAGACCGTACGCGCAGTCGGGCTGGTCATTCTGTTCTGGTGGGTCGCGACGGGGGTGATCATCGCGATGCAGCACAGTTCAGTCACCCGCTTTGCCGGATTGATCATCGCGACCATTCTCGCCGTGGTCGGTGTGGCGGAGATTCTCGCCGTCCGTGACGATGAATCGCCTGCCGGGGTACGTCGCGCATTTCTCGGCGGTGCGATGCTGTGGGCGTGGGTGTCGGCCAGCTTCTATGGCGGATACATGACCGGAATCCACCCTACGGGCGCGGTGGCGATCGCGCCCTCATGGGCTGCGGTCGGGCCAGCGATCGCCGCCACGCTCGTGAACGACGCGGCGACGCTCGTGATATTGATCTGCGGTTTCGTTGTCAATCGAGACGCGAAGAACCAGGTGGGCATCGCGACGCTCGCCCTCTTCTGGGGCGTCCAGCAGGTCGCGAAGCTGAATGTGTTCTTCGGCGTCGAGAATCCCGCAGCGAACTTCCTCCCGCCGCATCTCGCGTATCTACGCCAGTTCTTCGGCCCGCCGGTGAACTCACCATTCTTGATGGCGAGCACGATCGTCGTGACCATCGCGATGCTCTGGACGGCATGGGGCGCGCGGCGCGCTGAGGCGCCTGGCCGCCGAGAAGCGGCCACGATATACGCGACCATCCTTGGCCTCGCGGTCCTCGAACTCATCGTGCTGGGCGTGACCTTGGAGTCGACGCCCTGGGACTCGTTCTTACGGGCTCGCGGAAGCTGACTCGGTATTCGGGAAGACCTTTCCCGCCGGATCGAGCAGGGCCACGAACGACTTCACCTGCGTGGGGCCGAACGAGCTGACGGCGATCCGCTGCTTGGTGAGCGGGTCATCGAGCGTGATGCGTCCGTCCTGCCATGCCGTGAGCAAGAACGGGGCATCGTGCGGCAACTGGGAGATGCGGCGACGATCGGCCAGCGCCCGCAAGGAGCCGCGCAGAAAGCCATTCGTCCCCGCGGGGAGCGTGAGCGCGAGCGCGCCGGTGGCGCCATCGGTCACGACGATGCCACCATCTGGAGCGTCATCGAACGAGAGGCTCCGCTGCGCCACGGCCGCACCGTACTCATCTCGTGACTTCCCAATGCCGAACTGCGTGGCCAACACCGCGAGCGTGAAGGTCACGAGCACGATCATCACCGCCACACGTAGGATCGGCTTGGGCGGCGTGAGATGCGGCATGGCGGAGTCAGAACCCGGCTCCGCTTCGAAATGGATCTCTGTGCTCATGCGGCATCCTTGACCGGCACCGCGAGGACCGCGGCGCGCAGGATCGCACCCACCTTGGCCGGCTCGGTGAGCCCGCGAAGGAGCGGCTGCGGATACTTGTACTCCCACGGGCGCACGTGCGGAAAGAGCACGATCCACGCGAGCGATTCCTTTTTGCCGAGCTGCAGGGCGATCTGACCCGTGCGATCGGAGAACTCACGCACACTGGCCCCCTCGACAAAGTGCAGCGGCACATTGATCGTGAGCGGAAAGATCACACCGAAGCGCATCACCAGGCGACGATCCGTAATGGCATACGTGGTGCCCTGTGCGATTCCGCGCGACAGCAACCACGCGCCACCGACCACGCCACCGACGAGCAACATCTGAATGCCCAGGGTCGCCCAGAACTGTTGCGTGGCGATCTGACTGCGGTTGACGGCGACCCACCAGAGTACCATGGCACCGAGGTAGGCACTGAGGGGACGCAGGAAGAACAGGTGCCGAGCGAGCGCGCGTGCGTCAGGGGCGCCTTCCCAGAGGATGCGCTCTCCGGGGGGAAGCGCTTCGCTCACCCCGCGGAGTCGCGCACGAGCGGGCTCGCGCGCGACATCCGAGACCCGGGGGGGGAGGGTCGTGGCGGTCATCAGATGAACGGCTCCGCGCGGTCCGGCGTGGCGTAGAGATGTCCACCCGCGTAGTAGGCCATGATCTTGTCTTCCTCGAGGAGCGTGATCCGATCATCGCGCTTGGTCTCGGGCACGTCGGCGAACTGGGCCGCCGTGATGGCCTTCACGATCACGTGATCGTTGCCCCAGAGGCCGAAGTGCGGCCACTGGACGTACGGCACGGGCAGCAACTTGTGCTTGTCGCTGCCGGCGAGCTTGATCTCATAGTAGCGCACCTGCGGCTCGGCCTTGTCGACCCACAGGTCGACGATCTCGCCGGCGACGTTGCCATCGCACGCCTTCACCGGAAGCCCGCGCGGATCGGGATCGCCCGCCGCAATCGTGAAGCTCGGCGCAACGCGCATCGGGATGATCTTCGCTTCGCCATGCGCAGTGAGATCAGGCACATCGGCGCGATCGGCCCACGCCGCCGGCCCAACGCCATCGATCATCGGGTTGCCGGTGGGAATCAGCGGCGAGCCGTTGAACCCATCCACGGGCACTGCCTTGATGTCGGACATCAGTGCGTCCCCTCATCGGTGTGCTTCGTGGAGTGCAGGAATTCCTTCTTGGGCGGAACGGGCGGCCACCCTTCGCGCGGCCCCTGCGGCGAGTCGAGCGGATACCCCTCACGCTTGTCCTCACGACGCAGATAAATCACGAGTCCCGCGAAGAACGCCCAGAACGTGTACAAGGCGATCTGTGCACCATCGATGTAATCCATTGCCGCTCCTCCCCGTGTATGACGGAACGATACGATGCTAGGCGGGAAGATCCGCCAAGCCGAACTCCCCGGGCGAACCGCGACGAATCGCGCCCGACCGGACCAACCGCACGAGAGGGCCAAGGGCCACCAGCGTGCTGAACAGCAACAACGTTTCGATATGGTAGACGACGCTGTACGGGACGCTCGGATCGGCGAGCGGTCCCGTGATGCGCCCGTCAGCGGCCGCAGTCGTGAGTGTATCGCGAATGAGACCAGCGACCGCCATGGACAGCCCTTCGGACGTGGCGAAGACCGCCCCCCAGGCGCCGAGCGCGATGCCATGCTGCGTGGCGTCGCGGAGTCCCATCGCTGTGCTCAGCGTCCCCACCGCGAAGAGGCCCTCGCCCATCCCCATCAGGAACGAGCCACTCACAAAGAGACCGGACGAGCCGAGCGGGGCGGCGAAGATCACCGCCACGAAGCTCACCACACCGATCACGGCGCCAAGCGCGGCGATCCGCACCGGATCACTGCCGCGCGTCATCATCCGCGCCGCCATCAGGAAGGCGACCAGTGCGCCAGCGGCGGCGATGCCCGTGAGCGTGGTGGTCTGCGCAACGCTCCATCCGAGGATCTGACCCCCGTACGGCTCCAGCAGCACATCCTGCATGTTGAAGGCGAAGAAGCCAAGTCCGGTGGCGACGAGCAGCCGGATGGCGTTCCCGCCGGCCACGAAGGTCTGCCAGGCGTCGCGGAACTTCGGTCGACGGACGTCGTCACCGACGACAAGCGTTGAGGGACCGCGCGCCTCTTGCTTCCACAGCGCGACGAAGTTGCACACGATCGTGAAGACCGCCGCGCCTTGAATCACCTGAATCAACCGCATCGGACTGAAGTCGCGGAGCAGCCCCCCGAGCAGGAACGCACTGATCAGCGCACCGAGCAACAGCATCACGTACATGAGGGCGACCACGCGCGGGCGCTTGGCTTCGTCCGCGAGATCGGTCGCGAGCGCGAGCCCGCTCGTTTGCACCGTGTGCGCTCCCGCGCCGACAAGGAAGAACGCCAGCGCGGATCCCACGTACGGCACCCAGGCCGGTCCTGCCACCTGGTCGCCTCCCAACAAGAGCAGCGCGAACGGCATGATCGCCAATCCGCCGAACTGCATGAACGAGCCCACATAGATGAACGGGACGCGCTTCCATCCCCAGTAGCTCCGGTAGGTATCCGACCGGAATCCGATCAGCGCCCGGAACGGAGCCACGAGGAGCGGGATGGCGATCATCAGCGCGACGAGGAACGCGGGCACCTTCAGTTCCACGATCATGACGCGGTTCAGCGTACCATAGAAAAGCGTTGTCGCCATGCCGACCGTGAGCTGGAACAGGCTGAGCCGCAGGAATCGCGAAAGCGGCACTTCAGCCGACGCGATATCCGCGAACGGCATGAAGCGCGCCCCGATCAGTGCCAGGGACTTCACGAACGGCGAGACCGGCTTGGCGCTCATCGACTCACCAGACGGGTTCGAGGCGGAAATTGACCGGCAGCGGCGCATGCTTCGCTGGCAGAATGAAGAGCCGCACGAAGGTCACACCATTGTTGATCTTGGCCATCGTCGACTTGATGCTCCCCATGATGCCGCCCTGCGTTCGGGCCGCCTCGATCTTCAGCATGTTCTGATGCATATGCTCGAGCAGCGCCCAGAACTTCGGGTTGTCGACGTCCACCGTCACCGGAAAGCACTGCTTGCTGATCTCGTTCGTGAGCGAGATCACCTTGCGGTCGAAATCGTCCACGTCGAAACCGAGGGCATGAAAGAACGTCAGGCGCGCGTGATCCCGCACGTACATCGTGGCGAACACGGCCAACGAGAAGAAGCGGATCCAGAGCTTGTTGCCCCCCTGGAGGAACTGCGGATTCGCGCGCATCAGGACGGCGAAGGCCTCCCCGTGGCGGAACTCGTCGTTGCACCACTCTTCGAACCACTTGAAGATCGGGTGGAACCGATACTCGGGATGCTTCTCCAGCTGGCGGAAGATCGTGATATAGCGCGCGTACCCGATCTTCTCGGAGAGATACGTGGCGTAGTAGACGTACTTCGGCTTGAAGTACGTGTACTTCTTGGCCTTGGTCAGGAACGAGAGATCCACCGCGACCTTGAAGTCGGCCAGCACATGATTGATGAACCCGGCGTGCCGGCCTTCATCGCGACTCATGAAGCCGAAGAGATCGCGGATGTCCTTGTTCTTCACGCGCTTCTTGATCTCCGCGTACAGGATGCAGCCGGAGAACTCGGCCGTCACGGAGCTCACAAGGAACTCGATGAACGCCTTCTGCAGCTCGGGCGGCCAGCCGGTCCAGTCGAGATTCTCGAATTCCGACGTCCGCTTGAAATGGGTCTTGTTGGGGTCGCGACGGAACTCGGCGACCAGCTCGTCCCAGTCCTTGCGGAGCGGCGAGATGTCGAGGCGGTCCATCTCGGCAAAATCGGTCGTATAGAAGCGCGG
This sequence comes from uncultured Gemmatimonas sp., assembly GCA_964445835.1. GTDB lineage: Bacteria > Gemmatimonadota > Gemmatimonadetes > Gemmatimonadales > Gemmatimonadaceae > Pseudogemmatithrix. The sequence goes on from CAYUMN010000012.1 coordinate 5,969, forward strand.
ATTGAGCACGGCATCATCCGTCGCGGCCTTGGTGACCTCGTTCACTTCCTTGACCGGGGGGGTCATTGTCGCTGGATACATGATCAGCCCTCGAATCCGACTTCATAGAGTTCAGTGATGCCGCTCGTGCCCAACACGCGGACAAGAACACGGCGCGGCCAGCTCGCCTGCTGTACGGTCGCCGTGGCGGCCATCGTGCGCTTCTCGCCCAGGGCGATACGCGACGGAGCCCCATGGACGAGCACTTCATCCCCTTCATTCACCAGCACCCCGTCGAGCTCGACGTGCGCATGGAACTCCTGGGGGGTCGACTCCAGATCGATCGTGCACGCGACGTGCCGTGTTCGTCGGAAGAGGAACCAGCCGCCGAACGCCAAGGCGGCAACGAGAAGAACGAACCAACCCATCATGACTGCCTCCGGGGGGTGAACTGCAGTTCCAGCGCCTGCGAGGTGTAAAAACCACTCTTCACGATCTGTGTCCGACCGCTCGTCCAATCCGGGAGCGACTGCTCAAGGGCGCGGCGCACCCCGCGCGCCGGCATCGGCACGATGCGCGGCGCCCGGTCCCCACTGGGAATGAGGCGTCCCGCGGCGTGCAGGAAGGAGAGCAGCGGAGTGCGCGGGGCGAAGGTCCAGACGATGCTGCCCCGAACACGCGGCGCGAGCCTGCCGATCGCCGCGACCGCGTCCACCACTTCGTAATGAATGAGGGAGTCCATCGCGACCGCGTGATCGAACTCGCCGAGCGCGGCGTCCATCATGTCGCCACTGCGGAAATCAATGCGCCCCCGCAGGTTCGACTGTGCCGCGCGGGTGCGAGCGACCTCAACGAGCGTCGGCGAAAGATCGATCGCCACGACATCGGCGCCGCGGCGCGCCAGCTCGATCGCGGCCGCGCCGGTACCGCAGCCGGCATCCAACACGCGGGCGCCCACGAGGTTCGTGGGCAACCAGTTGAGCAGAATGCCGCGCATCCGGTCGCGCCCGGCACGCACGGTGGCCCGCACGCCGCTCACGGGGGCGTCCGACGTCAGCGTCTCCCACGACTTCGCCGCCGTACGGTCGAAGTATTCGTGCAGCCAGGCGCGGGTGCGCGCGTAGCCGCCCGTTGAGACGTCTGCCTCGAGATTCGGCACGGAAGGGTCTTGCACGGGCATGGACATCAGTCGTATCCGAGGAGGTCGAAGATCTCGCGGTCTTTGAGTGGCGTGCCCAACAGCGGCGGGACGCCATCGGCCATGCTCTGCGCAATGCGCATGTATTCATCCTGCGCGACCTGCACTTCCGGACTGCTCTCCATCTCGAAGATGGTGCACTTCTTCAGGCGGCTGCGACGGATCGCATCGATATCGTGGAAGCGCCCCGTCAGGGCGAGGCCAGTACGCTTGTTGAATTTGTCGATCTGGTCGGTATCGGCGCTGCGGTTCGCGATCACGCCACCAAGACGCACGGCGTAGTTCTTCGACTTCGCCTGAATGGCCGCCATAATGCGGTTCATCGCGAAGATCGAATCAAAGTCGTTGGCCGTCACGATCATCGCGCGCTGCGCATGTTGGAGCGGGGCCGCGAAGCCACCGCACACCACGTCGCCGAGCACGTCGAAGATCACAATGTCGGTTTCTTCGAGCAGGTGATGCTCTTTGAGGAGCTTCACCGTCTGCCCGACCACGTAGCCGCCGCAGCCCGTGCCCGCCGGCGGGCCGCCCGCCTCGACGCACTGCACGCCGCCGAATCCCGTGTAGACGAAATCCTCGACGCGCAGTTCTTCCGAGTGGAAGTCCACGCTTTCGAGCACGTCGATCACCGTCGGGACCATCTTCTTGGTCAGCGTGAACGTGCTGTCATGCTTCGGGTCACACCCAATCTGCAGCACCCGCTTGCCGAGTTGCGAGAAGGCCGCGCTCAGATTCGACGAGGTCGTCGATTTGCCGATCCCCCCCTTGCCATACACGGCGAAGACCTGCGCCCCGGTGATCTTCTCCTCGGGGTCGAGGTGCACTTGCAGGGATCCTTCGCCATCCTCATGGCCGGTCAGTACCGGCAGAGCCATCGATGAAGCCACGGGCAGTGCTCCTGTTAGACTGATTCCGACTCGCACCGGGTCCGTCCCGCTGCGTGCTCATCTCGCGATGAGATCACGCGACCGCGTGGACGCCCTCGAGCCGGTCTTCCAATTCCTCCGTGGCTTCACGGAGCTGCGCGAGAATCTCCTCGCTCGGCTTCCAGTAGCCTCGGTCGTGCGCTTCCATCAGTTTCTGCGCCATGCCGGCCGCCGCATTCGGATTCGCCTTCGCCAGCCGTTCCCGCATCTCGGGGTCCAGCATGAAGGTCGTCGTGATATCGGTGTAGACCCACTGGGGGATGTTGCCGGTCGTCGCCGACCAGCCGAGCGTCGTGGCGACGTGCCCCGCGATGTTGCGTGCCCCTTCGTAGCCCTGAGCGAGCTGCGCCTCGTACCACTTCGGATTGAGCATGCGCGTCCGCGTCTCGAGCGACACCTGCTCGCTCAACGTGCGGACCTTGCCGTCCTTGCCCGTGCTGTCGCCGAGATACACCGGCACCTCGGCACCCTTGGCCCGCGTGATCACGCGGTTCATGCCGCCCAGCGATTCGACGTACTGGTCGATGTCTGTCGCGCCGAGTTCGACCGAGTCGAGATTCTGGAACGCGATGTCGGCACCGCCAAGCGCACGCTGCATGAGCGCCGGCATCGGCTTCGCCCCTGGCTTCACGCCGTACGCGAAGCTCTTGCGTTGCACGAACTGCTCGGCCAACTCGTCTTCCTTCTCCCACTGGCCGGTATCGACCAGCAGGTTGACGTTCGAACCGTACGCCCCTTCGGCGTTGCTGAACACACGCAAGGCCGCGCTCTCGAAGTCGCAGTTGAAGGCGGCCTGATGGTCGAGCGTATGCTTGCGGATGAAGTTCATCTCGAGCGGCTCGTCCGCTTGGGAGGCCAGGAGCGCGGCCTCGGCGATCAACTTCACCTGCAACGGGAGCAGATCGCGGAAGATCCCAGAAAGCGTACACACCACGTCGATGCGCGGGCGGCCGAGTGCCTCGAGCGAGACCAAGCGCGCTCCCGCCAAACGTCCCACCGCATCGAAGCGTGGGACCGCACCCATGAGTGCGAGGACCTGCGCAAGCGGCGCTCCCTCGGACTTCATGTTGTCCGTGCCCCAGAGCACGAAGGCCACGGTCTCGGGCAACGGATTCCCGTCGGTCATGTGCCGCGTGAGCAACACGTCCGCACGCTTGCGCCCATCGATCAGCGCGTAGGCGCTCGGCACCTTGTAGGGATCGAAGCCATACATATTGCGGCCCGTCGGCACGACCTTCGGGGTGCGAACGATGTCGCCCCCAGGGGCCGGCGGGACATAGCGCGCGTCGAGCGCACGCAGAATTCCAGGAATCTCGTGATCCTCGGCGAGCAACCGGTCGAGTTCGGCCAGCTCAGACTCCGGCATCGGCTCCTGCTGTGATTCGCGAATCGCCTTGATCGTGTCGTGACGCGCCTGCTCGGGCATGCCCTCGCCAACGATATGGAAACCCATCGGAATCAGCGAGTACTCCAGCTCCAGCAGACGCGCACGCACTTCGGCGACACGTTCGCCGGTATCGCCATTCCACTTGGGATCGGGCGCGCAGAGCTCGAGCGCCGCGGCCTGTTCCTGCAGCATCTCCGCGAGCTCGTGATTCGGATCGTCTGCCGCGCGGAAAGAATCGAGACTGCCTTTGAGCGCCGCCAGATCCTTGTAGAGTCCGGCCTGCGCGATGGGCGGCGTGAGGTAGCTGACAAGGGTCGCCCCGCCGCGCCGTTTCGCCAGCGTGCCCTCGGACGGGTTGTTCGAGGCGTACAGGTAGATGTTGGGCAGGTCGCCGATCAGACGCTCCGGCCAGCACGTGTCCGAGAGGCCCGCCTGCTTGCCGGGCATGAACTCGAGCGCGCCATGCGTGCCGAAGTGCAACACGACATCGGTGCCGAAGTCGTCACGCAACCAGCGGTAGAAGGCACAGAAGGCGTGCGTCGGCGCAAAGTTGCCCTGGAACAACAGCCGCATCGGATCGCCTTCCCAGCCGAAGGCCGGTTGCACGCCCACGAACACGTTGCCGAACCGCTCGCCCATCACAAAGAGGTCGCGCCCATCGGTCAACTGCCGACCGGGTGCGGGGCCCCACACCGCTTCAAGATCCTTGAGGAAGGGCTCGCGACGCACATGCACATCGGCGCTCACCCGCGCGTGGACATTGGCCGGCGCGCCGAGTTGGGTCGCGTTCCCCTGGGTGATGGCGATGCGCAGCGCATCCACGCTCTCGGGCACGTCGACCGTGTACCCTGCGCGCTGCATCCCCTTGAGCACATTGAGGAGCGATTCGAACACCGCGATGTAGGCCGCGCTCCCCGTGTTGCCCGCATTCGGCGGGAAGTTGAAGAGCACGATCGACACCTTCCGCTGGCTCCGCGCCTTGCGACGCAGCCGCACAAGCTTGGCGACGCGGTCCGTGATGGCCTCGACACGGCCCGCAATCGGGATCGACGCCGCGGCTTCGCCTTCAACAGCCTCGCCCTTCCCACCGAACACGAGCGGACTGGTCGCGCCATCGAGTTCCGGGATCGCCACCTGCAGCGTTGCTTGCAGAGCGTTGAGGCCGCGCGGGTCACGCTCCCACTCGGCGATGGTCTGAAACTCCAACGTCTGCAGCGAGATATACGGCACGTCGAGCGCGTTGAGCACCGCCTGCGCCGCTTCCGCGTCGTTGTACGCCGGCCCACCGACGAGCGAGAAGCCCGTCAGCGAGATCATCGCGTCGATTGTGGCAATGGTCGTCCCGCGGACCTGCGCCTTCTGATCCATGAAGTAGCGGGAAATCGCCGCGCGGCCATCCAGACCGGAGGCGTAGGCCGCGACAACGCTCAGGCCGCGCGACTCAAGGCCACGGATGATCGCATCGTAGTGTGCGGTGTTGTCGGCCAGCAGATACGACCGACCAAGCAACACGCCAACGCGCCCCTGCTTGCCCTTGCTCGGCAACTTGGAGTCGTCTTCCGTGATGCCACGCCCCGGCAGGTCGGGGTGGTAGCACCCGACATCCGGGAATTCTTCGGGCTCCTCGACCGTGAGCGTACCGCGCAACACGGCCCGCGGTCCCGCGGCGTACCGGTCGATCAGCATGCGCACCATGTTCGCGACGTTCGTGTCGGAGCCCGCGAGCCAGTACTGCATCGCGAGGAACCAGCTGCGCACGTCCTGAGCCGCGCCCGGAATGAATCGGAGCAACTTCGGCAACCGACGCAGCACACTCAGCTGTCGCTCGCCGGCCGACTTTCCATCATCGCGCTCGCCGCGGAGCTTCTTGAGGATGTTCATCGGCGACCACGGCGAGTTCGAGCGGTCTTCATCCGCCATGGAGTACTTTCCGAGTCGCGTGAGCTTCACGACCTCATTCACGCAGAGCATCGCGCAAACGGCGTCGCAGTCCTTGCGGCGCGCGGCAATCGCATCCTTGACGGGGCCAGCCGACTCCTCGGTGAATAACTGGCCGGCAATGATGATGTCCGCCGCCATGATGTCCGCGCGCGCCTTCTCCGCGAGCTTCTCGTCGGAGTTGTAGTCGGCGGAGACGTGCATGCTCAGCCGCAAGCCGGGCAGATCCTTCTGTAGCATCGTCCGCGCGCGCGCGAACGCATCAGCGAAGTGCGCATCCAGCGTGACAATGGTCACGCGAATAGGGACGTTGGGAACGACGCCGCGCTTACTTGCCATAGTGTGCCTTTGCCTCGTAGAGCGTCTCGACCGAGATGTGCGCGATCCCGTGGTGGGTCGCGAAGCGTTCGGTGTTCAACCGCGCCTTTTTGCGCACGAAGAACGGGATCTTCTTGAGTTCCTTCTCGCCATCGGTCGTCCAAACTGGACCGTTGGCAACGGAGGGCGTCGCGGCGACCGGCGGCGGCGCGCTCGCGCCTTCGTCTGATGCCGTCGCCGCGCCCGCACTTGCCAGCACATCCTCAAGTACCGCGACGTTCGCTTCAGCAGCCACGGCGCGTCCGAGATCGCTGGAATCGTCCCGCCTGGCCGGCGCCTTTCCCAGATGAGAGCCGACTTCGCCAAACTCGAAGTCCTCGCGGAACATCCCGATCAGATGCTCCTCGAGCCCCATCATCAACGGATGTACCCACGTGTCAAAGATCACGTTCGCGCCTTCCCAGCCCATCTGCGGGCTGTGACGGGCCGGCACGTCCTGCACGTGGAAGGGACCAGAGATCACGGCGCACGGAATGCCCAAGCGCTTGGCGATATGACGTTCCATCTGTGAGCCGAGCACCAGTTCCGGCGCCGCATTGGTGATCGCGGTCTCAACGTCGAGGTAGTCGTCGCAGATCAGCGCTTCAACCCCATACTTGGCAGCTGCCTCGCGCACCTCACGCGCCATTTCGCGCGAGTAGGTGCCGAGCCCGACGACCGTGAAACCGAGTTCTTCTGACGCTATTCGCGCGGCCGCGATCGCGTGCGTGCCATCGGCGAAGATGAACACCCGCTTCCCCGTGAGATACGTCGAGTCCACCGAACGCGAGTACCAGGGGAGCCGCGAGCGCGCATCGGTCAAGGCGTTCGAGACATCCACACCGGCAAGCGTCCCGACTTCTTCCAGGAAGTCGCGCGTGGCGCCGACCCCGATCGGAACGGTCTTGACCATCGGCATGCCGTGCACGCGCTGCAACCACGAGCCGGTCGTCATCGCGATCTCAGGATAGAGCACGACATTGAAGTCGGCATCGGTCAGCGTGCGGAGATCGGCCGGCGACGCCCCGAGCGGCGCCACGACGTGCACGTCGACACCGGCGGCGTCGAGCAACGCGATCACTTCGCGCACATCGTCGCGGCACCGGAAGCCGAGCGACGAGGGGCCGAGCAGGTTCGCCTTCGGACGCGCCCCTTCGACGCGCACCGGACGCTCGCGCTTGGCGGTACCGATCAGGGTGCGCGTGAGGTGATACAGCGTCTCCGACGCGCCCCAGTTCTCTTTCTTTGAGTAAGCGGGGAGTTCGAGCGGCACGACCGGGATCGGGAGGTTCATCCCCATCGCGAGTGCGCCGGATTGGTCTTGAATCAACTCGGCCGTGCACGAGTCACCGACGAGCATCGCCTGCGGCTTGAATCGCTCGTACGCTGCGCGCACCGCCGTCACGACAAGATTCGCCGTGTCGCCGCCGAGGTCACGGGCCTGGAAGGTCGTATAGGTGACGGGCGGACGCTTGGAGTGCCGCTCGATCATCGTGAAGAGCAGGTCCGCATAGGTGTCCCCCTGCGGCGCGTGCAGCACATAGTGCACCCCTTCCATCGAGGTCGCGATGCGCATCGCGCCGACGTGCGGCGGACCTTCGTACGTCCAGAGCGTCAGCTGCATCGGCTCAGACCCTCAACCGGGAAATGCGTTCGAGCGGGCGCGCGAAGAGCTCCGCGAGATCGCCGGCTTGGTCGAATCCGTGAATCGGTGAGAAGACCAGCTCGATGCTCCACTTGGTGCGCATGCCTTCGGCCTCGAGCGGATTCGCGAGGCCGAGCCCACACACGGTGAGGTCCGGCTGCTGCGCCTTGCACCGATCGAGCTGCTTCTCGACATCCTGCCCTTCGGAGAGCACGGTGCGCGGCAGGAGGGCGAGCTCGGCTTCGACCAAGAGGCGATCAAGATAGGGCGTGCCGACCTCGAGCAACGTCACGCCGCATTCGCGCGCGAGAAACCGAGCGAGCGGAATCTCCAGCTGCGAGTCAGGAAAGAAGAACATCGTCTTTCCCTCGAGCGCCGGGCGATAGCGTGCGAGCGCCGTGCGGGCGCGCTGCGCCGGCGCAGCGATGGCACTCGCGAAGCGCTCCGGCGCGACGCCGAACGCGTCGGCGGCGGCGCGCAGCCAGAGCGTGGTGCCTTCGACGCCGAGCGGATACGGCGACGGCAGGAGCGTGGCGCCGCGGGCCTGCAACGCCCGGGTGGTTTCGTTCAGGAAGGGCTGTGCCAACAGCAACTTCGTCTGCGGCCCGATCGGCGGAAGCTTGCTGGCGCGGCGCGGCGGGAAGAACGTCACCGGCCCGATGCCGAGCTCAGCGAAGATCCGCATGAACTGGTCTTCGACGACGTCGGCAAGCGTCCCGCAGATCATGAGGCTCGGCGCACTGCTCGTGTCGGCTGGCATTTCCGGAACCATCGAGCGCAGGCAGGCATCTTCGCCCTGCGTGAAGGTCGTTTCGATGCCGCTGCCGTTGTAGCTGAGGATCTTCACCGCACCGGTGTATTCGCGCGAGAGACGCGAGGCGGCCTTGGCGAGATCGAGCTTGATCACCTCGCTCGGGCAGGAGCCGACGAGAAAGAGGGTCTTGATGTCCGGGCGCCGTCCGAGCAACTGACGCACCACGCGATCGAGCTCTTCATTGCAGTCGGCCATCCCCGCGAGATCGCGATCGCCCAGAATGGCGGTGGCGAAGCGGGGTTCCGCGAAGATCATGACGCCAGCGGCGGACTGAATGAGGTGCGCGCAGGTGCGCGAGCCTACGACGAGGAAGAAGGCATCCTGCATCTTGCGATGCAGCCAGACGATGCCGGTGAGGCCGCAGAAGACTTCGCGCTGCCCGCGTTCCTTGAGCACGGGCGCATCGGTGCAGCCGATCTCGACGACCGGGAGGGCGGTCCCCGTCATGCGAGCGCTCCCTGCAGACGCGATTCGGCTTCCTGGAGGCGCGCAGCGCGCAGCTTGAGGATGAACTGGATCGCGTTGATGATGTAGGTGGCGTAGGCGGTGAGCGCGACCGTCATGAGTCCGGTGGGAGTCATCCATCCACCGAAGAGCGACGCTACATATAGAAGGTGGAGCGCGATGACCCCCATCGAGACCACGTCTTCCCAGAAGAACGGCTTCGCAAAGAGCCATTCGTCAAAGACGACTTTCTCCCAGATGGAGCCGGTGATCATGATGGTGAGCAGGATCACGGTCTTGATGAGGACAGACAGGTTGGCGGCCCAGAGACCGTCGCCGGTCCTCAAGAAGCGAATCACCAGTCCGGCCGAGATCAGACACACGAGGAACTGCACCGGCGCGAGAATCCCTTGCACGAGCGTCCACACCGTGGCATCGCGCTTGACGCGTTGCTCTGGGGTGTACAGCGGAGATGACACTCGCTTGCCTGACACTGTGGAATGCTCCATGTTGGGGGACCGCGCCGAGGCAAACGACGACGGACAGGAAGTGCGCCAAGAGATAGTGTCGCCGTGACGCCGAGTTGTCAAGATAAGTTTACGTCAGGGACTCTTGACAGACTTTGTGTTCGGGGCAAATATGAAGTCGTCATTGACGGGTACCCCCCCACCCATCGGTTCTTTCGGAGGCTTTGCATGCCCGGTCCACGTCCTGTTTCGCCGCAACGCGCACAGACGGCGCCGACTCAGCCCGAGTCGCGTGTCGGACGAGGGGCGAGTGAGCGCCCGGTGAAGGAGACGCTTCGTCGCCCCCTGCCGCCGGTGATGCTTCCGACCGCACCGCCGGTGCTTCCGGTGCTTCCGGTGCTCCCCCATGCGGAGCACGTTCGACAGTTCATTGCGGTGCTGTTGCGAGACGACGATCAGGCGGTGATGGATTTCGCCCTTGGCTTGGTTGAGAACGGGATGTCGCCGGATGCACTGTATGAGGAGGTGTTTGCCGAATCCGCCCGAGTCCTTGGCGACATGTGGTGCGAGGATGACTGCTCTTTTTATGATGTGACCGTTGGGGCGGGACGGATTCACCGCCTGATTCGAGAGTTCAGCCACCAGTTCCAGGCTGAGCAGCGGTATCCGGGCGGGACCGGGCGGATTCTGTTGGCCTGTGCCGCGGACGAGCAGCATTCCCTTGGAATCGCCCTGTTGGCGGAGTTCTTCGTCCGCGACGGCTGGGACGTGCACATCGGCCCAGGCCTCGGGTCCGAAGCATTGCTGGACAAGGTAAGGGAATCCGATTATGATTTACTTGGCTTCTCGGTGGCAGTGACCGCGCGTATCTCCAAGCTGCAGCAAGACATCCGCCGGGCTCGCCAGGTGTCACGCAAGCGTGACATTCAGGTGCTCGTCGGTGGGCAGTTGATTTTTGCCGACCCCTCGCTGACCCAGCGAATTGGGGCCAACGGCTATGCCTTGGACGCCCGCTCTGCCGTGCGCGAAGCTCGTCGTCTTATTACCGCCTGAGGTTATGGGCACTCCCGCAGTTCTGCCGCAGGGGCATCAGATGGAACCCCGCGATCGTTCGTCCGATCTTGGTCGTACGACCCTCTCCGACCTTGCGCCGGACTGGGCGGCGAAGCTTATCACGGCCACGAGTGAAGTCGCCCTCGTGGTCGACCGCGATGGCGTTATTCGGCACGTCTCCTTCAGTGGCTCGGAACCGCCGATCGACGGCGTTGACGAGTGGGTCGGCAAGCCCTGGGCCGAAACCGTGAACCCGGATTCACGCGCGAAGATTGACCTCCTCATGAAAGAAGCGGCGACCAGCGGAGCGACCCGCCGTCGTCAGGTCAATCATCCCTCGCGTGCCGGGGCGGACATCCCGGTGGCGTACAATGCGGTGCGCGCCGACAATGGCTCGGTGATCGCCGTGGGTCGTGACCTGCGCACGATTTCCACCCTGCAGCAGCGCCTCGTCGACACCCAGCAAGCAATGGAGCGCGACTACTGGCGCCTGCGCCATGTCGAGACACGCTATCGGTTGCTCTTCCAGCTCTCCACCGACGCCATCATCGTCGTCGATGCCGACACCATGCGCATTGTCGATGCCTCGGGTGCGGCGGCACGACTCTTTGATATCTCCGCGGACAAGCTCGTCGGCAAGCAGTTCCCCATGGGCATTGCGACGGAGCATGTGCGCCAGGTCGAGGATCTCCTCTCCACGGCGCGCACGACCGGTCATGCGACCGATGTCCGACTCAAGCTCACGGGAGAGCGCGGCGAAGTGCTCGCCTCAGCGTCGTGCTTTCGGCAGGATAACCTCACGCTCTTGCTCGTGCGCCTCGCGCGGCACACGGCACAGACCGCGCAGCATACCGCGCAGCAGACCGCGCATCGCGCCCGCCTCCTCGAACTCGTCGAACGCGCGCCGGAAGCAATGGTCGTGGTCGACACCGAAGGGGACGTGCTCACCGCGAACCGCGCCTTCCTCGACATCGCGCAGCTCGCGAGCGAGGAGCAGGCAAAGGGTCGCTCGCTCGGCAACTGGGTCGGTCGTCCCGGCGCAGATGTCAGCGTCTTTCTCTCGACGGTGCGCAAGCACGGCATCGTGCGCGTCGCCGCGAGCAGCATTCGTGGCGATCTCGGACTGTCGACGGAAATCGAGATCTCCGCCGTGACCCTGCCCGGCGCTGCGTCCCCGGGCGATGGGTCCCCTGGCGATGGCGCCCCAGCGATCGGCTTCGTGATGCGCGATGTGGGTCGTCGCGTCAGCACGGTCCCGCACGGTGCGCGCGATCTCACGAAGGCCGTCGAGGATCTCACCTCACTCGTCGGGCGCGTCTCCCTGCCGACGCTGGTGCGCGATACGACAGATCTGGTGGAGCGCCACTTCATTGAAGCCGCGCTCGAACTCACCGGCGATAATCGCACCACGGCCGCGGAAGTCCTCGGCCTCTCACGCCAGACACTGTACGTGAAGCTGCGTCGCCACGGGCTGTCGTCGCCGCCCGACGCTGACACCGCCGCAGCGAGCTGATTGCCCGATGCGAGACCTCTCGGTCCTTTCTGTGCCTTCCCCAACTGTCAGACTTTCGTGACAGTTTTTGGCGTCAATCAGACCGTACGGAGTGAGGCCCGGACCTGGCCCGCGCCTTCGGCCGTGCTCGAGCTGCTCAAGCCGATCACTTGGTTCCCGCCCATGTGGGCCTTCACCTGCGGCGCCATCGCCAGCGGTGTGGCTCTCCGGGAGCGGTTACCCTTGCTCGCGCTCGGACTGCTGATCACCGGACCGCTCGTCTGCGCGACCTCGCAGGCCGCGAACGATTGGTACGATCGGTATGTCGATGCCATCAACGAGCCGAAGCGCCCGATTCCCTCGGGACGGATACCCGGCACCTGGGGATTCCGCATCGCCGTGCTGTGGACCGCGCTCTCACTGCTCGCGGCGATTCCGCTCGGCACCGTTGGCATGCTCGCGGTCGCGGTCGCGCTCGCTTTTGCCTGGGCCTACTCCGCACCGCCGCTCCGCTTCAAGCAGAACGGATGGATCGGCAATCTCGCCGTCGGCGTCACGTACGAAGGACTCGCTTGGATCACCGGCACCATCATCATGCTCGGCGGCCGCCTTCCCTCGGCGGGGATCCTCCTGATTGCCACGCTCTACTCGCTCGGCGCGCACGGCATTCTCACGCTCAACGACTTCAAATCGGTTGAGGGCGATCGCCAAATGGGGATTCGCTCATTGCCCGCCTCGCTCGGCGTGACGCGCGCGGCGTGGGTGCTCTGCGGCGTGATGATCCTGCCGCAGCTGATCGTGATCGGACTCTTGCTCGCGTGGGGCACGCCGATGCATGCCGGCGCGATCGGCGTGCTCGTCGCGGTGCAGTTGGGTCTCATGGCGCGTTTTCTCGCTGCACCCTCCGCGCGTGCGCTCTTCCTCTCCGCAGTCGGCGTCCCCTTCTATGTCTGGGGCATGATGGTGGCGGCCTTCGCGCTCAAGGGAATCTCCGCATGAGCGTCGCGTTGCTTCCTCGCACCTACATGGGCTGGAGTGGCATCGCCCGCCTTGGTCTCGCACAGATTGCCATCGGCGCCGTCGCCGCCATCATGACCTCCACGTTGAATCGGGTGATGGTCGTCGAACTCGCCCTCCCGGCGACGATCCCGAGCGTGCTGGTGGCGTTGCACTTCGTGATTCAGATGTCACGCGCCAAGTTCGGCTTCGATTCCGATAACACGGCGACCCGCGCCCCCTGGATTCTCGGTGGCGCGCTGATTCTCTCGCTCGGCGGAACGCTCGCCGCGATGGCCGTCTCGGTGGCCTCGACGCAGTTGATGCTCGGCTTGACGCTGGCCTTCTTCGCTTACGCCCTGATCGGGGTCGGCATGAGTGCCGCCGGGACCGCGCTGCTCGCGCACGTCGCGGAGCAGGTGGAGCCCCGCAAGCTCGGCGGGGCGGCCGCGTTGCTCTGGATCATGATGATCTTCGGGATCGCGGTGACGGCGGGCGTGTCGGGTCAGCTCCTCGATCCCTTTTCGTTCTCGCGCTTGGTCTCGGTCACTGCCGGCGTCTGCGCGGTGGCCGCGGTGCTCGCGTCCATTGCCGCCTGGGGTTCGTGGGGCATGCGTCGCCCCGAACTTTCGGAGCCCGCCGTCGCGCCGGGCGCTGGTTTCGCCGCGACAATCAGGGATGCCCTGGCCGATCGCACCACGCGTCGCTTTGCGTTCTTCATCTTCGCTGCGATGCTCGCGTACAGCGCACAGGATCTGATTCTCGAACCCTTCGCCGGTCGCGTCTTCGCCATGTCGCCGGGCGAGAGCACGAAGCTCGGTGGGATTCAGCATGGGGGCGTCATGCTTGGCATGCTGGCCGCCGCGCTGCTCTCGGCGCGCTTTGGTTCGCTTCGCACGTGGGCCGCGGGAGGCTGCGTGGCCTCGGCCGCTGCGCTGCTCGTCCTGGCGAACTCCCCATGGCTCGGCGGGGTCGCACTGCTGCAGGGAACGGTCTTCGCGCTCGGCGTCGCGAATGGGGTGTTCGCGGTCGGTGCGATCGGTTCGATGATGGCGATGACCGCCGCCGATACCACTCGCGGCACGGGCGTTCGTCTTGGTGTGTTCGGCGCCGCCCAGGCGATCGCCTACGGGGCGGGTTCGCTCGGTGGCGGTGTGATGAGCGACCTCACGATTGCCTCGATGGGCGATCCCGCGCGTGGGTACGTCGCGGTCTTCGGTCTCGAAGCCGTCCTCTTCATTGTCGCCGCGCTGATGGCGCTCGCCAGCACGCCCGCCGTGCGCGCCAACGTGTTCCGTCGGGACGGCTCCGGCGCAGCGATTCTCGGTGCGATACGATGAGCGACCAGACGATGCAGATGGGCAATCCCCAGTACGGACATTTCGAGCAGGTGGAGGCATGACGATGGCGGAACAGACGTACGATGTCGTGGTGGTGGGTGGCGGGCCCGCGGGCGCGACCGCCGCACATGATCTGGCACGCAAGGGCCGCTCGGTGCTCCTGCTCGACAAAGCATGGCGGGTGAAGCCCTGTGGCGGCGCGGTCCCGCCGCAGCTCCTCAAGGACTTCGATGTGCCGGAATCGCTGATGGTCGCGCGCATCAACGAAGCGCGCATGATCAGCCCGAAGGGGAAGACGGTCGACATCCCGGTGGGCAAGGGCTTCGTGGGGATGGTGGACCGCGAGGTGTTCGACGAATGGCTGCGCGCCCGCGCGGCGAATGCCGGCGCCGAGCGCATGACGGGATCGTTCCTGCGTCGCGAGCGTGATGCCGACGGCGTGGCCCGCGTCGTCTTTACCGCGGGGCGTTCGCGTCACGGCAAGGAGACCTCGGTGCGTGCGCGGTCGATCATCGGTGCCGACGGGGCGCTCTCGCAGGTGGCGCGTCAGTGCATTCCGCGCGCGGGCGAGGGGAAGTTCGTGTTCGCCTATCATGAGATCATCAAGTCGCCTGAGGTCGAGAGCGAGGCCTTCGTCCGCGACCGTTGCGACGTGTACTACCAGGGACCGCTCTCCCCCGACTTCTACGCCTGGGTATTCCCGCATGGCGCCACGACGAGCGTCGGCACCGGCTCGTTGCAGAAGGGATTCGGACTGAAGGAGTCGGTCGCCCTGCTGCGCGCCGCGACGGGGCTCGACAAAGTCGAGACAATCCGCAGGGAAGGGGCGCCGATTCCGTTGCATCCGCTCCCGAAGTGGGACGACGGACGCGAGGTCGTCCTCGCGGGCGATGCCGCGGGTGTGGTCGCGCCGGCGAGTGGCGAAGGAATTTTCTACGCGATGACGGGTGGGCGTTACGCGGCCGATGCCGTCGATGCGTTCCTCGTGACCGGCAAGGCGAAGGCGCTCGCGAAGGCCCGTCGGCGGTTCTTGTGGGATCATGGGCAGGTGTTCTTCGTGCTCGATATCATGCAGAAGTTTTGGTACTCGAATGACAATCGCCGCGAGCGGTTCGTCGCGATCTGCCGTGACGTGGATGTGCAGCAATTGACCTTCGATGCCTACATGCAGAAGAAGCTCGTTCGCGCCAAACCGCTCTCTCATGCCCGCATCTTCTTCAAGAACCTTGCGCACCTTACTGGCCTTGCCACGGCTTGATGGACGCCGCGTTCTGGGGGCCCGTCACCGGTGCAGTCGCCTTCTGGGGACTTGTGGCGGTGACGGGTGCGCTCGTGACGGATATTGGCCCGTGGTATCGCGGACTGAAGTTCCCGTGGTGGAAGCCGGCCAACTGGGCCTTCGGCCCCGTCTGGACGGCGGTCTTCATCACGGCAGGGACGGGGGGCGTCATCGCATGGCGCGGCGAGGGGTCGCTGACGGAGCGCAAGCTCTTTCTGGCGGCCTGCGTCACGAACGCGATCGGCAATGTGATGTGGAGCTATTTGTTCTTCCGCCGGCGCCGCCCCGACTGGGCGCTGGTTCAGGTGGTCCCCTTCTGGGGCACGGTGTTCTGGATGTACTGGGCCTCGCGCCCGCTCTCGTACGCGGCGGGGATCTGGTTCGCTCCCTACCTCGCGTGGGCGGCCGTCGCGAGCAAGCTCAACCAGGATGTCGTGAAGCTCAACGGTCCCTTCTCGGGATGAAGTGCCTATGCTGATTTCTCTCGCCGTCGACTATCGGCACGCCAACGTCGCGACCCGCGAACGCTTTCATCTTTCCGATGACCGCATTGCGAAGTTGTACGCCCGCGAGCCGAACTCGGCCATTCGTGAACTGGTCTGTGTCGCGACCTGCAATCGCAGTGAGATCTACGCGTGGGCGGCAGGTGCCGACCCGTCGAGTCCCGCCAGCTTCGATCATGCCGTTACCGCACTCGCCCGCGCGTGGATGGGCTCAAAGACTGAAGCCCGCGCGCTGCTCGCCGTGGCCAAGAAGCGGGGCGGCCTCGAGGTAGCGCGCCGCATTCTGCGCATCGCAGCGGGCCTCGACTCGCAAGTGATGGGCGACGGTCAGATTCTCGGACAACTCCGCATCGCGTATCGCGACGCCGATCAGGCGGGGACGGCCGGCTCGGTGCTGCACCGCCTGTTCGACACCGCGCTGCGGACCGGGAAGCGCGTGCAGACGGAGACCGCGCTCACCTCGGGGCGGCGCTCGGTCGGCGCCGAGGCAGCCGCCAACGCCCACGCCCGCTTCGGCAACCTCGCACACGCGCGTGTGGTGGTCATTGGCGCCGGCAAGACGGGCGCCTCGGTGGCGCGTCAGCTCATGAAGCTCGGCGCCCGTGATCTGGTCATCGTGAACCGCTCGGTGAAACGCGCTGAGGCGTTGGCCACGGAAGTGGGCGGGCGGGCGGCGCCGTACGAGGCCCTGCACGTCGAGGTCGCGATGGCGGACGTGGCCATTGCGGCGACGGCGGCGACCGAACCGGTGGTGATGTACAACCAGCTCCGTACCTCCCGCGACAACTGCGGCACCACGACCTATCCGTTGCTGTTGATGGATCTCTCGATGCCGCGTAATATCGATCCGCTCCTCGCTGGCGTGCCCGGCGTGACGATCGCCGACCTTGATGCATTGCACATGCCGGTCCTCGCCGCAGAAGAGCAGCGCAAGGCCGCGATGCCCGCCGCCGACGCGATCGTGGAGGCCGAGCTCGAAAGCTTCATTGACTGGGTCTCCGCCGCCGCCGCGCGCGACGCGATCCGGCCGCTCGCCGAGGCCCTCACCGAGATCTGCCGCCGTGAACTGACCTTCGCCGCGGGTGATGCGGTCGCCGAGCACGCGACGAGCCGTATCGTCGCTAAGTTACTGGCTCGGCCGATGTCCAAACTCCGCACGGCCGTGGCCCATGGGGAGGCACTCCATGCCTTCACCAAGACGCTCGATTCGCTATTCAATGGGCAGCCGTCCGCATCCCTGCAGGGTCGGGTGCGGGTGAAGCGCCGCGGCACCTAGTACTTCTCGCCCGTTAGAGGTTCCCCCAGTGAATGATCGTTTTCTCCGCGCCTGCCGCCGCGAAGCCGTTGACCGTCCGCCGGTGTGGATGATGCGCCAGGCCGGCCGCTATCTCCCGCAGTATCGGGCGGTGCGCGCCAAGGCCGACTTTCTCACGATGTGCCACACCCCAGAGCTCGCGACCCAGGTGACACTGCAGCCGGTCGATCTGCTGGGCGTCGATGCGGCAATCATTTTCTCCGACATCCTGGTGATCCCCGATGCGATGGGGATGGATCTCTCCGTCGACGAAGGCATTGGGCCGCAGTTCTCCGATCCGGTCCGCACGATGGCTGATCTCGCACGCCTGCGCGATGTGGATCCGGAAGAGGGGCTCAAGTATCACCTCGACGCCCTGCGCATGACGCGCCGCGAGTTGAATGGTCGAGTGCCGCTGATCGGGTTCGCCGGTGCACCGTGGACGCTTTTTGCGTACATGACCGAGGGGAAGGGAACGAAGTCCTTCAGTGTCGCCAAGAAGCTGCTCTTTGCCGATCCCGCCTTCTCGCATGCCCTGCTGGCCCGTCTCGCCGACAACGTCGGTCGCTTCCTCGTGGCGCAGGCCGCGGCCGGCGCACAGGCCCTGCAGATCTTCGATTCGTGGTCGGGCTCGCTCGGACCGCGCGAGTACCGCGAGTTCGCGCTGCCCTACATGGCGCGTACCGCGGCCATCGCCAAGACGGCCGGCGTTCCCGTGATCTGCTTCGCCCCTGGTGCGGGCTGGGCGCTCGGGGAGATCGCCGATGCCACCGGCTGCGACGTGCTCGGGGTCGATTGGCACACGGATGCGGCGTGGGCGCGGGGGGTCGCCGATGCGACCGGGCGTGGCATCCAGGGGAATCTGGATCCCACTGCGCTGTATGCGTCGCCGTCGGTCATCCGCGAGCGCACGCAGGCGATGCTCGGGGCCATGGACGGCCCGGGCTACATCGCCAATCTCGGCCACGGCATTCTCCCGGATATTCCGGTGGACCACGCGCGCGCCTTCATTGAGACGGTACAGAGCTGGGACTCGCGGGCCGCGCACGCTGCGGCGCAGGCGGCGGAGCCCGCGCGATGACTGCGGGGCCACCACGCAGCGGAGCCCCGCGGCACGCCGAAGACAGCCCCGTGACTCGTGAGTCGATGGCGCAGTGGACCGCAGAGATTCACAACGTCATCTCGGCCCTCTTCGAGCGGCTGGATGGGACGCGGATGGTCGAGGCGGCGTGGGAGCGCGACGGCGGCGGCGGCGGACAGTCACGCCTGATCTCGGAAGGACAGGTCTTCGAGAAGGCCGGCGTGAATCGTGCGCTCGTCGAAGGGATTCTCCCGCCGGAGGCGGCGAAGCGTCTCGGTGGGAACATGCCCACCGGGAGCACCCCGCACTTCTTCGCCACGGGGGTGAGTGTCGTCGCGCACCCGCGCTCGCCGATGATCCCGACCGTGCATCTGAACGTGCGCTATTTCGAGCTCTGTGACGCCGACGGCAACCGCCACGACGCGTGGTTCGGCGGCGGGACGGATCTGACGCCGACGTATCCGTTCATCGACGATGCGCGGCATTTCCATTGGGCGCTGCGTCGGGTCTGCGACGCACACAACCCGGCGATCTATCCCGCGTACAAGACGTGGTGCGATGAGTACTTCCGGAACACGCATCGCGACAACGAGGCGCGTGGCGTGGGCGGCGTGTTCTTTGATCATGTGCGCGGTGACGATGCGCCCTTCGGCCTCACGCCGTCGGCGCTGCACCGCTTCGTCGATGCCATTGGGCGCGTCCTGGACGCCGCCTACGCACCGATCGTCGAGCGACGCCGCGATCTCCCGTATTCGTCCCGCGAGAAAAGCCTGCAGCTGTACCGACGCTCGCGCTATGTCGAGTTCAATCTGCTGCACGATCGGGGCACGATCTTCGGCCTCCAAACGGGCGCGCGCACTGATAGCGTGCTGATGTCCATGCCGCCCGTGGCGGCCTGGCCCGCGCAGCGTATGGTGGAACCGGATTCGATCGAGGCGCATCTCGACGCCATGCTCATGCCGCAGGATTGGGCGGTGGGAGGCTGAGATGCGTGTCGCGGTGATTGGCGCGGGGATCACCGGGTTGGCGGCGGCGGTCGAGTTGCGGGCACGCGGCGCAACCGTCACGGTGCTTGAGGCCGCGGACCGCGTCGGAGGGGTCATCACCACCGTGCGGCGCGATGGCTTCCTCGTGGAAGCCGGCCCCACCTCGATGACCGCCACGGCGCCACTCGAGGGACTGATCGACCGACTCGGACTTGGCGCGCAACGGCTGGCGACCGCTCCGGCGGCCAAACGGCGGTACATCGTGCGCGACGGGGCGTTGGTGGCGTTGCCTGATGGTCCGGCCGCGCTCGCCACCACGAAGGCACTCTCCGCGGGCGCCAAGTTCGCGTTGATGCGCGAACCCTTCGTACGGGCACGGCACGATCAAGCGGATGAGTCGCTCGCCGATCTCGTGCGCCGTCGACTGGACCGAGAGATCCTCGACTATCTCGTGAACCCGCTCATCGCCGGGATCTATGCCGGCGATCCGGAACGGCTCTCCGTGCGCTATGCGATGCCCATGCTGTTCGACGGCGAACGGAAGCACGGCTCGCTCATTGTCGGCGCGATGAAGGAGATGAAGGCGAAGGCCGGCGCGGTACGACAGCGCGGTATCACGTCGTTCACGCAGGGACTCGCCACCTTACCGGAGGCGATGGCCGCCTCGCTCGGGGACGCCGTGCGCACGGGCACGCGCGTGACGCGTGTCGACCACCTCGGGAGTGGTCGCTGGCAACTCCACACCGACGGAGCCGACGTCGTCGATTGCGACGCGGTCCTCTGCACCACTCCGGCGTACACACTCTCGTCGATGGGACTGCCGGACGAGGTCACCGGAGCACTCGGGCCCGTGACGCGTATCGTGCACCCCGCCGTTGCCACGCTCGCGTTGGGCTTCCGTCGCGAGGACGTCGCGCATGCACTCGACGGATTCGGGGTGCTGGTCCCCGCGGTCGAGAAGCGCACGATCCTTGGCGCCATCTTCTCGTCGAGCGTCTTTGCTGGCCGCGCCCCGCAAGGACATGTCCTGCTCACCTGTTTTCTCGGCGGACTGCGGTCACCGGAATTCGGCTCGGCGGAGACGGCAGCCGTGCTGCCCAAGGTGCTGACGGATCTCCGACAGCTCCTCGGCGTCCGCGGCGAGCCGATGTTCGTGCATCACCAGCACTGGATGCAGGCGATTCCGCAGTATGAGCTCGGACACGAACAGGTGATCTCCGCCGCCGCCAGCATCGAAAGTGCGCTGCCCGGGCTCTACCTCACCGGGCAGTGGCGCGCCGGCGTCGCCCTCGGCGATTGTGTCGCGCAGGGACAGCACACCGCGGCACGAGTCGTGGCCGAGCGATGAACGCTCCGGTCTCGCTTTCCCTGAAATTGCGGACCGCGACAAAGGCGTTGCACACGCAGGCGGAGCGCAGCGGGCTTATGGGCGCGCTGCTGAAGGGACGCGCCACCCGTCCCGGGTACGCCGCATTGCTCGTCGCGCTTGAGGCGATCTACCTCGCACTCGAGGAGGGGCTCGCCGCGCAGGCGAAGGATCCGCTGCTTGGCCCGCTCGTGATCCCTGGGTTCGCACGCGCGCACGCGCTCTCGGCTGACCTTGCGTCGTTAGCGAGGCATGGCGTTTCAATTCCCGGCGTGGCCGCGGAGGCCAGACGATACGCCGAGCATCTTCGGCAACTCTCCGTGTCCGATCCCACCCGTTTGCTCGCGCATGCGTGGTTGCGATACCTCGGCGATCTGAACGGCGGACAGATTGTCGGGAGCATCGTGCGTGCGTCACTCGCGCTGCCGCAGGACGCCACGCGGTTCTACGAGTTCCCCGCCCTCGCCGATCCGATGGCCGCGGCCGGCGCATGGCGCAGGGCGCTCGACAACGCGCCGTTCGATGCAACAACGCAGGCGGACCTCGTGGAAGAGGCCTGCGACGGCTTTCGCCGCCACATCGCGTTATTCGAAGCCCTTGCGCTCGCGCCGAGCGCGGGGACTCACGACGCCGCAGACTCGTCGTCGACGGCGTAGCGTCCGAGCAACGCCGAGAGTCGCGCGGCATGCCGCGTGGCGGCCTCGACTTCCTGCAAGAGCGGCGCGACGGCCACGATATCCGAGGCATCTGAAATCTCGCTGACCGCGACACCGGCATTCGCCCAGATCGCGGCCACGAGTCCTTGCACGGCCGGCGTCATTGGGCCTAGGAGGTCGAGATCTTCCGCGTTTGAGGGGCGCTGCGCCGCGTACACCGCGCGTTGCAGGCGGTCGCGCGCGACATCGGCGGCCTGCCGTGCGGTCAGATCGTTGAGAATGACGATGAAGCCGAACAGTCCACCATTGACCTGCGGGATCGGATCGGCCCGCAGGGCCACCGGAATGCTCGGGCCACCGGAGGGACGCGTGAGGCGAAGTTCTCCGCGCCACGGCGTACGTTCGGTATGGAGCCGTTCGAACAACTCGAGCACGCGGGACGGCGTCTCGAAGCATCCCGCGAGGTCCTCAATCGTCTCGGGCGATCGGAACGGACCCTGCAGCAGTCGCGCGAGCGCGTCATTCGTGAGGAGAATGTTCCCGTCCTCGTCGGCGATGATGACGGGATCCGGTGCCCCCATGATGGCGCTGCGCATGCGATTCAGCTGCGACTCGGCAATGAGGACGCGCACCGAGCGAATCTGCAGGACGATGTCGCCAAGTGAGTTGCCGATCGCCTTGGCAATTGCGGCCTCGCGCTGTGTCCACGGGATCGCCGTATCGCGCACGATCTGATGCCAAGCCGCGAAGGAACGACGCGGCGAAAGCTCCATCCCTTCTTCGAACAGCACCGGCTTGTGCGGATCCCCGCCCCACGTCACGTCCTGAAGCTGCTCCTTGCGGAACCAGACGAGATACTCGCCGCGTCCTGCACCGAACCGCACCGCAAGCACTCCGGCCGCCACCGGCGTGATGGCAGCAAGTGCCGGGCGCAGCTTGGCGATCGACGCGCAGGAGAAGACCGGGTCCGTGCCCTGCGCATCCAAGAAGGCAAAGAGCGCACGCAGATCCGGGGTGGAGGGCACATCCCCCGTGGTCTGCACCTCGCCGTCGAAAAGCAACGCCGCGCCGGTAGCCCCCACCGGCTGCAACAGCTGCCTCGGGGTGTCGAACAGCGCCCGCCGCCAATCCCCGTCCGTCGAGGTCGCCTCGATCAACCGGTGCTCGAGCCGACGCACCAGGACTTCGGCCTGTGCTTCTGCGAAGTGCTCGAGCGCGGAGATCCGGGTCGACACGACCTCGGCGATCAGCTCGCAGGCCGCCCGCATGTCGTACGCCTGGTATCGCGGCGACATGTGGTGACACGAGATCAGTCCCCACAGCTTCCCTTCGTGGACCAACGAGGCCACCAGCGTCCCACGCACCCCCATGTTCTGCAGATACTGCAAATGCATCGGCGAGATGCTGCGGAGCACCGACATCGAGAGATCGAGATCCTCCCCCGTGGCGGGACTCATCCGCGGCTCGATCGGAATGGCGGTGTACTGCACATCCACCAGCAGGCGCACCTTGTTGCGCAGGTACAACTCACGCGCGCGCTGCGGGATGTCGGACGCCGGATAGTGTCGGTGCAAGAAGGGTTCGAGCGACTTCTCCTTCGCCTCGGCGATGATCGCGCCGTGCCCATCCGCGTCGAAGCGGTACACCATCACGCGGTCGTAGCCGATCAGGTCGCGCATTTCGCGGACGACCAGTTCGGCGAGCGCGGTGAGCGAGTGCGCCGAGGAGAGTTGCGTGACCGTGCGCGTGAGACGGCTCGCGAGGTCGGGGGTGCGCCGACGAATCCCCCCAGGGACGACGTCCTCAAGCTCGACAATCAGCCCACCGACGGGCGGACGATGCACGAGCACCGTGGCCGCGCTCATTCCGGTGCGGGTCCGGAGCGGCAGCCGGAGCGGCTGTGGACTCTCGAGGGGCATCGTCGCGACCAGCGTGCGAAGCGCCGCCGCAAAATCTTCGCCGAGGATCTCTATCGATGCACCAAGCAACTCGGCCTCAGGAAAGCCGAGCGCCGCCTCGGTGTTCGCGCTGACTTGCGCGATCGCCAGGCTTGGTTCTGTGAGCACAAGCAACACACCATGCGGCTGAATGGAGCCCGCCAGGTGGATCAACTCGCGCTCACAGTTCGATAGGTCTGCCTCTCCGAATCGGGGGGTTTCGGATCGTGACGCCATCGCACCTATTCAGGATGCGGGCTGGACGGTGTCCAGCCACGGGGGGGGGTCGAGCAGACTAAATGTTATCAGTCTCTGGGCGTTCGCGCACTAGGGGAGGTCTGACTTTTTTTGTCAGCCTTCTTGGACAGCGCTAGGTGACAGGGGCTCGTGGCGCCGGTATCTTGGCGAGGGGGGTGAAAAGCGCCCCGCGGATCGGCGAGGACCGATCCCACAGGGATGCCCTCGTGGAGGTGTTTTGGCGGAGTCAATGCAGCTGGTGATCGGGACGCGTGCGAGCAAGCTCGCGCTCTGGCAGTCCAACCATATCCGGGACCGCCTGCTGGCGCTCCGTGCCGGACTCGAGATCACGCTCGAGCGCATCTCCACGAAGGGCGATGAGATTCAGGACCGCCCGCTCGCGGCGATCGGCCGCAACTCGCTGTTCGTGGCGGAGATCGAGGATGCCCTCCGTTCGGGACGGATTCGGCTCGCCGTCCACAGCGCAAAGGATCTTCCGTCCACGCTACCGCCCGAGTTCGCCATCGCCGCGTACACCACGCGCGCGGATCCACGCGATGTGCTGGTCTCGAAACACGGGACGCTCGCGCAGCTTCCGCATGGCGCGACGATCGGCACGAGCTCCCCCCGTCGGGCGAGCCAGCTCAAGGCCGCGCGTCCGGACGTCAGCTGCCTCGACATCCGCGGCAACGTGGACACACGGCTCGCCAAGCTCGAGCGTGGGGAGTACGACGCCATCGTCCTCGCCGCGGCCGGGCTCGAGCGGTTGGGTTGGTCCCACGTCGTCACCGAATGGCTCGAGCCCGACGTGATGCTCCCGGCGGTGGCGCAGGGCATTCTCGCCGTCGAAACGCGGGCGGACGATCTCGAGGCAATTCACCTCTGCGCGGCACTCGATGACGCCGATGCGCGTTCGTGCGCGGAAGCCGAGCGGGCCTTCTTGGCCGCGATGGGCGCGGGATGCAATGCCCCGCTCGCGGGATTTGCCACCCTGTCCGGCGATATCCTTTCCCTCTCGGCGCTC
>CAYUMN010000013.1:0-29525 GCA_964445835.1 uncultured Gemmatimonas sp.
TCACCCCCGAGCAGAGCGCGACCCTGCAGCGCAATCTGGTCTACCACCTCGCGTCGGGCGTGGGGCCGCCGTTCACCGATCGTCAGGTCCGCGCCATCATGGCGGCGCGGGTCGCAAGCCTCGCGCGCGGCCACTCGGGCATTGGGCATGAACTCCTTGATCTCGTGCTCAATTGCCTGAATCGCGGCGTGCACCCCGTGGTGCCCTGCATGGGCACGGTCGGCGCCAGTGGCGACCTCACCCCGCTGGCGCATGTCGCGCTCGCGCTCATGGGTGAGGGCGAATGCACGCTCGATGGCCACCGGTATCCGTCGGCCGTGGCGCTCCAGGTGGCGGGACTCCGTCCCGTCCAACTCGGGCCCAAGGAAGGAATCGCCTTGGTCAACGGCACGTCGGCGATGACGGGGGTCGCGGCGCTCAACGCGGTGCGCGCCAGCCGACTCGTGCGGCTCGCCTTCCGGAGCGCCGTGGCGCACGCCGAAGTGTTCACCGGCCGCCGCGAAGCGTGGGATCCGCGCTTTGGCATCGCGCGACCGCACCGCGGACAGCGGCTTGCGCACCAGCGACTCCAGCGCCTTATCCAAGGCTCGTCGCGCCTGCTCAACTACGACGATCTCCCGCCTCGGCTCGACGAATCGGGCCTCGCCGACGGGCTCCTCCCCGAGGGCGAACTGCCGCAGGACGCGTACACGATTCGCTGCGTCCCGCAGCTCTTCGGTGCCGTGCTCGACGTGCTGCGCTTTCATGAGGAGACGGTGCACACCGAACTCCGCAGTGCCAGCGACAACCCGCTCGTCTTCCCCGATGAGGAAGCACTCCTGCATGGCGGCAACTTCTACGGGCAACACATCTCGTTCGCCTCAGATGCGCTGATGCTCGCGATCGTGAAAACGGCAGTCTGGTCGGAACGCGCGATCGCCCGACTGACCGACCGCGCGCGCAACCAGGGACTGCCGGCGTTCCTGCATGGCGGCCCCGCGGGGCTCAACAGCGGCTTCATGGGTGCGCAGGTCACTGCCAGTGCCCTCGTGGCAGAGCTGCGCAGTCGCGCCCATCCCGCATCGATCCAATCGATTTCAACGAACGCCGACAATCAGGATGTGGTCACCCTCGGCACCATTGCCGCGCGGAAGGCGAGCGAGGCGCTCGACCTCGCGTGGAACGTGCTCGCTATCCAGGCGATGACCTTAGCGCAGGCCGTGGAACTGCGGGCTGGCAACGGGAGCGGCGGCGCGTTCTCCGCTTCAACGGAGGAGCTCGTGGCGCTGGTGCGCACCGCCCACCCGCCACTCACCACCGACCGTCCCCTCTCGCCAGAGATCGCACGCGTCGCGACCCTGCTCGAAGGCACGGACTGGGCCGTGCTTGATCGCGCGTACGCACCCGAGGGGGCCTTCGCGGCGGCCTCCGCGGCAGCCTTCGCGGCGCGGGAACGCGCGACCGCCTAGCGCGTCAGCACGCCTCAGGCAAACTCTCGGTCGCCGCGCAGGCCCGCTGCGGTGATCCAGACCAGCGCCGCGGGCTCGAATCAGGACAAGGTCGTCCTCACCGACGCCATCGGCGCGCGTCCCTGCACACTCGCGCTCGCAGGGCATGTGCACTGCGACGAGCACCTCGAACCACCACTCGCTGGACGCACGATGCGGTTGCATCAGTCGGCCGCGACGATTGCGCCGGGGGGATCTCCGCTTGGGTCGCATCCGTCAGGCATCACGATCTACACCGTGCGCGATGGGATCGTCGATCACGGACGGTTTGTGCCCGTTGATTCGGTCCGTCCTGAGCGCTGAGGAAATCGCGCGACGCGGTAGAAAATCGACTCCGGCTGGTGCATCTTTGGGGCCAATGCTTCCCCCCCACGGTACAGGTCTCCGCGCGCTGGCCACGCTCAGCCTCGCGGCCCTCCTCTGCGCCCCGGCGCTCGCCGCGCAAGCCAATGGCGGCAGCGACTCATTGCCCCGCCCCACCCTCCGGGCGCTCCGCATCACGGAACCCCCCGTGATTGACGGCCGCCTGGACGACGAGCCGTGGCGCCGCGCCGCGGCGACCGACAACTGGGTGCAACTCGCCCCAAACTCCGGGCAAGTGTCTTCGCAGCGCAGCGAGGCGCGCGTACTCATTGATGCCAGCAACATCTACGTGGGCATCCGCCTGTACGACAGCGCCCCGGATTCCATCGGCATGCAGTTGGCCCGTCGCGATGTGGGCGACACGTACACCGATTGGGTCTGGGTCGGGTTCGATTCCTACGGCGACCGCCGAACCGCCTTCGCCTTCGGCGTGAGCCCGCGCGGCGCACAGACCGATGCCTATGCCTTCAACGACAACGACATCGACTTCCAATGGGATGCCGTCTGGCAGTCGAGCGCACAGGTGGACTCCCTCGGGTGGACGGCCGAGTTTCGGATTCCACTGTCCCAGTTGCGCTACACCTCGGGCGATGCCACGCGGGACTGGGGGCTGCAGTTCCTGCGCATCATCGCCCGGCGCGGCGAGGAGGCGTTCTGGAGTCCGCGCGACCCCAACGCGCCCGGCGACGTCTCCCGCTTTGGCGTGCTCACCGGGCTGGGCGCGCTTGAAGGCAGCGCTCCCGTTGAAGCGGTGCCGTATGCGCGCTCGCAAGTGTCCACCGCACCGAGCGATCCGGGCAATCCGTTTCATAAGGCGACCCGCGCCCAAGCGGCGTTCGGGCTCGACATCCGCACCCGGTTGCCGAAGTCGCTGAACTTGGCCGCAACGGCGAACCCGGACTTCGGGCAGGTCGAAGCAGACCCGGCAGTCGTGAATCTCTCGGCGTTCGAGGTGTTCTTCCCTGAGCGGCGGCCGTTCTTTCTCGAGAACTTCGACACCTTCCGTTTTGGCGGGACGACCACGTTCAACGGCAACGACGCGCCGAACTTTTTCTACACGCGGCGCATTGGACGCGCGCCGCAGCGTCGGCTCAACGGCGACTTTCTGGACGTGCCGACCCAGACACCGATCCTCGCGGCCTTCAAGCTGAGCGGCACCACGCCAGGCGGCTGGGCCATCGGATCGCTCAACGCGACGACGGGGCGCGAGTTCGGACGCTTTGTGCGGTCGGATTCGAGCATTGGACGCGCCGAAGTGGAGCCGCCGACGAATTCCCACGTGACGCGAGTGCGGCGGTTGATGCGCGGCGGGTACACCGCGATTGGCGGCTTCGGGTCCTGGGTAGAACGTGACCTGGCCGACTCCGCCGTCGCCACACTCCTGCCGCAGCGCGCCATGGTCGGTGGTGTGGACTTTGAGCACGCGTGGGACGACCGCACCTGGACGCTCTCAGGGGTCGCCTCGCAGAGCCGCGTGAGTGGTGCGCGTGCAGCCATCACGCGGCTGCAGCGAGCGAACTACCGCTCGTTCCAGCGTCCCGACGCCGACCACCTCGAACTCGATACCGCGCGGACGGCGTTGGCCGGCGGCTACTACGCGCTCTCCGCGGCGAAGTCTGGCGGACGGCTGAGGGCGTCGGTGACGGCCGAGCAACTCGATGCGGGCTTCGATGCCAACGACATCGGGTTCCAGACGCGCTCCGACCTGCGCTCGTTGAGCACCGGGACATTCTTTCAGCAGCCGACGCAAACGGCGCGCTTCCAGAACTGGTCGGTGGGCGTATTCTCGACGTTCGCATGGAATGGTGCGGGCGACAATCTCGAGCGGCGCATCGCGACCTTCAGTGAGCTGCGCTTTCGCAACTTCTGGGGCGTGTCGCTCGAAGCGAATGTGGAGTCGGGTGACTTCAACGATCGGCTGCTGCGCGGCGGCCCTGTGGCCGCGCGCCCCGCGTCGCGGCGGGCCGAACTCGAGATGGAGACCGACTCCCGCAAGCCGCTCATTGCCGGCGCGGGCGTGAGCATCCAGACGAACCGCGTCGGCCAACGGATGCTCGAGGTGGGCGTGAACGTCGACTGGCGTCCCACCTCGGCGATCCGCGTGCGCGTGGAACCCGAGTTCGCCTTCAACTCGCTGGTCGACCAGTACATCACGGCGCGCGACGACGCGCAGGCGGTCGCCACGTTCGGACGGCGCTACGTGTTTGCGGACGTCACACAGCGTGAAGCGCGGCTCAACACGCGCGTGGACTGGACCTTCACGCCGTACGTCTCGTTGCAACTCTTCGTGCAGCCCTTTGTTTCGTCCGGACGGTTCGACGCGTACAAGGAGTTCCTGCAGCCGCGACGCTTCGCGTTCGCGGAGTACGGCGTCGACGCGGGCAGCATCACGCGCAGCGGTGGCGACGTGCAGGTCGATCCAGACGGCGCCGGACCGGCCGCGAGCTTCACCTTCCGCGATCAGAACTACACCGCGCGCGAGTTGCGGGGCAACGCCGTCCTGCGCTGGGAGCTACGGCCCGGTTCAGCCCTGTTCGTCGTCTGGCAACAGACGCGTGATGCCTTTGAGCCCACGGCGGATCTCAACGTGGGTGGACAGTTGGGCACGTTGCTCGGCGAGCCGGCGCGCAACGTGTTCCTGGTGAAGCTGGCGTGGTGGCTGGGGCGGTAGCGCACAAGCCGCACCGTTTCACGGCGTCACTGTACTCGCCGTCCATGCCCCGAGCGTGGCCTCAGTCCCCGGCGGCGTATCACCCGCCATGAGCGCCGTCATTGTGTGCCGGCAGTCCTCACACATCCCGTGGCTGATCGCGGGAAGAATCGGTCGTCCAACGAGTTGCAGGCGCTCGACCGCGACCTCGACCTCCTCCCAGTTGCCACGGCCATCGGAGATGCGCTTGCACCACCCGCACATGACCAGCACCTCGCTCGAGCGCGGCGTGCCGGTATCGAGCAGTGCCATCGACGCTCTTGACTCGACGCGCACGGGGCGCGTCGTGAAGCTCACCACTGGCCCTGCGGCGGAGGGGGTCCAGGCGATCCGCATTTCGAGTAAGCGGCGCCGAGCCGGCGTATCGCAGCGGAACTCGAACCGCACGGGCTCGCCGCGTTCACGCACGCGCGCGAGCAGTCCGCGGTACACGGCCTTCGTCGGGGAATCGACGATACACTCCCACAGCGAGCGGCCGATGATTCCCGGCGGGAGCACCGCCGCCCCATCGTTCAGCTCCGCTGAGGCCACCCACGCCTCGTTGACGCCAACGATGCAGTCGGAGGCGTCGAGCGAGTACACCACGACGGACATCTGGTCCATCACACGTTGGCGATCTGAGCCGGCTTCCGTCTGCACTGCAGCCGCGAGTGGCACCGGCTGCGACGCAAGCACTGCCTGCACTTTCCGGATGAGGGCATCGGGGGTGAATGGTTTTTCGAGAAAATCCAGCTTGGTGGCGGCGACCCAAGTGCGCAGACCGGCATCGTCGGTATACCCGGACACGAACAACACCTTGGTCTCTGGGCGCAACTCCCGCACCATCTCGGCCACCTCGCGCCCACCCACGCCGGGCATGATCACGTCCGTCATCAGTAACTCGATTGGTCCCTGATGCTCAAGAGCGATCACTCGTGCGGCGGCGCCATCCGAAGCCTCGAGGACCTGATAGCCATAGTGCTGCAAAGTGCGAAGCACGATCTGCCGGACCGCCGGGTCGTCCTCAACGAGTAGCACCGTTCCGGTCCCTACGCGCGGCACCTGATCGGCGACCACCGTGGCGTGCAGCGCGTCGTCCACCCGCGGGAGAAGCACGCTGAAGGTGGTTCCGCTGCCAACCGCAGACTCCACGAGAATGCCGCCGTGGCTCTGCTTCACGATGCCGTACACCGTCGCGAGGCCGAGCCCGGTGCCCTCGCCAACACCCTTGGTCGTGAAAAAGGGCTCAAAGATATGCGACTTGGTCGCGTCGTCCATTCCCTTTCCGGTGTCCGTGACGCGCAGCGCGACGTAACGCCCGGCGGCCAGCGGCAGGAATTGACTGGAGTCATCCTCGACCAACGTGACGTTCTCCGTGGAGATCGTCAGCGATCCGCCACGCGGCATCGCCTGCTGCGCATTGACCGCCAGGTTCATCAGCACCTGCTCCATCTGGCTCGCCACGCAACGGACGCGGCCGGTATCGGGAGCCAAGGACATGACCAGCGTCACATTCTCGCGGATGAGCCGGTGGAGCATCTTGCCACCCGCGGCGATGACGGCGTCCATCGCGAGCACTTTCGGGTCGGCGGACTCCTGTCGGCTGAACGCGAGCAGTTGCCGAGTCATGGCGGCGGCCGCCTCGGCCGCGCGGCGAATCTCCATGAGATCGTCACGTCGCACATCCGATGGCGCGAGCGACGGGATCAACAGCTCCGAGTAGCTCAGAATGACCGTCAGCAGATTGTTGAAGTCATGAGCGATCCCGCCAGCCAGCTGCCCAATCGCCTCCATCTTCTGCGACTGACTGAGTTGCGCTTGAAGCGTGCGGACCTCGCTGATGTCCATCGTGACGCCCACGATGCGCAACGGCGTCCCATCGGCGCTGCGAATCACCCGTCCACGTCCGGACATCCAGTGCGCGCTCCCGTCCGGCCACACCACGCGGAAGTCCGTGGAATGGTCCTGGCCGTCCGCAATCGTCCGCGCGATCGCCGATTCGACCGATTGGCGATCCTCGCGGTGAATAAGCGACAGGTAGGCCTCCCGGGTCGTCGGCGCTTGGTCTGGCCTGAGCCCGTGCAACGCCGCGGTGGTGGGCGACCAACTGAAGCGGTCGGCCACGAGGTCGAGCTCTACGATGCCCATACGCGCGGACGTGAGGGCGTATTGGGTGCGGTCCGCCGCCTCTCGGGCGATGATTGCTTGCGCCTGCAGTTGTTCCTCGCTCCGCCTCAAGGCCGCTTGGGCCTTGGCCAGCAGCACGGGAGTGCCGGTGCTGGTATCGAGTACGGCGTCAATCTGTCCTGCGAGGAGTGCCTGAATGGTGGCTTCCGATTCGGACAGCCGTTGCGCGAGGGCGCTCGGGCTCTGTCGCAATGGGGGTTTCATGGGCGACCAAGTAGAAGAAGCAGACGCGCGCTGTCGCTGAGGTTGCCCACCAGTCGTTGGATCGGATTCGGGGCCAGCTTCATGAGCGTCGGGGTGACCAACACGCCGTCCCGCACTGCCTTTTCCGGACTCGTGAGGACGTCCACGACCTCGAGCGTGTAGGCGCCCGCGTAGTGCGTGTCCAAGAGCACCGTCAGATTTGCAGTCGCCGCCAGCGAGTTGGGGGCTCCGCCGGCCACGTACAGGCGCAGGCGGAGTCGCGACGTGGCTGGGCTCGCCTTCGCGGGGGGTGATCGCACGGCGGATCGCTTGCGCATCCTTTGCCTACGCGCGGCGGCGGCTGCGGCGTGTCGCGGGCCGCGGCGTGGGCGGCAAGTCGGCAGCCGCATCCACCGTACTCCCCATCAGCTCCCGCTCGGCACTCCGCTCGGCACTCCGCTCTTCCAGCTCCGCCTTGATCGCGAGCAGGCGCGCTGTGGCCGCCCGCTGTTCGATCTGCAGCGCAATGCGCTCTCGTGTCGCCGCAAGATGCGCATGCATATCCGTGTCGGCGTCGGCGCGTTCCGACTCCCATCGGGCGGCCCCCATAAGCACGGCGCCGCGCGCGGTGAACACGTCGGCGAGTGTCACGCCGCTATCCGCCAGCTTGAGCTCGCGGACCTGATTCGAATGGCCCGTGCCGCGCGACTTCACGATGCTGAGCGTCCGGATGCGTTCCCCGTCCTCCACCAGATTCGTGAGATGGATCCACGTATCGGCGATCGTCGAAATCGCCGTCGAGGTGGAGTCGTCGCCGCTGAGGCGATGCGACACCGACGCGCTGACGGCAGTGATGTGCGACGTCTTGAGGAAATCCAGGAACTGCGAAGTGGCATCGGCTGACGCGAGATGCGCCGTTTTGGTCGAGAGCGCCGACAGCGGGTCGATGATCACGCAGCGAGGGGTGACTTCGAGCACTTTCGCACGCAGCTGATTGAACTGTTCGGCGATGTTCGGTCCGCTGGTCCGAACGGAATGCATCGTGAGGATTCCCGACCGGATGTGCGGGGTGAGGCGCACGTTGACCGAGCGAAGGTTCCGCACCAACTGCGGCGTCCCCTCGTTGAAGCTCACGTAGAGCGTTCGCTCGCCGCGCGCGCAGGCCGCAACGGCGAACAGCGCGGCCAGCGTGGACTTCGCGGTACCGGGAGCGCCGGAGATCACCACGTTACTTCCCCGCTGATACCCGCCCTGCAGCATCTCGTCGAGCCGCGGCAGGCCCGTGGGCACCCGTTCGGTGCTCACCACCGACGACAGCTCCATTGGGCCGCGGTCGGTGAGCACCATGCCCTTCGACATCACCTCGATCGGGAACTCATCACCCTTGAAGCCTGACCCCCTGAACTTCATGATGCGCAAGGAGCGGAACGTCGAACCACTCTCGACCTGTTGGTCCAGCACGACCACGCAATCCACCATGAACTGCAGGACGCCGAGTGGACGGGTCCGCCCGACGCCCGTCGACTTCTGCGTGATGATGCAGGTGAGACCGTTCGTGCTGAGCCAATCGCGGATCCGGTAGAGCTCCCGGCGCGCGGCGGCGGGATTGTCGAGCAAGGTAAGGAGCACATCGATCCCGTCGAACACGATGACCGTGGCGCGCAGTTCGATCGCCTTGCGCCGAAGGCGTTCCAACATGCCGATCAAGTCGAAGTCGCCGACTTGGACGATGTCGGGCGAGAGTTGCGCGTCGAGAAAGAACACTTTGCGCCGAATGAGACGCGGCAAGTCCCACCCGAACTCCGACGCGTTGGCAATGATCTGTTGCGGCTCCTCCTCGAAGGCCACAAAGATGGCGGCCTCGCCGGATTGCGAGGCGTGGTTCACGAGCGTCTGCAGCGCGAAGACGGTCTTGCCGCAACCGGCACCGCCGACGATCAGCGTCGTGCGCGCGCGCGGAATGCCGCCGCCGCTGATTTCGTCAAATCCGGCGATGCCCGTCAGGACTTTGCGTGAGGTCGCTCCCCGCGGGCGGCGCGGCGGGCGGGGCGGTGGGCGGTGGGACGCTCGTGCGGTCGCCATCTGATCTCCATATCGCCGGCATCCGGTGTGACCGCGTATGGTGGCGGCGTTGCGACGCCAGAGAATGGGCGTCCACTGCGCTCGGCGGGTGGATGGGGCGATACGGGATATCTAGTGCGTACGCGAGGAGGTACCCATTGCACGAAGGAACTACGGCTTGACGGGGGACGCGTTATTTGCGCACCCGGCGGTCCTCGTCGCTCACCAAGTGGGCTCCGCGAGCCCACGGAACAGCGGTCTCGCGAACCGGTAGCCTTGGAACAGCGAAATCCCCATCCCCCGGAGGACCGCGACCTCCTCGTCGCTTTCCACCCCTTCGGCGATCACGGTGATGCCCAGGTCGCGACACGTCTGCAGCGTCCCCGAGATAATGGCGCGCCGCGTCCGATCTTGGTCGATGTTCCGAATCAGCGCCATGTCGAGCTTGATCAGATCGGGCTCGAAATCCGCGAGGAGCGAGAGGCCAGCGTAGCCCGCCCCGAAGTCGTCGATCGCGGTCTTGAAGCCCTGCCGCTTGTACTCGGCGAAAATCCCCTGCAGGTGGGCGCGATCCCCGACCGGCTCCGCTTCATTCACCTCGAAGATGATCTGCGACGTGGGAAACCCGAGCTCGGTAGCGGCCTCGAGCGTCACCCGGATGCAGGTTTCGGGCCGATACACCGCATTGGGCAGGAAGTTGATCGAGACCGGAACGGTCATGCCGAGCGCCGACGCCGCGGTGATAGCACACACGCGCGCCGACTGATCGAACTGATAGCGGTTCTCGTCCGTGACCTGCGCCAAGATGCTCGCCGCCGACTCGCCCTGCGGTCCCCGCACGAGCGCCTCGTGAGCAAAGATCGTCTGGGACTCAAGGTCCACGATCGGCTGGAAGGCCATGTCGATACTGAAGGACAGTCCAGCGCCGTCTCGGCAGGCCTTACACGACAGCTGAGGAGGTAATGATGGGAGGGCGGGCATGCTGACGAGAGGTAGAAGACAACGGCAATCTATGCGCGGCGGGGAATGCGCGCCGGAACGGCGGCACGGTCCGGGCGCGTTTTTGACATCGCCGCGCAGCGGGCAGCCTCATCGACGTACGCGACGCGCCCTTCAATGACCTGCCGCAGGGTCTGCAGCAGCAGATCCGCCGCGTAGGGTTTCGAGAGGAAGTGGCGTACCCCGAGGTCGACCCGCGTGGGCTCGAACGCGCTGATCAGACGAGGAAGGTCGGAGTCGGCACGCATATCTATATAAAGTTGTATCGTCCGACTCGGGCCAGACCGAGAGCTCGGTGCGCGGGCGCTGCCGGACACCCGCACGTCGTTCTGGCGGGTCGTCTACGTCATCTCGCGGAGGTGGGAGCGGCGGTGGGCGCGGCACACTGCGTCACAAGACCGATGGGATGGTCGCGCGCGGGGGGCCATCGTGGCGGAGATCGGTCCCCACCTCGACCCCGAGCACTCCGATGCACCGTCCCGCCCTGCCCCACGTCGCCGTGTTGATCGCCCTCGCCACCGTGCTTGAGGCGCAGGAGACGCGCCCCGAGTATCGGGTGATCGACCACGCCATCTTCGTGCATGCAGATGGACGCCTGCGCGAGGCCCTCGAGCCCGAGGAGATCGGGCACCGCGGGGTCGTGGTCGGGGGGCGACTCAGCGAACGCGCCGGCGCGCGGCAGTTATCGCGCCTGCTCGATGCGGTGCGATCGAGCCCGCTCGACACGATTCTTCTCTACGTCCATGGCGGGCGCGTGTCCTATGAAAAGGGCTATGCGCGCGTCGCGCAGCGGGGCGCGGCCATCGACTCCGCTGGGTACTACCCGATTTTCATCAACTGGAACTCCAGCGGCGGATCGAGTCTCTGGTGGCATCTCTTTCGGATTCGCCAGGGCCAGGACTGGGGTCCGGTCCGCGGCACGCTCTCCGCGCCATTCATGATTGCCGGATCGCTCGGCCGCGCCGTGAGCCGCGCGCCACTGAGCGTGCTGCACCAGACCGCCGGCTACTGTCGCGTCCTCGGTGGCATGCATCGTGGGGACACCCAAGGACGGCTCGCGGGAAGTCGCTTTTGTCCGATTCCCGGCGTGGATCAGGCGCGGCGCGCGCAGTCGGAGTACGAGCAAGCCCTGCTTTCCGCACGGCCGCCGCTCGACAGCGCGCGCGCCCCCCTCGCCATCGGAATCGGCACCCACGACCTTGGTTGGACCGAGGGCACGGCGCGAGTGGCCATTGGCGTCGTTACCGCCGTCCCCAAGCTCCTCCTCGGCCCCGTCCTTGACGGGTTCGGCCCGGGGGCGTGGAGCGAGATGCGCCGTCGCGTCGGGACGATGGTCCACTCGCGGACCGACGTCGGGTTGCCCGCTTCATTTGACCCGGACTACCACCCGCCGCGTGGCGCCGCGTACGCCCTCATGGATTCCCTGCAATCCATGAGCCGCGCGCAGGGGGCCGATAGCGTCCCGATCGAGCGGCGCCGCAGGCGCGTGTTCATTCTCGCCGGACACAGCATGGGCACCATCGTCATTGACGAGCTGCTCGCGCATTTCCCAGAGCTCCCCGTGGCACGCATCGTCTACCTCGCAGCGGCCACGACCCTTGCCGATCTGGAGACTGGCGTGGTGCGCTTTCTCCAGCGCCATCCGACCACGCTGTACTACCACGGCATGCTGCACCCGTACGCCGACGCCGGAGAATGGCAGCCGGGGATGCTCGATCTGGTGCCGCGCGGCAGCCTGCTCCAGTGGGTGGACGACTATCTCGCGGCGCCGGACACGCCGCTCGACCGGGTGTCGGGTAAGTGGTCCAATCTCGTCGTCGCGACGCACATCTTTCCGCCAGAAGTCCGCGACCGCGTCGTGCTCAAGGCATTCGGCGTCCGCGACCCCTTCGACCGGGACGACCCGGCCCTGTATGGTGCCATGCACGAGCACGCGGGCCTCTCGAATCCTGCCTTCGCGTTCTGGGATGACGCCAGCTGGCAACTGCGCCCCTATCGCACCACGAAAGGCTATGTGCGTGCCGCGCAACCACCTGGCACGCGCCAGACCAGCGGCAGCCGGCGCTGAACCCCGTTCGCACGGCCGATCGGCCTACGTCACGCGCCGCGCCGCGCTACGTTGGATGACGGGTAGAACCGACGCGGTCAAAGCGGCATCCTCCTCGCGCCACCCTGCACTGAGGTTCACATCATGTCCGGTCGCCGCGTTGATGCCTTGATCACCCCTGCCGCCCCAACTGACCTCGAGGCCGATGCCCTGGCTCCAGACGTGTGGGGGTTCGCCGATACCCGCTTCGTGCTCCTGCCGAACGGCAGCGTGACGCTCACCGGCGCGCGCTACGCGCTGAGCGGTTCCGAGCTGCCGACGCTCCTTCCCTGGGTCGAGGAGGTCATGCAGGTCCAACTCCCTCGCGAGCACCTGCGACCCTCGCACTTCCCACCTCCGGTGCCGGCGCCGCGCGCCTGCGCCGCCTTCGTCGAGGCCGCCGCGGGCGCCCTCGGCAGCGCACATGTCACGCAAGAACCCCTGGTTCGCCTTCGCCATGGACATGGCCAGACACTCGAAGAGATGTACCGCTTGAAGCACGACACGATTGCCCGCGTGCCCGATGTGGTGTGCTTCCCCGGCGACGAGCACCAAGTCCAAGCGCTCATGGATGCCGCCCGCGTGCACGATGTGTGCCTGATTCCCTACGGCGGCGGTACGAACGTCACCGATGCGCTGCGCTGCCCCGACGCGGAGCCACGCCCGATTGCCTCGGTCGATCTCCGTCGTTTGAACCGCATCCGATGGGTCGATCGCGCCAATCAGACCGCCTGCATCGAAGCGGGCGCCGTCGGCCGCCATATCCAGACCCAACTGGCCGAGCTCGGACTCACCCTCGGGCACGAACCCGACAGCGTCGAGTTCTCCACGCTCGGCGGATGGATCGCCACGCACGCCAGCGGCATGAAGAAGAACCGCTACGGCAACATCGAGGATCTCGTGCTCGATGTGCACGCTATCACGCCGAGCGGTCCGCTCACGCGCGACGTCGTCGTGCCACGCGAGTCCGTCGGCGTGGATGCACGCCGATGGATGCTTGGGTCCGAAGGCATGCTGGGCATCATCACACATGCCGTGATGCGCGTCTTTCCGCTGCCGGAAGTCCAACGCCACGATGCCATCATCTTCCCGACCTTTGAGATCGGTTTCGAGTTTCTACGGCAGCTTTCGCGCTCGGGCGCGGTGCCGGCGAGCGTGCGCCTTGTGGACAATCTGCAGTTCCAACTCAGTCAGACACTCAAGCCCGCCGTCGAAGGCCTCGCGAAGTTGAAGCGCGCGGTGGAGCGGTTCGTCGTCACGGGGGTGAAGGGCTTCGACGCGAAGCAGATGGTCGCGTGCACGTTGGTCTTCGAAGGATCGCGGGACGAAGTCGCGCGCCAGGAGGCCACGGTGCGACGCCTGCGCCGTGCGCTTGGCGGGATGCGGGCCGGGGCCGAGAATGGCAAGAAGGGCTACGAACTCACCTTCGGCATCGCGTACATCCGCGACTTCGTGATGCAGCTCGGGGTACTCGGTGAGTCGTTCGAGACCTCGGTCAGCTGGAGCGACGCCCTCGCGCTCTGCGACCGCGTGAAGCATCGCGTCATGACGGAACATGCGGGTCGGGGGCTTCCCGGGCGCCCATTCGTCACCTGTCGCATCACGCAGTTGTATCACACCGGCGTCGCGGTCTACTTCTACCTCGGCTTCAGCGCGGAGGGCGTGGCCGATCCGCTCGCGGCCTATTCCGGAATTGAGCACGCGGCGCGCGACGAGATTCTCTCCTGCGGCGGCTCGCTCTCCCACCATCACGGCATCGGGAAGATCCGCGCCGACTTCCTCCCGCGCACCCTCTCCCCAGCGGCTCGCGCCTGGACCGCCGCGGTCAAACGGGCGATCGACCCACAGAACATCCTCGGCGCGGGGAATCAATAAATGCGCCCCGCCGCGACCACATGGTTCCTGACTGGCGCCACCGGATTTCTCGGCAAGGTGATGTTGGAAGAGTTGATTCGCCGCCGCGCCGAACTTCGCGTGCAACGCGTCCTCCTGCTGATTCGGCCGCGCAAGGCACAAACAGCGGCGGATCGCTTTCGTGACGACGTTGTGCCCGCCGCCTGCTTCGCCACGCTGCCCCCCGGTTGGACGGAGTACGTGACGGTCCTCGAGGGAGATCTGGCGCGTCCGGACCTCGGCCTCGCCTCTCACGCCGCGCTCTCCGCCGTGACGCACGTCGTGCACTCGGCCGCGTCCATTGCCTTCGATCTCCCGGCCGTCGAGGCCGTGGCGGCGAACATCGATGCCACGTTGCATCTGCTCGAAACGGCGCGCGCCTGCCCGCGGCTTCGCCGCTTTGTGTATGTCTCCACTGCGTACGTCACGCCACATCGCACGGATGGCGGTCCGATTCGGGAAGAACTGGTCCCACTCCCGATGCCCGCCGACGCGCTACTCGACGCCATCCGCACCGGCCGCCTGCGCGACGACGCGATTCTCGCCCGCTCCGGGCATCCGAATACGTACACGCTCACGAAATGTCTCGCCGAGCATTTACTGGTGCAGCGCCACGGCGCCGTGCCGCTGAGCATCGTGCGCCCGAGCATCATTGCCGCGAGTCGGCAGTTCCCCTTCCCTGGGTGGATCGATAGTCTGGCGGGATTCGGCGCCTTCGCCACACTGCTCGGACTCGGCCACCTCCGCGCGATTGTCGGTGATCCCAACGCGCGGCTGGACGTCGTGCCCGTGGACGAGGTGACCTCACGACTCGTGCAAGCCGCGCTGCACGACCGCGGGGGACCGCGCATTCGGCATGCGGTGGCCGGCCTCGCCGGCGCATCGACGATGAGCGAATGCTGGAAGACCGTCATCGACTGGTTCGCGCTGCATCCCGTGGCCCGACGTCCGGTCCGTGGTTTTCTCGGCACATCCGGCCTGCGCTTTCGCGTGGCAGACCTCTGGTTCCACCAACTGCCCATGGCGATTGGCGCACTCCGCGGCACCGATGCGCGGAGGCAGTTGCGCAAGCTGGCGTCAAAGTTGGAGCAGCTCAACAGCGTCTTTCCCTACTTCACCACGCGAAGCTTCGACTTCCGATCCTCGATGCCGCTCGCCCCCTCGCGGCTCGGGCTTGGATACATCCGCACGATCTGCCGCGGACTCTATCGCCATGTCCTGAAGCAGAACGAGCAGGAGTGGACGCTGGCCGGCGCGCGGCATGTGGGTCACGACGGCGACCTGCGGTGGATCCTCGGCCAGCCGCGCGGCAACTTCTGGGTCCGCAGCGGGGCGTGGCTGGTCACGAAGGCACTGCGTCGCACGACCGATCGTGTCAGTATCGACCTGGTGTCGTTCGCGCGGGCGCGGGTCGCCGTGCCGGACGGCGCTGCGGTGGTGCTGGTGCCCAGTCATCGCAGTTACCTCGACTTCGTACTCTGCTCGTACCTCGCCTTCGCCCGTCCCGATCTCGGTATTCCCATTCCACACATCGCCGCGACGATGGAGTTCGGACGCATTCCGCTGCTGGGTCGGCTCCTGCGGGCCATGCACGCGTTCTACTTACGCCGCGGCCACGGAAAGGAAGATCCCGAACTCACGGAACGAGTGCGGACGCTCATCTCGAGCGACGAGACACTCGAGTTCTTTGTGGAAGGGACACGGAGCCGCACCCGCGAGTTCCTCCCGCCGAAGCGCGGGCTCTTACGCTGTCTGAAGGCGACGGGGCGTCCCGTGGCGCTGCTGCCGATCGCGATCAGCTACGATCGCGTCCCCGAAGAACAGAGCTTTGCGGCGGAACTGCGCGGCGCCCCACGGCTGCCAATGCACCTCGGGGGACTCCTGCGCTGGGCCGCGGCCGCTTGGCGCGGCGAGATCGCGCTGGGACGCGTGCACCTTGCTGCGGGCGCGCCGGTGCTCCTCGATCCCCACAGCGACGTACCAGCCGTGGCGGAGGCGGTCATTGCAGAACTCCGGGGCGCGATGGCGGTCACGACCTTTCACCTGCGGGCATACACGGCGGCCTTTCCGATTCCGGGGCACGACGCCGCGTCGCTGCAGCGCCTCATTGAAGCCAGCGGCGGGCGCGTGCTCGACAGCACACTACCGACGCCGACCGATATGGCGCCGCTCGTCGCCGCGACACTCCGCGAGCATTTCGCCGAACGCTGCGCGCTCGTGCTCGGTCACACGCCGAGTTCTCGAATCACATCGGTGAGCGCACCCCGGGAGTCCACGCCGAGCTTCGCATAGACGTTGTTGAGGTGGGTGCCGACCGTGCGATCGGAGATGCCGAGGATGGCACCCACTTCCCTGTTCGACTTCCGAGCCGCCACGAGTCGGGCGATCTCCGTCTCACGGGCGGTGAGTGCGCCGATCCCGGCCCCCACCGACGACACACGCGGCGGCGGACGCACGCCGAGTTCGGTCAGTTTCTCACGGACATCATCCAACGAGAGCGACGCGCGAAGGCGCGAGAACACGTCGTGAATTCGCCGGAGCTCCACCATCGCTTCATCACGACGCCCGGCCACGAGTAAGGCATCCGCGAACTTCCGACGGAGTCGCGCCGCATGCTCCACAAAGGGAATCGCATCGAGATCGTCCGCGGCCTGACGTAGCTGCGTGAGCGCGCCGGCCTGGTCACCTTGCAGCATGCGTTCCAGCGCGAAGCAGGCGTCGGACCATGCGCGCGCCAGCGAGTTGCCAAGTCGGTCCGCGGCATCGCGCATGCGGTGGCCATACGCCGCGGATCGATCCCAATCGCGCACCCAGAGCGAGGCCTCCGCCAAGAGTGGCAGCAGGCGGTGGACGGCCCAGACCTCGTACCCGGTCTTGTCGGCGATCGCGAGGCCTCGTTCGCCGATCTCCAGCGCGGCACGGAAATCGCGCCGGTACATGTGGTAGTACGCGAGCCCCACGTGCGCCGGGACCACGGTATGCACGTTGACCGCTTCGTGGTCCTCGAGCCGGTCCGCTCCCGAGAGCACCCACGCTTCGTCAATCCGACGCTTGGCCTCCTCAAAGTTGCCGCGGCCGCAATGAATCAGCGCACTCCACACCAAGAGGCGCGGCAGCAGCATCCGCTGCCCGAAAGCTCGCGCCTCCTCAATCGTGCGATCCGCCAGCGCGAGGGCCTCATCCCACTCGCCGATTCCCGACCGATACTCCACCGCGACCTCGGCCGTCCAGATCCGGAGCAGCGGCGATCGGACCTCATCGGCGAGACGCGTGGCCTCCACGAGATGCGTCGCCGTCCCGCTGGAGTCACCGGTCAATCCGGCATAGAGGGCGAACGTCCACTCCACCTGCCACTCCGTCCGCAAGTCACCAGCGCGGCGCGCATACTCGAGTGCGCGGGCGCCGTGACGGCGGACGTCGGTCCCGGGGCCACGCCAGACGGCGAGACTCTGCAACGCCTCATGCACGCGGCCCAGCAGCCGTGGTTCACCGAGGCGTTCGGCCACGCCA
Source organism: uncultured Gemmatimonas sp. (assembly GCA_964445835.1). Lineage (GTDB taxonomy): Bacteria > Gemmatimonadota > Gemmatimonadetes > Gemmatimonadales > Gemmatimonadaceae > Pseudogemmatithrix. Next base: position 17,459 of record CAYUMN010000013.1, read on the forward strand.
AGCGCAAGCTCGGCTTCGTGCTGGGCATCGTCGCTCTTGCCGAGTTCCATCAGGACGGAACTCCGCGCCAGCCGGAGGCTCGCCTCGGCGCCCTCATCGTGCGCGAGGGCGGCGGCCGCGCGGCCACGCTCCTGATGGGCGAGCGCCCCCCGAAAGTCGCCGCGGCGCAACGCCGCGACGCCCATGCGACGCTCGAGTGTCGCCACGGAGTCGTGCGCACCACGCGCCTCGGCAAGCCCCACCGCGCGCGTCCAGAGCACGGTGGCCGTTTGATAATCGCCCAGCCAGTGTCGGGCTCGTCCGAGGAGCGCCAGGACCTCTTCGATGCGTTCCTGTTCGCCACCTCGCTCAAGGATCTGCAGCGCCGCGCCGAGTGTTTCCGCGGCTTCGCGGCCAGCTCCACGCTCGAGGGCGTTCCGCCCCGCGGCGGTCAGGTAGCGAATCGCACGCGGCGCCTGCGCTGGGTCGTCTGCCCGCGCGTAGTGCACCGCAATCTCTTCCGCATGCTCCATCGCGGACTCACCATAGAGTGCGTCCATGGCATCGGCGATCTTCGCGTGCAGGCCGCGCCGGCGGGCACGCGAGAGCTCCGAGTACAGCATGTCCTGCATCATCGGGTGCGTGAAGACATACGCCGGCCCCTCGGCGAGATCGATCTCCTCAACGATGCGGTCGCGCCGAAGCTCATCGATGGCACGCAGCAATGCCTCAGGGGCGAGCCCCGCGAGTCGCTCCAGCAGGCGATGTGGTGCATGCACCGCGATCACCGCAGCGAGGGCGACCACTTCCTGCGCGTCTTCGCTCAGCCGCTCGTAGCGCAACGACAGCACGTCGCGAATGCTATCGGGGAGTGCGAGCTGCTCAGTGGACCAGCCCACCCACCGATCGCCCTCTCGGCGCAACCGCCCTGACTCCACCAGCGCCTTCAACGTCTCCTCGATGAAGAACGCATTCCCACGGGTCCGTGCGTGCACGCGCGCGGCGAACTCCTCCACCGTGCCGCGGCTCTCACCGAAGATCGCGCCCACGAGTTCGCTCGTCTCGTCACGCGTGAGCGGTGGGATCACGTGCCGCGTCAGCACGCCAAGCGAGCTCAGTGATTGTTCGGCGAGCCGGAGACTGCGATTCTCTTCTCGCTGGGCGTCGTTGTAGCTCGCCAACACCATCACCGGATGCGTGCCCAACGAGCGTGCAATGAAATGAAAGAGATCCAGCGAGGAGGGATCGGCCCACTGGAGATTCTCGAGGACCACGAGAATCGGTTGCTTCTGCGCGAGTCTGAAGAGCAACTGCGCGAAGACGTCGAAGACCCGTGGGCGCAAGTCCGAGGGATCACCACCACGCGCCGCCGCGCCTTCCAATCGCAGCGTCGGAAAGAGCACGCCCAACTCCGTCATCCCACCGCGAGAGAGCGTCTGTAGCGTGGCCGGGGGCATTCCTCGGAGGAGCGGCACGAAGCCGTCACCGAAGAGGGCGAAGGGAATGCCCGATTCGACCGGAAACGCGCGGCCGATGATGGTGAGAAATCCCTTCTCTGCCGCGCGCTCGGCGACGGCCTCCGTGATGCGCGTTTTTCCGATGCCGCTTTCGCCCGCGAGGATATGCACGCTGCCGCGGCTCTTCCGTGCGGCCTCAAGGGCGGCGGTGAGTGCAGTGGTTTCGCGCTGACGGCCGATGAGGGGCGCACGGGCGTTGGGGAGCACGTCGCGAACGTATCGCCAAACGGCCCGGCCCGCAATTCTATCACGCCTTTTTGATTCACGTGACGGGTGGCGTCACGATGTGCTTTGTCACGCTTGGCCTGAATGAACGCCCTGTCGAAAGGTGCGCATCGGCTCGATGGTAGCTCGGTCCTGCGGTCTGCGATACCGCGACATCACCGCCAGCCTACTCCAACTCCACCAACACCGTCCCCTTCTCGACCGCCTTGCCCGGCTGGGCCAGCACCGCCTTCACGACCCCCGCCGCCGGCGCGCGGAGTTCGTTCTCCATCTTCATCGCCTCCATCACCACCATCGGCTGCCCCGCGGTCACGGTATCGCCGACCTGCACATGGAGCCGCACGATCAGCCCCGGCATCGGCGCCACGACCGGGGCCGGCCCCGACGCGCCAGCCGCCGCCGCACTCAGGTCGCGGATCGCTTGCGCCCGCTCGTTGAGGGCATCGACCTCGAAGCGCCAGCCATCGATCCAGAGCACATAGTGCCCCTTGGGACCCTCGCGACGCGCCACGAGCTGGTGCTGCACGCCATCGACGGCCACGATACTCACCGGTGAGCCTTGCACCTCGCGCAGCTGAGCGGAGGAGGAGGCGCCATCGAGTGTGGCGATGCCATCGGTGAGGTCGACCTCGTGCCGTGTTCCAGCAAGCTCTACGATGTACTTCACGCGCCCTCCGGGCGTAGCTCGCACAGCGTTTCCACGTGCGCCGTCTGTGGGAACATGTCAAAGCATTGCAACGTGTGCACCCGCCAGCCGTCGAGGCGCGCGACATCGCGCGCCAGCGTGGCGGGATCGCAACTCACATAGAGAATCGCCTTCGGCCGCTCGGCGCCACTCGCGAGCGGCGTCACGAGTGCCGCCACCAGCGCCGCCGTCACGCGTGCATCGACTCCCGCGCGCGGCGGATTCAGAATCACGACATCCGCCGGCAGTAGCGAGGCGATCGCCTCCTCCACGCGCGCCGCGATCGCCCGCGATCCCGCCGGGAGTCGCGTTGCGGCATACGCGGTCGCCTCTTCATCGAGCTCGACCGCGGCGACACGCACCCCGCGCTCCGCGAGCGCAACGGCTGTATCGCCAGCGCCACTGAAGCCATCGATCACCGTACGCGGGGCATGCGCCATCGCCTGCGCGATGAGCGCCTCCTGCAGTCGCGCCGCGACCTCCGGATTCACCTGCACGAAGCTCCCACCCGGCTCCCCCGAGGGACGACGATCCGCCACGATGCGACGACGCTTCCCCTCCCCGTGCCACCAGATCGCCGCGAGGCTCGGCACGGCATCAAGGAAGTCGTTGATTCCTTCCCACGCGGTGCCACCCTCAAGCGTGAAATGCGGGCGCGCATTGATCACGCGCACGGTGCCGCGCAGCCGCGGCTCCTCGGGGAGATGCTCGGCCGCCGCGAGAATCGCACGCCACGCGTCGAGAACCTCAGGCGCCGTGATGAGGCAGTCGTGGAGGTCGAACACCGCTTCGGGATCATCGTACGCACGGAGCCCGGCGTACACGCGGCCATCGGCGCGGCGACGAATCGCCAGCGTGAGCGAGCGGCGATACCGCCATCCCTCTCCCACGACGATCTCCGGCAGCGCGACTTCGCGCTTCGCAATGCGTGCGAAGGCATCGCGCACCATGGCGCGCTTGGCCTCACGCTGCGCGCCGAGTTCCACTTGCTGCCACTGACAGCCCCCGCACTTGTCGGGTGAGGCGTAATGCGCGCAGGGTGCTTCGATGCGCGACGCTCCCGCGCGCTCCACACGCACCAACGTACCGTGCCCCACACGCCCACTCACCGACACGTCGGCCGTCACTTCGTCGCCCGGCGCGACACGCGGCGTGAAGACCACCAAGCCATCGTGGCGCGCGACGCCGTCGCCGCCGGCGGAGAGCGATTCAATGGTCAGCGTCATCCGCGTTGGTGGTACGCTCGGATGCGCGCTCGGCGATGGGCCCTTCGCTGCGCGCTCGCCAGGAGTGCCCCGACGCCCCTTGGCGCGATGGCCGCTCATCGCAGACCCTCGCGACGGGCGAGCGCAGCCCACGCCGAGGGCCGCGCCGCGTCGCCACCGGGCGCGGCGCTCGCGTCACCACTCGCGCCGTGCGCGCTGGTCCTTCCGCGCCCCGCACGATCCCGCTCCGCCAACAGCGCCGCCGCGATCGCCACCGCGCGAGTCGTCTCCGCCGGCGGCTGCTGCGCGAGCAACTGCGGAAGCTTCTGCTCCAACCACTGGATCGTCACGTTCCCTGCGCGATAATCGGCATCGGCCATCACTCGCAGATGGAACTCGCGTGAGGTCTCGATTCCATCGATCACCAACTCGCGCAACGCCCGCTCCATACGCGCGATCGCCAGCTCGCGCGTTGGCGCATGCACGATCAGCTTGGCGAGCATGGGATCGTACGAGAGCCCCACCACACTCCCCGTGGTGATGCCACCATCCCAGCGCACGCCTGGGCCCGCCGGCAACTGCAGGTGCGTGATGCGTCCCGTGCTCGGCAGGAACCCGTTCGCCGGATCGTCGCTCGTGATGCGGCACTCGATTGCCCAGCCATTCGGCTCCGGCGGCACCAAGAAGGGCAACTCCTCGCCGCGCGCGATGCGCAACTGCCACTGCACGAGATCTATCCCCATCACGAGTTCCGTGACGGGATGCTCCACCTGAATGCGCGTGTTCATCTCGAGGAAATAGAACTCCCCGTTCTTCGCCAAGAGAAACTCGCAGGTGCCGGCACTCTGGTAGCCCGCGGCCTTCGCGGCTGCGACGGCGGCATCGCCCATCCGTTTCCGGAGCGCCGGTGACACCGCGACACTCGGCGCTTCCTCGATCATCTTCTGATGGCGACGCTGAATGGAGCATTCACGTTCGCCGAGTGCGATGCAGTTGCCGTGCATATCGGCGAGCACTTGGATCTCCACGTGACGCGGCCCTTCGATGTACTTCTCGATATACACCGCGTCATCGCCAAAGGAACTCTTGGCCTCGCGCTGCGCCGAGGCGAGCGCGTTGGCGACCTCACTCGCTTCGCGCACCAGCCGCATGCCCTTGCCGCCACCACCGGCGGCGGCCTTCAGCAGCACGGGATACCCGAACTGCCCAGCGAGCGTCTCGGCTTCGGTGGCGTCGCGCAGCGCTTCTGTGGTCCCTGGCACCACGGGAGTGCCCGCGCTGATGGCGAGCGTGCGGGCCGCCGTCTTGGAGCCCATCGCGGCAATGGCTTCGGCGGGCGGTCCGATCCAGATCAGCCCCGCGTCACGCACTCCGCGCGCGAACCACTCGCGCTCAGAGAGGAACCCGTAGCCCGGATGCACGGCATCGGCCCCGACGCGCTTGGCCACTTCTATAAGATGGTCGCCGCGCAGGTAGCTCTCACTCGCCGGCGCGGGGCCAATGTGCACCGCTTCGTCCGCGGCGCGCACATGCGGTGCGTTGGCGTCGGCATCGGAGTAGACCGCCACCGACGCAATGCCGAGCTCGCGACAGGCGCGGACGATGCGCAGCGCGATCTCACCGCGATTGGCGATCAGGACCTTGGTCAGCGGCCTCAGCTTGTGGGTGCTCACAGCGGAATGCATCCGTGCTTCTTGGCCGGATTCTTCAGGCGCTTGCCCTGCAGCATGTCGAGCGCGTCGATCAACCGCGGCCGCGTGTCGCGCGGATCAATGATGTCATCCACGTATCCCCGCCCCGCCGCCACATAGGGATTCGCGAACTTGTCCGTGTACTCGGCCACGCGCGCATCCATCGCCGCCTGCGGATCGGCGGCCTCGGCGATCTCCTTCTTGAAGAGGATCTCCACCGCGCCCTTCGGGCCCATCACCGCGATCTCTGCCGTGGGCCACGCCAGATTCACATCGCCGCGAATGTGCTTGGAGCTCATCACGTCGTAGGCGCCGCCGTAGGCCTTGCGCGTGATCACCGTGAGCTTCGGCACGGTGGCTTCGCAGTAGGCGTAGAGCAGTTTCGCGCCGTGCCGAATGATGCCGCCATGTTCCTGCGCCATGCCGGGGAGGAAGCCAGGCACATCCTCGAAGGTCACGACCGGAATGTTGAACGCATCGCAGAAGCGAATGAAGCGTGCCGCTTTCACGCTGGCGTCAATGTCGAGCACCCCCGCGAGCACCGCCGGCTGATTCGCCACGATCCCAACGGAGTGCCCACCAAGGTGCGCAAAGGCGCAGACGATATTCTGCGCGAAATCCTTGTGCACTTCGAGGAAATCGCCGTCATCCACCACGCGCTTGATGATGTCGAGGATGTCGTAGGGTTTGTTCGAATTATCGGGGATGATGTCGAGCAGGGCTTCGTCGCGGCGATCACGCGGGTCCGCACCAGCGCCACGCGGCGCGGCATCGACATTGTTGGACGGAATGAAGCGCATCAACTGCCGGATGCCCTCGAGGCACTCGAGTTCGGTGGCGGCCGTGAAGTGCGAGACCCCCGACGTACTGCCATGGGCATCGGCGCCGCCGAGCTGCTCCATCGTCACGTCTTCGTGCGTGACCGTCTTCACCACATTGGGCCCGGTCACGAACATGTACGAGGTGCCGCGCACCATGTACACGAAGTCGGTGATGGCGGGCGAGTACACGGCCCCGCCGGCGCAGGGGCCAAGAATGGCGCTGATCTGTGGGACCACGCCGCTGGCGAGGGTGTTGCGCAGGAAGATCTCCGCGTAGCCACCAAGGGAGACGACGCCTTCCTGGATGCGCGCACCGCCGGAATCGTTGAGGCCGATCCCCGGGGCGCCATTCTGCATGGCGAGGTCCATGATCTTGCAGACTTTGGCCGCATGCGCCTCGGAGAGCGAGCCGCCGAAGACGGTGAAGTCCTGCGAGAACACATAGACGATGCGGCCGTCGATCTTCCCGTAGCCGGCGACGACGCCGTCGCCGTAGGGGCGCTGGGCGTCGAGTCCGAAGTCACTGGAGCGATGGGTAACAAAGCGGTCGATCTCGACGAAGGAGCCTTCGTCAAGGAGCACCTCGAGGCGCTCGCGGGCGGAGAGCTTGCCCTTGTCGTGCTGGGCTTTGAGTCGGGCTGCACCGCCGCCGAGTTCGGATTCGGCGCGGCGCTGGGCCAGGAGGTCGAGTTTCTCGCGCATAGGCATATTGGGGAAACCTAACGCACGGTGAACCCGACATCGTCCAGCAGGATCGTCCCCGCGGGGGTCCGGTCGAACCGAAAACGGATCCCCCTCACCTGCTGTGGGTCGAAGTCCGGGAGGATGGCGGCGAAACGCGCGAAGGGAATCTCGACCCGTTGCAGCACATACTCGTGGTCGCGCGGCGTCCCCGTGATGCGCTTCTCCACGAACTTGTACTTATAGAGGCGGACGGTGAGCGGGGGCCGGAGCGCCGCCACCGCCGAGAGCGGGAGGCTGGCCACCCGCCCATCCGCGAGCTCGAGCGCCACGGTGAGGTCTACGCGGATGGAGTCGGCCGGGCGATCGGCGCTGTCCGGTTCGGGCTTTGGCGTGCTGCTGGCGCGCCGGCGCGAAGCCGCGCGGCGCCCCGTGCTATCGGTCGTCGCGCGGTCGAGCGCGGCCCCTGCAGCCGGCGGGGCGGCCGTGTCGGCCGGATTGAGCAACGAGGGACGCTGCCCGAGGTCGACGATTCCGAAGGTCAGCGCCGAACGTGCATCAAGGCCGATCGAAGCGGCGCGCTCCGATGGAATCCGCACGGCGTACCAGGCACGGAGCGAGTCGGCGGTGCTGTCCGTTTGTGCGGTCCAGCCGAGCACGGCGGCATGTGAGTCGAACGAGGGGTTCCCCCAGGCGCGACCATTCATGGCGCCTTCGCGCCAGGTCGCGAGCCCCTGCGCGGCGATCTGCACGCCACTCGCGGTGCCCGTCGCCACGTTCACATCCTCTTCGTAGTCGGCGATCACGCGCGTGTTGGCATCGCGATAGCTCGAGACGTACATCGTTGGCGGAAGCCAACTCCCCACCGTGCGATAATCGCGGAACATCGGCTCGTACGCGCGCTGTCCGCGCAGCGTCATCTCCAGAAAGCCCGTGAAGAAGACGAGCCCAATGCGACGCTGTTCCTCGCCGGTGAGCAACGACTCCTTGTTGAGCAGCCAGCCCGCAGCGCCCACATCGTTGTCGCCCCACACGGTGTTCCACTGTCCATGATTCGCGCGATACACATAGAGCGCCGCCTTCACCACGCCAGAGTCCGTGACATCGGCCCGCAGGAAGGTGCGTTGGCCCGAAAAGACTGACACATCGGCATCGTGCGAGCCGTGGATGACGAAATAGTTCACGCCGCGCACCGGCGGAAGGCGATCCGCCGGCCGGTATTGTCCATCGACTGGGGCAATCGCGATGATCGTGCGAATGTCGAAGCCGAAGTCGAAGCGCACCCGGGCGTCGTCAGGAAAGTGCGCGAGTTGATTGAACCCCGCCGCCACCGCGACCGCTTCGCCACCGCGCGAGTGCCCCATCAACGCAATACGGGACATATCGACCCTGCCCCGCACGGGCGAGGCGCTGTCGGTGGCAATCAGCCGCCAGGCCTCGAGATGCTTGAGCAGCATCCACCCGCGGGCGTCGTTCTCCGTGCGAATGCCGCCATTCAGAAAGTTCTCGTCCACCGAGACCGCGATGTAGCCGCGACTCGCGAAATGCCGGCCGAGATACTCATAGCCCGGGTCAGAGTAATCTTTCATGGAATGATTGCCGTGCACGATCAGCACGAGTGGGAATTCGCCCTCCCCCACCGGATACCAGACACGCCCATTCACCGGAAGCGCGCGCGCATTGAAGCCCCAATACTTCCAGCGCTTCTTCGCGGCCTTCGCATCGATCCCTCTCAAGAATGGCGTGCCATTCACCGATCGCGTGCGTACCAGGACCGAATCGCGGAAGGCGGCCCGACGCTTGTCAGTCCCGCTACCATAAGTGAAAGTGCCCACCGCATACCGCCCGGGCTCGGCGGGATTCGGCGCATCAATCGTGGTCGTCGCGAGCACGCGCTCGGCGTCCGAGCGCACGAGGCGGTTGGGCTGGACGCAGCTGGCGGCAACCAGTGCGAGGGCGAGCAGGCGGAGCGACGTCAGGGGAGAGTGCATCGATAGAAAATACGGCACGACGTTCCCGAACGACACTGCGTCCTCACCGCGTCCAGATCACGACCACCCCGCAGCCATCGAAGTCATTGAACTGCGGCGGCGCCAGCGAGGCGCGGTAGATCTCGATCCGCACCGCACGCAGCAGCAAGGAGCGCTCCTCATCTGCCGGCGGCTTGCCGAAGTCCACCCCATCCACGAACCAGCGCGGCTTGCAGGTCGTGAGCGCAGCAAATCCGCTCCCCGCCTGCTCCAGCGCGAGCTCGCCATTCCCCGCCCGCGCGCGCGGCGTCCGCGACGCCACATACTCGGCCGTCACCACCGCTTGCTGGCGCAACGTCGACTCATCGAGAAAGGTCCCGAAGCCGTACGAGCGCTTGCGCTCCTCGAATCCCGCCGCGGTCGTGGAGGTCGCGATGCCGCGGACGTTCACCGTCTCCATCACCTGCGGCGCGTTCTCCAAGCGAATCTCCGCGACCTCGATCTTGCCGTCGACCGGATCGAGATCAATGAGCATCGGCAGGTACCGAAGCGCACGCACCTGTAACTGCGCCGAGCGCATCGGTACGCCGGCGAGCGTCCATCGCCCCTCCGCGTTGGTGCGGACGCGCACGGAATCGCTGCCGGCGATCGAGACCGTCGCATCGGCCACCGGGCGACCGAGTCCGTCACGCACCAGTCCCGAGATGGCGCGTCCCTGCTGTGCGCTGGCGACCACCAGGTCGCGACGGCGGAAGGGCGCGTTCGCGAGTCGTGTTGTGACAGCGCCGCTTGCTAGGCCGTTGCCGCCAGCGGTCAGCGTGAACTCTCCGCTCGCGTAGGTCGCGACGTTTCCTACTTGGCTCACTTCGCCTTCACTCGGGACACCGCAGAGCACGAAACGGCCGAGCGAATCGCTCACGCTCTCGACGCTGCGCGGTTCTTCGGCCATGTTGTTCGCTGAGACGATCGTGCGACTCCAGGACGCGCGCACGGTCACCCCACGGCGCGTGATATCGTCCACATCGCGGAGCTCGCCGATCAGCAACCCTTCGCCAGCGGAGGGCTCGCGTCCGCACGCTGCAGCGAACAACGCGCGCGGCGAGGGCGTGCGCAGCACCGCCGGCTCTGCGCTGCCATCAGCATCCACGCGCACGCGCGCCGTGGGGAGTGGGACACGCAGGAACAGCAGCTCGTCGTCGAGCACCAGCAGTTCGTGAACGCCCGGAGGGAGGCCATCGAGTGCAAAGCGACCCTCGGCGTCGGCCACGGCCCGCTGCGTGCCGCCGAGTACGCGGACTTCTGCGCTTGGCACAACCGGAGCTCTCAGCGAATCCACCACCCGTCCGAACACCGTCCCCGTCGCGACGCCAGCGGGTGCCGCGGTGCGCAACACGACCTCTACGCCGAGCGAATCCATCGGAACGCGCGCGAGCGCATCCATCGGCGTCAACTGCACCACTGCCCCCTGCGCGACGCCGCACACCATCCACTGCCCATCGCTTCCCGTGGTGACCTGCGCACGCCGCGGCGTCCAGCCGCGTTGATCGGCGCCAAGGACGCGAAGATCTTCGCGCCATTCGAGTCGCAGCGCGCGCGCGCCGACCGGTGCGCCGAGCGAATCGCGCAGCACTCCCCACATCACCCCCTCGCGTACGCCAAGCGGACTCGGGCAGAGTTCCGCCATGTCCGCCGCGCTTCGTGCAATCACCACCGGCACCACGTCCCCCGCGTTCGCCGCCGCGTACAGCACGCGCTCGCCTTGTCGAATCTCGCGGACGTCGCCCCCAGTGACAGCGAGTGCATTCACCCGCTGTACGCGCTGTTGAATGCGCCCGCGTCCCGCGCCACGCGAGGGAATCGTCACCTCGGCGACGCGCGGCATGCGGATGCTCCATTCGTTCACGAGCCAGATTCCGCTCGCGAGTCGCAGAAACCCGACCGTCCCTCCCGCGCGCGAAGTCCGCAGCACATTCGGAAGATTCGCGTAATCGAACTCCAACAACTGCAACTCCGCCGAGCGCCGATCCAACCAGAGCGTCCCCCGAATCCCCACCACGCCAGGGCGCGACTCAGCCGGCTTGAATCCGATGCCGACCCAATCGCGCGCGTCCTTCGTCCAGGGTTCGGCTTGAAAGCAGTGCGTCTCGACGAACGATTCAGAGAGCAGCACTTCGGCATCGGGCGCGTAGAACGAATAGCCGTCATCGGCGATCGAGAGGTATCCGACCTCGGCGAGGAGTCCCGGTGGAAGACTCCGGAACGGGCGCCCCGTTCCGGAGCTGAAGGCTTGGACCGTCGGCTCCTCGAGTGGTCGTCCCTGCAGCGAGGTGAGCTGCGAACGCAGCGTCCAGACGGCGGAGAGCTCGCCCTCGGTCGATTGCAATTGCGTGGAGCGAATCGCCTTGCGCGCTTCTTCGAGCAGCGTGACGACCTGCGCATTGCGCGCATCCCGCGCATCCCGCGCATCCCGCGCATCCTGTGCGCGCGCGCGGCCGCAGACGCTGCGACCCACCACGCTGATCCGCTCGAGCGCGATTGCCGCGCCGCTGAGGGCGAATGCTTCCGTGCGGACTTCGCCGGCGGCGAGGGTGAAGGTGCCGAACTCCGTGGGGCGTTGGCCGATGCGGAGCCCGCGCACGGCGATGGTGCGCGGCGCCGTCAGCTTGAGGATGAAGTAGCCGCGCGTATCGGTGAGCGTGGAGGCAATGCGCGCGTTCGTCGCGGGATCCAGCGCTTCGATGATGACGCCCGTGGCTGGCTCGTTGGACTCGGCGAGTCGCACGGTACCGCGCAGTTCCTGGGCGGACAGTGCGCGCGTGATGCCTGGGGAGATGAAGACGAAGGCCACCACGATCAGGCGCATCCACTTCTGCATACGGAGTCGGCTGGCAGAGGTGAGGGAAACGGGGCGAGGACCCTTCAGAGTATCGCTGGGGATACCCCGGCGCGAGGGAGTGGGATTAGGTGCGCGTTAAGCGTGGGAAGGGCGCCGGCGGACGGTGCGGGTGGCGTGACCTGGCGACTCGCTTGTCAGCGGTCCGAGAGTCGCGCACCTTCGAGTCATGGCCGCCACGCGGCCTCGAACAGAGATCCGTCGCATGTGCCCTGAGCGATCATCCAGGCGCACTTCACGATCGGAAGTCCCGTGGTTCCGAAAGCTCAAGTGATTCTGGCAGAGCCAGGTGATCTCCAAGGAGTCGGATTGCGCGCTGAGCGGCACCGTGGACGATGCACGACCGATCAATGCCAGTCGCGCGATCGCCGAACGTCCCTGGGCGTGGGTGGGGCGTTCG
>CAYUMN010000014.1:0-12171 GCA_964445835.1 uncultured Gemmatimonas sp.
GGCGAGAGCATCTCCGCATGAAGCGCCCATTCGCGATGCTGACGGCGACCGCGCACGCGGTCCCGAAGCGCGCCTTCCCCAACTCCGAGTTCGCGTCGATCGGCATCGACACCACGGATGAGTGGATCCACGAGCGCACGGGCATCCGGAATCGCTTCATTGCCGGCGAAGGCGAGTCGCTGACGAGCCTGTCGGCGCAGGCCGCGCGCGAGGCGATGGCCGCCGCTGGCGTCACGGCCTCCGAGCTCGATGCGATCATCCTTGGCACCGCGAGCCCCGATCGTCTCCTGCCCGCGACGGCGGTGGAAGTGCAGGCCGCACTCGGTGCCTCGCGCGCCGTCGCCTTCGACATCGACGCGGCCTGCTCGGGCTGGCTCTACGGCATGCAGGTGGCCGAGGGACTGATCGCCACCGGCACCTACGAGACGATCCTCGTGATCGGCGGTGAAGTGCTGAGCCGCATCGTGAACTGGAAGGATCGCAACACCTGCGTGCTCTTCGGCGACGGCTCCGGTGCGACGATCGTGAAGAAGTCCACGAAGGGACGCGGGATCCTCTCCGCCTACATGCGCTCGGACGGGACGCTCGCCGATCTCCTGCAGCGCGAGAAGGGTGCGGGCTACGCGCCGATGACGCCGGAGATTCTCGCCGAAGGAACGCATCTGCTCTCGATGGCGGGGCGCGAGGTCTTCAAGAATGCGGTGCGCTCGATGGCCGATGCCGCCGATCGTGCACTCGATGGCGCGAAACTCTCGGCCCTCGACATCGACGTGATGATTCCGCATCAGGCGAACATCCGCATTATCGAGGCGACCGCGAAGCACGCGAACATCCCGATGGAGAAGGTGTTCGTGAACGTCGATCGCTACGGCAACACCTCGGCCGCCTCCATCCCTATCGCCCTCAGTGAAGCGATGGCACAGGGCCGCGTCAAGGACGGGACGACGGTGCTCTTCGTGGCCTTTGGCGCCGGATTCACCTGGGGTTCGATGGTGGTCCGCTTCTGATGATCCTCCTCTTCCCGGGGCAAGGCTCGCAGAAGCCAGGCATGGCCAAGGATCTGGCCGACGCATTCCCGCAGGCCAAGGCCGTGTTCGACCGTGCGGATGCCGCGCTCGGCATGTCGCTCAGCTCGCTCTGCTTTGAAGGCCCCGCCGAGGCGCTTCTGCAGACGAACAACGCGCAACCGGCGCTCTTGGCGCATTCGGCGGCCGTGTGGGCGATCGTCAAGGACCACATCGGCGCGCGGGTGACGGGCGCCTCCGGGCACTCGCTCGGTGAGTTCTCGGCGTACCATGCGGCGGGGGCGTTGCCGCTGGAGGACGCCCTCAAGTTGGTGCGCACGCGGGGCCAGCTGATGTTCGAGACGGGCCAGCAGGTTCCTGGTGCGATGGCGGCGATTCTCGGGCATCCGACACGGACGATCGAAGAGATCTGCACGGAAGCCAGTCCGACGGGCGGCGTCGTACCTGCGAACTACAACACCCTCGAGCAGGTCGTGATTTCTGGCGAGGTGCCCGCGGTCGAACGCGCGATGGAGCTCGCCCGGCAGTATGGCGCCAAGAAGGTGGTCCGGCTCCCGGTGAGCGGTGCCTTCCACAGCCCGCTGATGGCGCCCGCGGTCGCAGGACTCACGGCGGCGCTTGAGACCGCGCGTTGGCGCGATCCCTCGGTCCCGGTGTGGAGCAATGTGACCGGTGAGGCGATCGGTGATGCGGGAACGGCGAAGGCATTGTTGATCCGGCAGCTCACGTCTCCCGTGCGGTGGGTCGAGGTCGTCCGCAACATGGCCGCGCGATTCCCTGGCACCACGTTCGTCGAGATGGGGACGGGGCACGTGCTGAGCGCCCTGGTGCGCCGCCTCGCGCCGGACTGCCTCAGCGTGACCTGCGGCACCGTCCCGGAAGTCGAAGCACTGCTCAAGGCGTAGTCGGCTCCGCGCGTTCGGCCTTCATCCTTCAGCCTTCTCCGTTCCATGCGTATCGATCTGACTGGCAAGGTCGCTCTCGTGACCGGCTCCACGCGTGGCATTGGCCGTGCGATCGCCGAAACGCTCGTCGCCTGCGGCGCGAAGGTCGCGGTGGTGGGGCGCGACCCAGCGAAGGCGGCAGAAGTGGCGTCGCAGGTCGGTGGCGACTCGCGCGGGTTCGCGTGCGACATCCGTGACCCGGCCGCCATCACGGCGTTGATCACTGCGGTCGAGACCGACTTCGGCCAGCTCGACATCCTTGTGAACAACGCCGGCATCACGAAGGACAACCTGATGCTGCGCATGAAGGACGAAGACTGGAATGCCGTGCTCGACACGAATCTGCGCTCGGCGTTCATCGCGATTCGCGCGGCCCAGCGTGGCATGATGAAGCGGCGGTGGGGGCGCATCATCAACATCGCCTCGGTCGTTGGACTGATCGGCAATGCCGGACAGGCCAACTACGCCGCGAGCAAGGCTGGATTGATCGGTCTCAGCAAGTCCGTGGCGAAGGAGCTCGCGAGCCGCAATATCCTCTGTAACGTCGTGGCGCCGGGCTTCATCCGGACCGACATGACCGACGCGATGACGCCAGAGGCCGTGCAGGCGCTGTCGGCCCAGATCCCGCTCAACCGCTTCGGCTCGCCGCAGGACATCGCCGGCGTGGTGGCCTTCTTGGCCTCGGAGCACGCCGGGTACATCACCGGACAGGTCCTGACGGTCGACGGCGGCATGGTGATGTCGTAGGCTCCGTCAGGGTGTTGGACGGGCAGCCCAGTAGGTCACGGAGGGAACCCCGATGTATATTTCCCAGTTCGAGTAGTAGGCCCACATCCACGGAGTTCCGAGTCACATGGCCGACCATTCTGCGAAGATCAAGGACATCATCGAGAAGGAGCTCGGGGTCGAGCGCGAGAAGCTCACGGAAGGCGCGAGCTTCATCGAGGACCTCGGTGCCGATTCGCTCGACATCGTCGAGCTGGTGATGGAGTTCGAGAAGGAGTTCAACATCGACATTCCCGACGAGGACGCCGAGAAGCTTCGCACCGTGGGCGACGCGGTTGGCTACCTGAACAGCAAGCTCGAGTAATGGGTTCGCTGAAGCGCCGGGTTGTCGTCACTGGCTTGGGGTGCATCACTCCGATCGGGAACGACGTGCCGTCCACGTGGGCGGCGTCGCTGGCGGGTAAGTCCGGCGGCGCCCCGATCACCAAGTTCGACGCGGCCGCCTTCAAGGTGCGGTTCGCGGCGGAGGTGAAGGGGTTCGACCCGGCGCTGTACATGGACCGCAAGGAGATCAAGCGGTCGGATCTCTACACGCAGTATGCGATGGGTGCGGCGGTGCAGGCGATGACCGACGCGGGGTTCACGACGCCCGGCGTCGGGAACGTGCCGGAGCGCGTCGGCGTCGTGATCGGCTCGGGGATCGGCGGGATCGCCACCTTCGAGGAGCAGTGTCACACGTATTTCACGACCGGTCCGAACCGCATCTCCCCGTTCTTCGTCCCGATGTTCATCGGCGACATTGCGGCCGGCGTGGTCTCCATGCGCTACCAGGCGAAGGGGCCGAATTACGCCACGCAGTCGGCCTGCGCGACGAGTGCGCACGCGATCGGTGATGCCTTTCGCATGATCGCGTACGGTGACGCCGACGTGATGATCGCCGGCGGCTCTGAGGCGGCGGTCTCGCCGATGTCCATCGGCGGTTTCGGCAACATGCAGGCGCTCTCCACCCGCAACGAATCCCCGGAGACGGCGTCGCGCCCCTTCGACGCGACGCGCGATGGCTTCGTGCTCGGCGAAGGCGCCGGTGTGATCGTCCTCGAGGAGCTTGAGCACGCGCGGCAGCGCGGCGCGCGGATCTATGCGGAGATCGTCGGCTACGGCGCGACCGGCGACGCGTATCACCTCACGGGGCAGCCCGAGGACCACGAGGGGCTGCAGCGCGCGATGCGTCGGGCGCTGGAGGACGGGGGCCTGCAGGTGGAGGACGTCCAGTACGTCAACGCCCACGGCACGTCGACCCCGCTGAACGACCCGAACGAGATCCGGGCGATCAAGAAGGTGTTCGGGGCGCACGCAACGGCGCTCAATGTGAGCTCCACCAAGTCGGCGACCGGGCACATGTTGGGCGCTGCCGGGGCCGTCGAGGCGATCTTCACGACGCTGGCGATGACGCACAGCATCATCCCGCCGACCACCAACCTTTCCACGGCCGACCCCGAGTGCGATCTCGACGTCACGCCGAACACCCCGGTGAAGCGCGAGGTGTTCGCCGCGCTCAGCAACTCCTCGGGATTCGGCGGGCACAACGTCAGCATCGCGCTCCGACGGCTCACGGACTGACGCGATGCCCTCCGCGCCGCTGAACATTCCGTTCGCGCGCATCACGGATCCAGTGGTGCGTGACATCGCGGAGCGCGTGGCGAAGGGCCAGCGCCTCACGCAGGCCGACGGGGTGGCGATGTTCACGTCGCGCGACCTCACGGGGATCGGTGCCCTCGCCGACGCGGTGAACCGCGCCAAGAACGGTGACACGGTCACCTTCGCGTCGAATCAGCACATCAATCCGACGAACATCTGCACGCTGCGCACCACCTGCGTGTTCTGTGGGTACGCCCGCCTGCCGAAGGAAGCGGGGGCGTACCGCTACACATTGGACCAGGTGATGGCCGAGGCGAAATCGGGCAACAACGGCATGACGCGTGAGTTCCACATTGTCGGCGGCCTCGATATGCAGGCCGGGCTCGAGTATTACACGACGATGTTCCGCGCCCTGAAGGCCGAGCTCCCCAACGTGCACATCAAGGCGTTGACGGCGGTCGAGATCGCGCACATCGCGCGCATCGAGAAGCTGTCGTGGGCCGAGGTGCTGACGGCGTTACGCGAAGCCGGCCTCGACACGATGCCCGGTGGCGGCGCCGAGACCTTCAGCGCGGCGGTGCGCGAAGAGATCGCCCGCAAGAAGCTTGGCGCGGCGGACTACGTCGGGGTGCATCGCACCGCGCACGAGCTGGGCATCCGCACGAACTGCACCATGCTCTACGGTCACATCGAGACGTACGCCGATCGCATGGAGCACCTCCAGATGCTCCGCGACCTGCAGGACGAGACGGGGGGGTTTCTCGCCTACATCCCGCTCGCGTATCACCCCGATGACAACGAGCTCGGCAAGAAGCTCAAGCGCCAGGGAATCGCCACCAGTGGCGTGGATGACCTCAAGAATCTCGCGGTCGGCCGTCTGTTCCTCGACAACTTCACCCACGTGAAGAGTCATTGGATCATGGTCTCCACCGCGCTGTCGCAGATCGCCTTGCATTACGGCGTGAATGATCTCGAGGGGACGGTCGTCCGCGAGAAGATCTATCACGCGGTCGGCGCACAGACCCAGCAGGCGATGGCATTGCCCGATCTCCTGCGCTTGATCCGTGGGTCGGGGAAGGTACCCGCCGAACGCGACTCGTTCTACAATATCATCCGCACGTTCGACGGCACGCTCGACGGCACCCTCGACGGCACGCTCGACGGGAAGCTCGACGGCAGCCTGACTGGCGCCGAGTTGTCGTCATCTGCCGTCACTGCGTCCGTGTCATGAGAGTCGGGCGGATCCCCTATATCAACTGCTTCCCGGTCTACGGAGGGGTTGATCGTGGGGTGGTCCCGCTCGATGCCACGCTGGTTGATGGGGTGCCCACCGCCCTGAATCGCATGATGGCCGAGGGGACGCTGGATGTGAGCGTCGTCTCGGCCGTTGAATATGCGCGCGATTGGGAGCGCTATCTGCTGCTCCCCGACCTCGCGATCTCCTGCGATGGCCCTGTGCGCAGCGTGATGCTCTTCTCGAATCGTCCGGCGGAGGAGCTCACGGGGCAGCCCGTCCTCGTGAGCCGGTCCTCAATGACCTCCGTGCACCTGCTGGAGTTGCTCTTCGAGCACGTGTGGCATGCCGCACCGCAGTTCATTCCGGGGGACGCCGAGCGTGAGGCGTTGGTGAGCAGCAGTTCGCAGGATGTCGTCGCGCGTCTCGTGATCGGCGACGCCGCGTTGATGTTACAGAGCGCGGGGCATCCCGTGGCCGAAGGGCATGGTCGACGGTACCCCTACATCTACGATCTCGGCGCGGAATGGAAGGCGTGGACCGGGCTGCCGTTCGTCTTTGCCGTCTGGGTGGCGCAGCGCACGACTCCCGTTGCCCAGGCCCTCAAGGTGCACGGCGCGCTGATCACGTCGCGCGACTGGGGCCTCGCGCATCTGGATGAACTCGCCGCGCAGGCCGCACGCGCCACGGGGGTCTCACAGGCGGAGTGCCGCCAGTATTTCAACAATCTTGACTGGCGGTTGAATCTTCCCGATCTCGAGGGCCTGACCGAGTTCCTTCGCCGCCTCGCCCTGGCGGGCCGTGTGCCGAAGGGGAAGCTGGCGTTCCTCCCAGCAGTCCGCGGCGGAACGCGCTAGGAAGGCAGCGGGTTAGTTTGAGTAGAGGATGTCGGCACTCGTGCTTGGCGTGCATCCTCCGTCCTTCTCCCTCCATCCGCAGTTCAATGTCTGAAGCCTCCGACCTCCTCGCCTACTACGAAAAGACTCCGCTGCTGGAACTCGGTGCCGCGGCCGACGCCATGCGTCGCAAGCTGCACCCGGATCCCGTGGTCACGTATATCGTCGATCGTAACATCAACTATACGAACGTCTGCGTGGCCGACTGCGGCTTCTGTGCGTTCTATCGGCGGCCCAAGGACGGCGAGGGCTGGACGCTCAGCTACGAGCAGATCGGCGCCAAGATCGACGAGGTGAAGGCGCTCGGTGGGGTGCAGATTCTCATTCAGGGCGGCCACAACCCGTACATCCCGTTCGAGTGGTATCTCGAACTGCTCAAGTACATCAAGCGCAATCACCCGATCCACGTGCACGGCTTCAGCCCGAGCGAAGTGGACTTCTGGGCGACGCTGTACAAGATGGATGCGCGTACGGGGATCCAGGAACTCGTGAAGGCCGGCCTCGACTCCATCCCCGGTGGCGGCGGCGAGATCCTCGTGCAGCGCGTGCGCGACCAAGTCGCGAAGAAGAAGGCGGGCGCAGATCGTTGGCTCGAGGTCATGGAGATCGCGCACGGCGAAGGACTCAAGACCTCCTGCACCATGATGTACGGCATCGGCGAAACGAACGCCGAGCGCATCGAGCACCTGCTGCGGCTCAAGGAGGTCCAGCGGCGCACCAACGGCTTCACGGCCTTCATCTGCTGGCCGTTGCAGCCGGAGAACACGCCGACGATGTCGCACATGCCGAAGACCGATGCGGTGGAGTACCTCCGCACGACGGCCTTCGCCCGTACCGTGATCGACAACATCCCGAATATCCAGGCCAGCTGGGTCACGATGGGGATGAAAGTCGGGCAGACGGCGCTTCACTACGGCTGCAACGACTTCGGGTCCCTGATGCTCGAGGAGAACGTCGTCTCGGCCGCGAACACCACCCACCGCACGACCACCGATGAGATGGAGATGCTGATCCGCGAAGCGGGCTTCGAACCGCGTCGGCGTCGGCAGGATTACACGCTCATCGAACCGACGCCGTCCACGGTCGCTGCGTGACCCCGGTACTCCCTGTGCGCGTCGGGATCGGCTACGACTCCCATCGCTTCGTCGAGGGGCATGGGGTGCTGCTGGCGGGCGTGCTCATCCCGGCGGCGGTGCGTTGCACGGGGCACAGCGATGCCGACGCCGTCTGCCACGCGCTCACCGACGCAATTCTCGGTGGCGCAGGCCTCGGCGATATCGGCGAGATGTTTCCCGACACGCAGTCCGAGAATGCCGGCCGCGACAGCATCGAGATGCTCAAGCTCGCCGTCGCCCGCGTGCGGGCGGCCGGCTGGATGGCGGCGCAGTGCGACATCACGGTGATTGCCGAAGTCCCGAAGATCGCTCCGCACCGTGGCATGATGCGAGACAAGTTGGGCGCCGCGCTCGGCATTCCCGCCGAGGACGTGATGGTGAAGGGGAAGACGAACGAGAGCATGGGTTGGATCGGCCGAGGCGAAGGGATCGCGTGCATCGCGGTGGCCACGCTCGTGCGCAGTGCCTGAGTTCCTCCAACCCTTCTTCGCCTGGCTCGGCGATCTTTCTCCGGAGCAGCTCTACGGACTGACCTTCACCGCGTCGTTCAGCGAGGGTGTCATCCCGTTCGTTCCCGGTGATGCCGCCGTCGCGTTTCTCGGCTTTCTCTCGGCGCGCGGGGGCGGCCTCTGGCTCCCCACGACCGGCTTCGTGGTACTCGGCAGCGTCATCGGCAACATCGCGCCCTGGTATATCGGACGGCGGTACGGCGCCGACTGGCTCACCAATCAACTCGGCGGGATGGGGCTCAAGGAGGCCGAGGAGCGTGCCGAACGCCGCGAGCATTGGATTGAAGAGGCGTATCGAAAGTACGGATGGATCGCGCTCTTCCTGAGCCGCTTCATTCCTGGGGTTCGGGCGATGGCTCCGGCCGCCGCCGGCGCGATGCGCGTCCCGCTCTGGGAGTTCGTGCTGATTCTGCTGGTGGCCTGTTCTATCTGGTACGGCGCCATCACCTGGATCGCGTTCAAGGTGGGCGGCGACTGGGAGTCCGTGAAGGCGGCGCTGACGCACTTCGCGCAGGGGGCCGGTCTCGGAGCGATCGCGATCGTCGCCGTGATCGGCGTGGCGGGCTGGTGGCTCTGGAAGCGCCGCCGGTCGCGGCACTCGGCGCCCTGAATGGCGCCCTGAATGGCGCCCTGAATGGCGCCCTGAATGGCGCCCTGACTCGCCTCAGGCGCCGCCGCGTAGATTCCACGCTGTGAGCCCGGTCGACGCCTCCACCATCAACCGACGTTTCCTCCTCGAACGCTTCGCGGAGTTCCTCGACCTCGAACAGGGCGCGAGTCCGCGCACGCGCGACGCGTATCTGCGCGATCTCACGCTGCTCGCGACGTGGGCCGTCGAACGCCATGCGGTGGCGAGCGTCGACGCGGTGAATGCGTCGCATCTGCGGGAGTTCGTCTACGCGCAGAAGGATCAAGGGATGTCCGCGGCCACGATTCGCCGCCGCATCTCGGCGATCCGTACCTGGTATCGGTTTCTGCTCGCGGAAGGCGTGGTCACCTCCGATCCCAGCGAACGGTTGGAGACGCCGCGAGGGTGGCGGTCGCTCCCCGATGTGCTCACGGTACTTGAGGTGGAGCAGTTGATCGGCACCATCTCCCTCGATGAGCCGCTGGCGTTCCGGGATCGAGCGCTTCTCGAACTCGCCTACGGGGCCGGGTTGCGCGTGAGTGAGTGGTGCGCGGTCGGCGTGAAGGATGTGTTGCTCGACGAACTCGTCGTGCGGGTCTTCGGCAAGGGCGGGAAGGAGCGGATCGTGCCGATCGGTCGCAAGGCAGCGGGCGCGGTCGCGATGTATCTGCGCGAACTGCGGCCGCGGCTCGAGCAGGGGAAGGGGGAGGGGAAGCTCTTCTTGAACTCGCGAGGGGCGCCGCTCCGGCGTATGACGGCGTGGACGCTGCTCGCGAAGTACGTGGCGATGTCGGGAATCCAGAAGCCCATTACCCCTCACACATTGCGGCACAGCTTCGCGACGCATCTTTTAGAGGGGGGGGCGGATCTGCGCGCGGTGCAGGAAATGCTCGGGCATTCGGATATCTCCACCACGCAGCTCTACACGCATATTGATCGTGAGCACCTGCGGCAGGTGCACAAGCAGTTCCATCCGCGCGGCTGATCGACCCTCGGCGTCGGCGCCCTGTCCCAATTCCATTATGCTCCTCGTCATCGACAACTACGACTCCTTCACGTTCAATCTCGTCCAGTACTTCGGCGAGTTGGGCGCGGAGCCGCACGTCGTGCGGAACGACGCCATCACGCTCGAAGGCATCGCCGCGCTGGCGCCCAGCGCCATCGTGCTCGGCCCCGGCCCAGGGACGCCGCGGGACGCCGGCATCACCATCCCCGTCGTTGAGCGCTTCGGGGCCACCGTGCCCATCCTCGGCGTGTGCCTCGGCCATCAGGCCATCGGTGAGGCGTACGGCGGTACCGTGATTCGCGCTCCGCGCGGCGTGATGCATGGCAAGACCTCGCGCGTGCGACACGATGGGACGGGCCTCTTCACGGGGATTGCGTCGCCGGTCGAGGTCATGCGTTACCACTCGCTGGTGGTGCGACACGCCGATTTCCCCGCCGCGCTCGAAGTCACGGCGACGGCGATGGACGATGCCACAGAGATTCATGCGCTGCGGCACCGCGACCATCCGGTCGTTGGCGTGCAGTTCCACCCGGAGTCGATCGGCACGAGCGACGGACGCCTCATGCTCCGGAACTTTCTCGCCATGGCCGAGGTGATGACATGACCCGCACGAAGTTGCTCTGCCTCATGCTCTCGGGTGCCGTCGCGTGCGGGGGCGGGAATGACGCCGCGGTGACCGCCGACATCCCGTGGACCACGACCGTAGACTCGCTTGGCGACACCGTCCAGGTGCGCATCACGGGCGAGATCCCCAGCGCGCTGGTGCGCTCGCTCGTCGCGGAGGTCAAAGTCGGTGCGGAGGACGGCGCGGAGGAAGAGACCTTCGGGTCGGTGGAGATGATCCTCGGCACTCCCCCCGGCGGCATGTTGCTCTACGACGGACAGGCGCAGGCCGCGCTCCTCTTTGACTCCACCGGTGCCTTCGTCCGCCGTGTGGGGGCAGCGGGAGGTGGCCCCGGTGAGCACGGCCACCTGAACGGCATCGTGCAGCACGCGAGCGGTGATTGGATCTTTTGGGATGCCGAGGGTGGCCGACTGAATCGGTACACACCGGCGGGAGCGTTTCGGAGCATGGTCCGACTTCCCATCACGGGCTGGTTCCTGCAGGACGGGCTGCGGACCGCGGACGACGGGACCCTGTACGCGTGGGCTATGCTGGAACGCGGCCGTTCGGCCTCGGCGATCAACAAAGCGGGGTTCATCCATCTCGACACCACGGGATTGGTCCTCGATACTCTGGTGCTCCCCAACTGGGGCACGGAGCCACCGTATCTCACTGCGGAGTCGGCTGACGGGGGCTCATCGACGGCCTACGGCCTGCCGTGGGGCGCTGGGGCCGAAGCGACCATGACACCGACCGGCGGGCTCGTCTCGGGTCCGGGAGGGTCGTACGTGCTGTATCTCCTCGAGCGAGGCCGGAAGCCAGTCCGAGTCGAGCGAGCGTACACTCCAGTCCCGGTCTCCAGCACGGAGCGGAGTGAGCGGAAGGAGCAGATCATGCAGGTCATGCGGCGGGTGAATCCCGCGTGGAGCTGGACTGGCGAGGATATTCCGTCGGTGAAACCGGCCTATCGGGATTTCACGCTTGGGCGGGACGGGCGAATCTGGGTGCGAGTCTACACGCCGGGCGAGGCGATCCCGGCCGAAGACCTCCCTCCGATCCCGCCTGGGCCGAACCCGCCAGCACGCCTCACGACCCGTGAGCCGAGTCTCTACGACGTGTTCGACGCGAATGGGCGGCTGCTGGGTCGGGTCTCCCCTCCGCCACGGACCCGACTCGTCCGGATGGACGGGAATACGGTCTGGGGCGTCCAAACGGACTCGCTCGACGTGCCGTACGCCGTGCGGTTCCGCATTGAACCGGGGTTCCCGCGGGAGTAAGGACTCGCCGCCGGGCGACAGATTTGTGATGGCCTCTTGTCGCCCTGTGCCACGGCCATAGATTGCCTTGGCGTGGATTTTGCATCTGCCTTCTCCCGCCGGACGGTGCTGACATGAGCACCCTGGCCGTAATCCCCGCTCGACTCGGGGCCACTCGGCTCCCCCGCAAGCCATTGCGTCTGCTCGGTGGAGTCCCGCTGGTGGTCCGGGTCTTGGAGCGCGTGACGTCCCTCCAGCTTGCCGCCCGCGTGGTCGTCGCGACCGAGGCCGAAGAAGTGGCGGCGATCGTGCGGGCGGCCGGTGGCGAGGCGCTCCTCACGTCGGACCAGCATATCTCCGGCACCGATCGCGTGGCTGAGGTCGCGCGCCATCCAGAGTTCGCGCATCACGACGTCATCGTCAATGTGCAGGGTGACGAGCCCTTCATGCGCGGCGACGCGATGGCGGGTTCGATCGCGATGGTGCGCGAACATGGCTTCGCGCTGGGCACGGCAGCCGGGAGGCGGGGGTCGGCGATCATGGACGATCCCAACTGCGTGAAGGTCGTGCGCGACGTCACGGGGCGGGCC
>CAYUMN010000014.1:12181-18476 GCA_964445835.1 uncultured Gemmatimonas sp.
TGTACTTCTCGCGCGCACCGATCCCCTTCCTGCGGGACGAGGCCGATACGACGCTGCGCGATACGCTCGTGCTGCAGCACATGGGCATCTATGCCGCGAGGCGCGAGGCGCTCGAACGGTGGGTCTCGCTGCCGCCGCATCCGCTCGAGTTGGTGGAAAAGCTGGAACAGCTGCGCGCCCTCGCCGATGGCCTGGCGATGGGTGTGGCGATCGTTGAAGCCCCGAGTTGGGGCGAAGTGAATACCGAGGATGACCTCCTCCGCGCCAATGCCCACTGGGCGTCCCTCAACGCCGGTACCTCCTGATGACTCCCTCGACGCCTCACGGCAGCCCCAAGTACATCTTCGTCACCGGCGGCGTGGTCTCGTCGCTCGGCAAGGGCATCGCCGCGGCCTCGCTCGGTCGCCTGCTCGTGGAGCGCGGCCTGCGCGTCACGATGATGAAGCTCGATCCCTATCTCAACGTCGATCCGGGGACGATGTCCCCCTTCCAGCACGGCGAGGTCTTCGTCACGGATGATGGTGCCGAGACGGACCTGGACCTCGGTCACTACGAGCGCTTTCTCGATCGTGCGCTGTCGCAGGCGAACAACATCACGACGGGGCGCATCTACTCGAACGTGATCACCAAGGAGCGCCGCGGTGAGTACCTCGGCTCCACGGTGCAGGTCATTCCGCATATCACCGACGAGATCAAGAGCGCGGTGCGTCGTGTGGCGCCGGATAATGACGTCGTGATCGTCGAGGTCGGTGGGACGGTCGGTGACATTGAGTCGCTCCCGTTCCTCGAGTCGATCCGTCAGTTCCGTCACGACGTCGGGCGCGAGAACACGCTCTTCGTGCACCTCACCCTTGTGCCGTATATCGCCGCGGCGGGCGAGGTGAAGACCAAGCCGACCCAGCACTCGGTGCGCGACCTCATGGAGATCGGGATCCAGCCCGACGTACTGATCTGCCGGACGGAGCGCCCGCTCGCGGAAGACGTGAAGCGCAAGATCGCGCTATTCTGTAACGTCGAGTTCGGCGCGGTGGTGGAGAGCCGCGACGTCGCGACCATCTACCAGATTCCACTCTCGTTCCGTGAGCAGGGACTCGACGATCTTGTCTGCCGCAAGCTCGGCCTTGAGACGCCGCTCCCCGACATGACCAAGTGGTCCGCGATGGTGCAGCGCGTGATTGCCCCCGCCCGCAAGGTGCGGATCGGCATCGTGGGCAAGTACACGGATTACGCCGACTCCTACAAGAGCGTGCAGGAGGCGCTCATTCACGGCGGCATCGCGAACGACGTGGGCGTGGAGATTGCGTGGACCTCGAGCGACCTCTTCACCGATGCCGCGCGCGCCAAGGAACTCCTGGCCGGCTTTGACGGCATCCTGGTGCCGGGAGGATTCGGTGTGCGCGGCGTCGAGGGGATGATCGAGGCGATTCACGCCGCGCGCGTCACGGGGACGCCGTTCTTCGGCATCTGCCTCGGCATGCAGATCGCCATCATCGAGTTCGCGCGGAACGTGTGCGGGCTCGACGACTCGAACTCCAGCGAGTTCGCGCCGGACTGCTCGCATCCCGTGATCTCGCTCCTCGAAGCGCAGCAGCACGTGAAGGACATGGGCGGCACGATGCGCCTGGGCACCTACGCTTGCCGCCTCAAGCCCGGCTCGCGCGCGGCGGAGATCTATGGCCAGCCGGAGATCTCCGAACGGCATCGTCACCGCTACGAGGTGAGCAATCAGTACCGCGAGCAGTTCCAGGCAGCGGGCATGCGCCTCGCGGGACTTTCCCCCGACGGGTCGCTCGTCGAGATGATCGAGCTTGCGTCGCACCCGCATTTCGTCGCGTGCCAGTTCCATCCGGAGCTGAAGTCGCGCCCGACGCGTCCGCATCCGCTCTTCTCCGCCTTCGTGGCGGCCGCCGCGCAACACGCGAGCGTGTCGCCGGAGCGCGCCCGCGGCCGCGCCGAGATGGCGGAGGCCAACTGATGCATCGCGCGACGTTCGCGAGTGATCGGCTGTTCTTAATTGCCGGTCCCTGCGTGATTGAGTCCGACGACCTGCTCTTCCAGGTCGCCGATCACCTCGCGCGGCTGGCCGAGCAAGTGCCGGGCGGGATCATCTTCAAGGCGAGCTTCGACAAAGCGAATCGCTCAAACGCCGGCGCCTTCCGCGGCCCGGGCATCGAAGAAGGCCTCCGGGCGCTCCAGCGCGTGCGCGAGCGCACGGGACTTCCCGTCCTCACCGATGTGCATCTCCCCGAGCAGTGCGCGATGGTCGCGGAGGCGGTCGATGTGTTGCAGATCCCCGCGTTCCTCTGCCGCCAGACCGATCTCCTCGAGGCCGCTGGCGCCACCGGCACCGCGGTGAACATCAAGAAGGGGCAGTGGATGCATCCCGAGGGAATGGCTGGCGCAGTGCAGAAGGTGCGCGAGACTTATCCTCCGGCGCTGGGGCGCACGCAGGGACCGTGTGAGGTCGCGGTGACGGAGCGGGGGACCTTCCTGGGCTACGGCGACCTCGTGGTCGATATGCGGGGATTCGCTCGGATGCGCGAGGCGTGCCACGCGCCCGTCATCTTCGACGCGACCCACTCCGTGCAGCAGCCGGGCAAGGGGCAGGGTGGTGCCAGCGGCGGCGTGCGCGAGCACATCCCGGCGCTCCTGCGCGCAGCCTGTGCCGCTGGCATCGACGGAATGTTCATCGAGACCCACCCGACCCCGGAGACGGCGCCGAGCGACGGCCCGAATATGCTCCCGCTGCACGAACTCGATGCGCTCGTGACCAAGTGCGTCGCCATCTGGGAGTTGGCGCGCTCGTGATCCTTGGCGCATCCCCCTCCCTCGACACGGCCTCGGCCGCGCGCATCAAGCTCGTCTGCTTCGATGTCGATGGCGTGCTGACCGATGGCGGGATCTACCTCGGTGATGCCGGAGGGACCCGCATCGAGCTCAAGCGGTACGACATCCAGGACGGCCTCGGTATCAAGATGCTCCAGCAGGCGGGGCTCCTGACGGCCATCATCACTGGACGCGTGTCGCAGAGCGTCGCGCTCCGCGCCGAGGAGTTGGCGGTGGACGAGTTGGTGCAGGATGATCAGGCGCGCAAAGTGCCGGCGTTGCGGGCGATGCTCGCCAAGCGCGGACTCGATTGGTCGGAGTGCGCTTTCGTCGGCGACGATCTCCCGGACCTCGGCGTGATGCGGCTGGTGGGATTGCCGGTCGCCGTCGGGAACGCGTCCCCCGAAGCACGCCGCGCGGCGACGGTCGCGCTCACGCGCCACGGTGGCGCTGGGGCCGTGCGTGAGTTCTGCGAACTGCTGCTCCGCGCACGCGGCGAGTGGGACACGCAGGTAGAAGCGTACGTGGCGTCGCGTTCCGCGGAGGCCTCATGACGGACGCGACCGTGTCGGACGCGCACGTGGCGGACGCGATGGCGAGCGCACGCATTGTGGCGCGTGGGAAGCGCGTGCTCGAACTCGAGCGGGACGCCCTCGGTGGCGCCGCCGAACGGTTGGGTGACGAGTTCGCCCGCGCCGTGCAGTTGATTCACCGGAGCCAGGGGCGCGTGATCGTCGCTGGCATCGGGAAGTCGGGTCTCATTGCGCGCAAGATCGCCGCGACCATGACGAGCACGGGCACGCCGGCGATGTTCCTGCACCCCACGGAGTCCGTGCACGGCGATCTCGGCATTGTCACCGACCAGGACGTCGGTGTCCTGCTGTCCAAGAGTGGAGAGACCTCGGAGCTGCTGCCGTTGCTCGAGCAGTTGACGCGACTCGGGGTGCCATGCATCGCGATCACGGGCAATCAGGAGTCCACCCTCGCGAAGAACAGCGCAGTGTCTCTGGACGGCTGGGTACGCGAGGAAGCCTGCCCGCACGACCTCGCGCCAACGACCAGTACGACCCTCGCGCTCGCACTGGGCGACGCGCTCGCGGTCGCGCTGCTCGAAGAGAAGGGCTTCCGGCGTGAGGATTTTGCGAGGTTCCATCCCGGTGGCTCCTTGGGCCGCAAGCTGTTGTTGCGCGTGCGCGACGTGATGGTCTCAGACGACTTGCACTTCCTGCCGGAGTCCGCCACGATGCGCGAGGCCATTGTCGTGTTGGCGAAACAGCGTGGCCTCGTCATTGTGCGCAATGCCGCTGACGGGCTCGTTGGCGTGGTCACCACCGGCGATCTCACCCGGTTGCTGCAGTCACGCGCCGAGGTGATGGGTGTCCTGGTATCGGAAGTGATGACCCGCGCGCCCAAGACCGCGCGCGCCGACGAACTCGGGAGTGCCGCTGTGCACCTGATGGAGACCAAGGGAGTGATCGCGCTGCCGGTGCTCGAGGCGGACGGACGCATTGCGGGTGTGGTGCATCTGCACGATTTGCTCCGCGCGGGAGCCGCATGAGACTGCTCCTGACCCTCGTGACCGTGGCGCTTGTTGGCGCGGCCTGCGGCGATGCGAAGAAGACCACGATCAACACGACCGCTGCGTCCATTCTTGATTCGGCGGATCAGGTCGCGTTCGGGTCGCGCACGCTGGTCACCGATGCGGGCTTGCTCCGCGCGGAGATCTTCGCCGACACGACGCTGTTCCTCGAGCAGAACACGCGGATCGCGATGCGGGTCGTCCAAGGGGACTTCTTCAATGCGCAGGGCGCCAAGGACGCGACGATGACGTCCGTGCGCGCGGACTACGATTCGCGCATCGGCAGCCTCGACGCCTACGGGAACGTCATCGTGACCTCCGTCGACGGGCGCGTTCTGAAGTCGCCAATGCTGCGCTACGACGCCAAGCTCAACCAGATCATGTCCGACTCGGCGTTCGTGCTCACCGAGCCGGATGGCAAGGAGATGCGGGGGGTGGGCTTCCGTGCGGATCCGAATCTGAATGTGGTCACCGTGCTGCGGCTTGACCGCGGACGCGGTGGCTCGATCAACCTGTCGGACCGTTGACCGTGATTCGCTCCTGGGCCTTCGCCTGTTTTGCGGTCCTCGCGGCGCTCGTGAGCCCCGCCCGGACCGCTGCACAGAGTGGCAAGCCCTGTGCCATCGTCATCACCGGCGTGATCCGCGGCGCGGACACGACGCGCTTTCGCTCGGTCATCACGGCGACCGGTGGACGCAATACCTACGTGGGCGGCGTGGTCGATGCCACCTGCGAGGGGCAGGGGAACCGCTTGCTCGCAGACAGTGCGGAGCATTTCGCGGACCAGGGCCTGTTGATCCTGTATCACAACGTCCGCTATTCCGAGCCGCGCGTGCGCATCACCTCGGACAAGATGTTCTACTACACGAACGATGAGCGGCTCATCGCGGAGGGCAACGTGCGGGGCGTGAGTGCCTCCGGTACGCGATTCAGCGGGCCGCAGATCGAGTACTATCGCGACAAGCCGGGCGTGCGCACGCTTCCGTACTGGATCGCGACCGGACGTCCCTCCATGCGGATGTCCCCGTCCGAAAGCGGCGCCGATCCCGGGACGTCCACGGACTCGCTGGACCTCGTGGCCAATCGCATCTACTCGCTCAACGACTCGCTGGTGTGGGCCTCTGGGCAGGTCGTGATCGAACGCTCGGATATGCGCGCGACGGCCGATTCGGCCACCCTGGACAATGGGATCGAATTCGCGCGGCTGATGCGCACGCCGCGGATTGTCGGCAAAGGGGAGCGCGCCTTTACGCTCGTCGGGGTGGAGATCGACATGTGGTCCAAGGAGCGGAAGCTGGAGCGTGTGCTCTCCTCGGGAGACGCCCAAGCGACCACCGACTCGCTCCTGCTGACCTCCGATACGATCGACCTGCGCCTCGTGGATCAGCAGATGAACCGCGTCTACACCTGGGGGGGGCGTTCCCGCGCGGTGAGCGCCCAGCAGGACATTGAGTCCGACTCGATGGACATCCACATGCCCCAGCAGCAGCTCGAACGCGTGCATGCGATCGGCCGTGCGATCGCCTTCTCTACGGTCGACACCGCGCGGGTCATGTCGTCCGAGCGGGATTGGATTGCCGGTGATACGCTCGACGCGCAGTTCGAGACCACCGACCTCCCGCGTGACCGCGCCGGGTCGGACAGCGTCGCACCGGGGTCGGCCACCCAGATGCGGGAAGTCACGGCGAGCGGCGCGGCGCAGGCATTCTACCAGCTGCCCCCCGCCGGGGGCGCGCGCGGCGCACCGAACCTGAGCTACAATCGCGGACGCATGATCAAAGTATTATTCGATGACGGGGAGATGGCCACGGTGACGGTGAACGAAAAGGCGTCCGGGCTCTATCTCGAGCCCATCGCTGGCGCGGCGCCCGCGACGGCGCCCGCGACGGC
>CAYUMN010000014.1:18576-29416 GCA_964445835.1 uncultured Gemmatimonas sp.
CGGCGCCCGCGACGGCGCCCGCGACGGCATCAGCGGCGCCGATCCCACCGCCGACTCGCGAGCGCAAGCCATGACCGGCCTTCCCGAACTCGTGCAGCGACTCACCGGAGGCGATCGATCGGCAGCGCTGTGCCTGCTGGCGATCACGCAGCAGGCGGATCCGGACGGGAACGCGGTCTTCGCCAACGTCGTGACGGCCTATCGCTCGGACTATCTCGAGGCGCTCGACCACGAGGGGCGCGACACGCAGAGCGAGGCCGGGCGCTTGAGCAGTGACGAGGTCCGTGCGCACATCACCGACGTCGTCATCCCGCGTCTCGTCGCGGCCGGCGCGATCGCTGAGCACCCGGCGACCTTCGACGACGCCACCGTCATCACGCTCATCGGTGACTCTCGCACGGCCGTCGCGACAGACGATCCGGCTTGGCGTGCGGCGTTGCGCGCGGTGGCCGAGCAGGTGGTGGTGCCGCGACGCACCGGACCGATCGAAGGCGGGAGCGTGCTCGCCGCCACCGGACTGGTCAAGACGTACAAGAAACGCAATGTCGTCAATAACGTCGCGGTGGAGTTGCGTCAGGGTGAGATCGTCGGCCTGCTGGGTCCGAACGGTGCAGGAAAAACGACGACCTTCTACCAGATCGCCGGCCTCATCCCGCCGGACGCCGGGCGTATCACGCTCGACGGCGAGGACATCACGCGTATGCCGATGTACCAACGCGCGCGGCGTGGCATCGGGTACCTCTCGCAGGAGCCGTCGATCTTCCGCAAGCTCTCGGTCGAGGAGAACGTGCTGGCCATTCTCGAGACGCTGCCGCTCAGCAAGCAGGAGCGCGAGCAGCGCCTCGAGACGTTGCTCGACGAACTCAAGATCAAGCATCTGCGGACGAGCAAGGCCTTCGCGCTCTCGGGCGGTGAGCGGCGCCGACTCGAGATTACGCGCGCGCTCGTCACGGAACCCAAGTTCATGATGCTCGACGAGCCGTTCGCGGGCGTCGATCCCATTGCCGTGCACGACATCCAAGGGATCGTCGCCTCGCTCAAGGATCGCGGAATCGGCGTCCTCATCTCGGACCACAACGTCGAGCAGACGCTCGACATCGTCGACCGCGCCTACATCATGTTCGACGGACAGGTCAAGGTGTCCGGCCCGGTGCGCGACCTGATCTTTGACGACACGGTCGCCACGATCTACTTCGGTCCGACCCTCACCGCGCGGCTGCGGACGCGCTTCGCCGAGGGCGGCTGACGATGAAAGGGAGCATGCAGCAGTCCGTGCGGATGGGCCAGGAGCTCAAAGCCAATCCACGCCTGTACCAGGCGATGGACATGTTGTACATGCCCCTGCTCGATCTCCAGCAGCACCTGAAGCAGGAGTTGCTGCAGAACCCCTTCCTCGAGATGATCGAGGAGGAGGACGATGACATTGTCGAGAGCCCGAGCGCCGAAGCCGAGAACCAACTGGTGGACGCGGCGCCCGATGAGCCGGCCATCCCCTCGGAGGAGCGCGAGGACGATAGTCGCTGGGAAGAGATCCTCCTCGGCGGCATGGAAGAGGGAGGCGTTCGTGAGGAAATGGACGATCGCGAGCCTTACGAGCGCGCGACCGTCGAGGCGCGCGGTCTCGACGATCATCTCCGCGATCAGATCGCCATGCTCGACCTCTCGGAGCGCGATCGCCTCCTGGCGGAAGAGTTCATCGGGAACATCAATGACGATGGCTACCTCGCGGCGAGCCTCGACGAGATCCTGCAGGGTATCAATGAGGTCCTCCAGCAGGCGATGAACGCCCGGGAGGACGACAAGGAGGTCCCGCTGTTCATGGTGGCGGAAGTCGAGCGGATGCTCACCATCGTTCAAGGACTGGACCCGGCGGGCATCGCGGCGCGCGATCTGCACGAATGCTTGATGCTCCAGGTCGACGGGGCGGGGCTGCGCGGCTCCCTCGCTGAACGTCTCGTGCGGGATCACTTCCAGGAACTGATCAGTCACCGATGGGCGGAGATCGGTCGCAAGGCGGGATGCAGCGCGGCCGATGCGCAGCGGGCCGCTGACGATGTGGCGAAGCTCAATCCGAAACCCGGGCGCGCCCACTCGGCGACGGCTGGGAACTACGTTATTCCTGATCTCATCGTCGAGAAGATCGACGGCGAGTACATGGTGTTCACCAACGACTCGAACCTGCCGCGCCTGCGGTTGAGCAAGTCGTACCAGGATATTGCCCGCGACAAGAAGCGTTTTGACGCCGAGCACAAGGAGTTCATCACCAGTCGGCTCAGCGCGGCGCAGTGGCTTATCCAGGCCATCGAGCAGCGCCGGCAGACGATGCTCAAGGTGATGCACTTCATCGTCGACCGGCAGCGCGACTATTTCGAGAAGGGCGTGCAGGGGCTGCGCCCCCTCACGCTCCGTGAGGTGGCCGACGGCATCGGAATGCACGAGTCGACCATCTCGCGGGTGACGAACGAGAAGTTCGCGCAGACACCCCGTGGGGTCCTCCCGCTCAAGTACTTCTTCTCGAGCGGCCTCAAGAGCACCGACGGTGAGGATGTCTCGGCGCGCGGCATCAAAGCGACGATTGCCAAGCTGGTCGGAGACGAGGACCCGCGTGAACCGCTGACCGATCAGGCACTCGCCGAGATTCTGGCACGCGACGGCGTGAAGATCGCGCGTCGGACCGTGGCAAAGTATCGCGAGGATCTGAACATCCTGAAGGCGCAGATGCGCCGGCGCCTCTGACCCGCGTATGACTGCAATCACCACCATGGCCTCCGCCCCCCCGGCCCAGACCCCACTGCCACGCGTCTCGGTCCTCGTCCCCGCGAAGGACGAGGCCGAGAACCTCCCCGAGTTCCTGCGCCAGTGTGACGAGATGATTCGTGCGGCCTCGGTGGCGTACGAGGTCGTCGTGGTCGATGACGGGTCGCGAGACAACACGCCCCACGTCCTCGTGGAGTGCGCGGCCAGGTATCCTTGGCTTCGGACCGCGCGGCATCGCGCCCAACGCGGGATTGCCGACGCGTTGCGCACCGGCTACCTGACCGCGCGCGGCGACATTCTCGTGTTCTATCCCGCTGACCTGCAGTTCAAGCCCGAGGATATTCCGCGCCTGGCGCAGCCGATCCTCGACGGCGCGTCTGATATGGTCACCGGGTACAAGCAGGGGCACTACGAGAAGGCATTTGTTTCGCGCATCTATAATGGGCTGTCGCAGTCGCTCTTCGACATTCCGGTGCGCGACCTCAACAACGTGAAGGCGTATCGGCGCGAGATCATGGCGGACCAGCCCGCGCGGCCGGACTGGCATCGCTACATGATCGTGCTCGCCCATGCGCGCGGCTACACCGTCACCGAGATCCCTGTGCCGCTCTACCCGCGGCACGCCGGCAAGTCGAAGTTCGGCCTGAGCCGCATTCCGATCGGCATGCTCGACATGCTCGCTGTCTGGTTCGAACTGCGCTTCGGACAGAAGCCGTTGTTGGCCTTTGGGATGCTCGGCGCCGGACTCTTCGCGTTGGGACTTCTCGCCGGGCTCACCGCGGTGATCGTATTGGCCGCATCCGGGGTCGGTCTCCGCGCGGTGTGGACCGTCGTCCAGACCTGCTTGATCCTCGGCTCGATCTTCTTCGCCACCGGATTGCTTGGTGAGCAGATCGCCGTCACACGCGCGGAACAGCGCGAGATTCGCCGACTGCTCGACGAGGCGGCGAGGGCGCGCGACGCGCGATGAGCGGACTTCGCGTCCTCTTCGTCACGCACGCCTACCCTCGTTTTCCCGCCGACGGGGCGGGCTCCTTCATCCACCGGCTGGCGGTGGGTCTCATGGCGGGCGGCTGCGATGTGCGCGTCCTCGCCCCGTCTGCGCTTGGCCTAGCTCCCACGGCAACGCTCGACGGCGTGAGCATCCACCGCTTTCGCTACGCCCCCTCTGGCATGGAGTCCCTGGCGTACACCGGGACGATGGCTGAGCAGGTGCTGGGGTCGCTTCGGGGCAAGGGGGCGTTGGCCGGCATGCTGACCGCCGGCACGATGGCCGTGCGACGCGCGGTGGAGAACTTCGCGCCGGATATCGTGCATGCGCATTGGTGGTTTCCCGCTGGGCTGCTCGCGCTCGGGTCCGACGACTCCGTGCCGCTCGTCACCACCCTGCATGGCAGCGACGTGCGTCTCGCGCGGCGCGTCAAGCTTGTGCATCCGCTCTTCCGGCGGGTGATGGCGCGATCGGCCGCCGTGACGGCCGTCTCCTCGTGGCTCGCCGGCGAGGCGCGGGCGATGGCACCGGAGGTCGAGATCGCCGTCGCACCGATGCCCGCAGAGACGTCGCTCTTCACCGGCGAGACCGTTGAACGCATCGGCGGTCGGTTCCTCTTTGTGGGCCGCCTGAACGCGCAGAAGGGAATCGCCGACCTCCTCGAGGCGTTGGCGTGGACCCCGGTGCACTGCACGTTGGACGTGGTCGGTGATGGCGACGAGAACGCCGCGCTGCGAATCAGAGCGGAACAACTCGGCCTCAGTCATCGAGTGCACTGGCTGGGGCGCGTGAATCGCGACGCTCTGTCGGCGCTCTATCGCCGAGCCATTGCCACGGTCATGCCATCACGCCACGAAGGGCTCGGCCTCGTCGCGGTCGAATCGCAGCTGTCGCGAACGCCCGTGATCGCCTATGCCTCTGGCGGCCTCACCGATGTCGTCTCGCCACAATGGGGCGGGATGCTCGTGCCAACGGGCGACATCCGGGCGCTGGCGGACGCGATGAGCGCGCACGCCGCGAGTGTTGAACGCGACACGGTGCACTACGCGGCTGCGCTCGGCACGACCGCGCGCGCGATGATGCTCGATCGCTTCGCGCCGGCGACGGTCACGGCGGGATATCGCGCGCTGTACCAGTCGTTACTGCCCGATGACCGCGCGGATTCGTAATGGAGCGCAAACGCCTCGTCCTTCGTTTGGCGCAGCTCCTGTTCGTTGTTGCCGTGCTCTGGTTCGGCGCGCGGCTGGTCGCGCTGCATTGGGCCGGTGTACGCGCCTTGCAAGCCACGCTGACGCCTTCGTGGGGACGCGTGATGTGGTCGGCCACGATGGTCATGGTGAGCTACCTCGTGCTCATCGCCACGTGGCGTGCGATGGTCAATGCGTGGGGATCGACGATCGGGGCGGGGCAGGCCGCGCGCATCTGGTTCGTGTCGAATCTCGGCCGCTACGTGCCGGGAAAGATCTGGCAGATCGGCGCGATGGGTGTCATGGCCAATGCAGTTGGGGTGCCCCCAGCCGCTGCGGTCGGGTCCTCCTTGGTGATTGCACTCGTCAACATTCTGGTCGGATTCGGCGTGGTCGCCGCCACAGGCGCAGAGGCGTTCGGGGTGGCGGGTACGGACCCGCGAACGCTTTGGATCCCACTGGGATTCCTCGGTCTCGTGACCGCGTCGCTCCCGTGGACCCTCGCGCCCCTGGTGCGCTTCACGGGGCGAATGACTGGGCGCCCGGTGGAGGCGCCGAGCCTTCCTGCCGCCGCTGTCTGGATGGCCGCGGCAGGGTGCGCGGCAGCCTGGGTGCTGTACGGCCTGGCCTTCCAACAGTTGGCAATTGGGCTTTTGGGCCCCGATGCCGCTGGAGATGCGGGCGCGTACGTGGCAGTTTTCACTTTGTCGTATCTCGTCGGATTCCTCGCGCTCTTCGCGCCCGGTGGGGTCGTGGTGCGTGAGGTCGCGATGGGGGGGTTGCTCACCGGGTTCGGTCTCGCGACTGGTCCGGAAGCGACCATTCTCGTTGTCGCCTCCCGTCTCTGGCTCACGGTCCTCGAGATCGTACCGGGACTGCTCTTTCTCGCGTGGCCTCGGCCGCGTCCTTCTGTCCCTTCCGCGACGTGATGCCCTCCTCCACGCCGTCCCTCGACGCTCCGAAGTTCGCCTTCGCCTGGGCCTTGCTGGCCTGCGTATTGGCGGCACTCACCCTCGCGCATCCGGCGCTGGGGGGCGGCTTCCTCGTGAACCCCGTGAGCGACCAGTACATCGCGGGGTATCCCTTCCGCGAGTTCGCCGCGGCGTCACTGCGCGCCGGCGAGGGGATCCCGCAATGGAATCCCTATCTGATGGGCGGTATGCCGTACATCGCGGCGATGCACGGCGACATTTTCTATCCGACCGCCTTGCTGCGCCTGATGCTCCCCACGGACGTCGCGATGACGTGGGGAATGATCCTGCATCTGATGCTGGCGGGGGTCGCCGGTTATGCCTTTCTCCGCGCCATCGGCGTGAGCTTCCACGCGGCCTTGGTGGGTGGCATCGCGTACATGATGAGCGGCCAAGTGGCCTCGCTCGTCTCGCCCGGGCACGATGGCAAGCTGTTCGTGTCGGCGTTGTTGCCCGTCACGCTGCTCGTCCTCACGTGGGGTATTCGCGATGGCAAGCGAGCGGCGTGGGGGCTCCTCGCGCTGATCGTCGGACTGGGCGTGCTCACGCCGCATCCACAACTGCTGCAGTATCTCCTTGTGGCGAGCGGCGCTTGGGCGCTCTTGCTCGCCTTCGGTGGCATCAGCGACACACCGCTCTCTCGCGCCGAGGGCATCACGCGCCTTGGGTTCGCCCTCGGTGCGATTGTCCTCGGCATGGCCATGGGCGCCGTCCAGTACCTCCCGGTGCGCGAGTACGTCGAATGGTCCCCGCGTGCCGGCGGCCGCGACTACGAGTACGCGACCAGCTTCTCGATGCCGATCGAAGAGCTTTTCAATACATATCTGCCGCAATTCACGGGAATCCTCGAGAAGTATTGGGGGCGGAACGGAATCCACTTTCACTCCGAATACCTCGGGGCAGGGGTGCTGTTCTTGGCGGCGACCGCCTTTGTGGGCAGTGCGGCAGGTCCGCGTCGCAAGCTGCTCTGGTTCTTCGCGGGGATGCTCGTGATCTCACTGCTCTGGGCCCTCGGTGGGAACACGCCGTTCTATCATCTCGTGTATGCGATCGTCCCGGGGTCGAAGTTCTTCCGCGCCCCCAGCACGATATTCTACGTGACGGCCTTTGCCGTGTCGGTCCTCGCGGCCTTCGGAACGGAGAGGGTTCTGCGTGGCGAGCTGAGCAGGCGTTGGTGCGCGACGGCTGCTGCGATCGGACTCGGCGTCGCGGTGCTCGCGACAGTGGGCGTGCTGCAGCAGATGTCGCTGGCGATTGCCCTACCGCAAATGCTTGATCGCGTCGACGGCAATACGCGCGAGGTGGTCATGGGCGCTTGGCGCTCTTTCCTGTTCCTCGGTGCGACGGCCGGCCTGGCCTACGCCGTGTCGCAGAAGAAACTCTCCGTGCCGTTCGCGGGCTGGCTCCTCGCCGCGCTCACGGTCGCGGATCTGTGGAGCATTGAGCGTCAGTACTTCAAGTTCTCTGCGCCCGCGTCGGTCATGTATGCGAGCGATCCCGCCATCGAGATGATCAGGGCCGAGCCTGAGCCCGTGCGCGTGATTGCGAACGCCTTCGGCGAGGGCGCGGCATATCACGATCCGAATCTCGATTTCGACGGCCTGATGGCGCATAACGTGCGCGTCGTGCTCGGCTATCATGGCAATGAGCTGGGCCGCTACCAACTGCTGGCCGACAAGGCTGGCGGCTATCGACAGCTGGGCAACCCGACGTTCTGGGGGCTGATGAACGTCAAGTACATCTATACGAATGTGGATGACCTCGGGATGCCTGGGGCGAAGATGGTGCAGGGGCCGGTGCGCACTGCGGCGGGCACAACGGTCTGGTTGCACCAGTTGCCGAATGCACATCCGTTCGCGTGGGTCGCCGGCACCATCGCGAAGTTCCCCGATGCCGCGGTGGCCGATGCGTTCAAGACGCCGAACTTCCCGTATCGCGCGGTCGCGCTCCTGCCACCTGAGTCAGAGACCCCGGCACAGGCGCTGACCGGAATGCCCGCGGCCATTGAGCTCACCACGCGCACGAGCAACTACGCGCCTGGTCGCTTCACGGTCGATCTCGACACCCCTGCGCCAGCCGGTTCGGCGCTGGTGGTCTCCGAGAACTATTACCCAGGCTGGACCGCACGGGTGGACGGTAAGCCGGCGAAGGCCGAGCGTGCCAACCTCTCGTTGATGGCCGTTGCACTACCGGAGGGCGCGCGGACAGTGGAGTTTACCTTTGACTCCCCACCGTATCGCACTGGGCGGACCATCACGCTCGTCGTGGTGGCTATCGCTGCCCTCATGTTGTTCGGTGGGCTCGCGCTCGACCTGCGACCGAGGTCTGCCAATGTCTGATCGCGCTCTTGTCATCACGCCAACGTACAACGAGAAGCTGAACGTTCCGACGTTGATCGAGCGCGCCCTGTCGAAGGATCCGCGCATCGAGATGCTCTTCGTCGATGACAACTCACCCGACGGGACCGGTGAGCTGCTCGCCTCGATTGCGGCGAACAATCCGCGCGTGCATCTGCTCCGCCGGCCGGGGAAGATGGGCCTCGGTACGGCGTACCTGGACGGCTTCCGCTGGGCACTCGAGCGGGACTATGAACTGATCTTCGAGATGGACGCGGACTTCAGTCACGATCCCGATCACCTCCCGCAGTTCTTGAAGGCCGCGGAAACAGCGGACTTCGTGTTGGGCTCGAGGTACCTCGACGGGAAGGTCACGGTCGTGAACTGGCCCATGAGCCGGCTCATTTTGAGCTACGGCGCCAACATCTACGCGCGCATCATCACCGGACTGCAACTCTGGGACGCGACGGGAGGGTTCAAGTGCTTTCACCGGCGGGTGCTGGAAGCCATTGATCTGAAGGACGTGCGCTCGAATGGCTACGCCTTTCAGATCGAGATGTCCTTCCGCGCCGTGCGAAAGGGCTTCAAGCCTGTCGAGATCCCGATTGTCTTCGCGGATCGCACCGAAGGGGAGAGCAAGATGTCGGGGCACATCGTTCGCGAGGCCATCTTCATGGTCTGGCGCCTGCGCCTGTGGGCGCTGACGGGGAGGCTCTGATCGGCATGCGCTTCTGGAAGCTCTCGGGCTCCGGCAACGATTTCGTGTTCGTGGACGGGATCGGAGATCAAATCTCCGGTCGACGCGCCGCCGAACCGGCCTTTGTGCGCGACGTCTGCGCCGCACATACCGGGGTAGGCGCGGACGGCTTGGTGGTG
The DNA here is from genome assembly GCA_964445835.1 of uncultured Gemmatimonas sp. Lineage (GTDB taxonomy): Bacteria > Gemmatimonadota > Gemmatimonadetes > Gemmatimonadales > Gemmatimonadaceae > Pseudogemmatithrix. The sequence goes on from CAYUMN010000014.1 coordinate 27,695, forward strand.
TTCCATCCCGACACCGAGCACGATTTCCGCCTGGACTACTTCAATAGAGATGGGAGCGTCGGGGAGCTCTGCGGCAACGCGTCGCTCTGCGCGGTCCGTCTCTCGGTGGAGATGGGGATTGCCTCGCCAGCGGGGTCGAGTTTCCGGACGCCGGCTGGGGTGATTCGGGGGCGACTGGTGGACGGCCGGCCCGAAGTGGACCTGCAGCCGGTGACCCAGCTGCGAACCGACGCGGGCATCTCAAGGCAGGTGGGAGAGCAGGCCATGGGCTTCGCCGATTCAGGGGTCCCGCACCTCGTGGTGCGGACGGACGATCTTCGGGTCATCCCGTTGTCCGACCGCGGCCCCGAGCTCAGGTTCCACGCGAGCTTAACGGCGGGCGCCAACGTGAACTGGGTGGCGAAAGATGCCGATGGCCTGTGGGCGATGCGGACCTACGAGCGCGGAGTTGAGGCCGAGACGCTGGCGTGCGGCACTGGGGCGGTGGCGTGTGCGGCGATGTTGCGGGCCTGGGGCGAGTCAGGCGACTCCACCGATCTGGTGACGAGATCGGGCCGAGTGCTTTCGGTTCGGTTCCACGAGTTTGAGGGCGAGGCAGTCGCCACGCTCGGAGGCGAGGGTCGGATTGTGTTTGAAGGGGTGCTACGCGAGATCTGACCAGGCGCCATTCCGCACGTTTTCTGATGACGAAGAGGGGCGCCGGTGGAAATCTCCGGGTTATCCCCATTCCAACAATACATAATACATATTATCGGTAGTGTCTCGTAGGCACTGGACAGGGGCAGTACGGTCGAACTTTCCCGACGGTATCGCGCCAGTGACGCCCTTCTCCTGGGCACTCAAACGGGCTCGACGAATGATCGCCGAGCCCGTTCTAGATGCTAAAGTACTTGAGCAGACTAGCTCTTAAGTGTTAGCTCACCGAGCCTTAGGCGCGCCTCACTGGCGTGCGCAGAATCCTCGCGGCCGGAAATCGATTCGTACAGCGCCCGAGCCGCGGCAATGTTCCCCGCGGCTACGTACTGACGGGCGGCTTCCATCTGATACTGCTCGCGCTCCTGACGGAACTGGGCGGCAGCAGCGGCCGCTACATAGTCCTTGGCGGCCTCAGCCGGCTGGCCACCCGTCGCTTTTCCGGCGGCGCGGAGCCCGAACAGACCCGCCTTCTGGTGCGACTTTGCCTTGCTAATCGCCTGGTCAAGAACCGCCAACCCCTCAGGGACCTTCCCGTTCTCAAAGGACAGCTGCGCGCTGAGGAGGGCCGCCGCGTTCCCCGCACCCGTCCCGGCGTACCGCGTCACGACCTTGCCCAACTCGGCCTGAGCCGCCTCGGCGTTCCCCGAGCCGTAGGCCGCTTCGGCGGCCGCGAGCGCTTCCATGCCGCGCGTCTCCTTGATGTCGCTGGAGCGCTTCATCAGAATGCCGCCACCGATGCCGGCGGCCAGCACGATTGCGCCAATGATCAGCGGACGCTGGTAGCGCTGCAGGGTCTCGCCGACGGTCTCGCCATCGAGTTCAAGGGGCGGCTGCGCCGCGGTTCCGGTCTTGGTCATGACGTCCTATATAAGATGAGGCCTAGCCTACAAAAGTAATCGGGCGGGCCGGCATCCTCCACCGTCCCCCTGACTTTGATGCCCCCGGGCGGACTCGAACCGCCGACCTACAGTTTAGGAAACCGTCGCTCTATCCACCTGAGCTACGGGGGCGCGAGACAAACATAAC
>CAYUMN010000015.1:0-9954 GCA_964445835.1 uncultured Gemmatimonas sp.
CTCAAGGGCGCCTCGGTCACCGCGGAGATCGTCAAGCACGGTCTCGGCGACAAGATCGTCGTCTTCAAGTTCAAGCGCCGGAAGAACTACTCGAAGAAGCAGGGCCATCGTCAGGGCTTCACCGAAGTTCGCATCCGCGACATCACCCTCGGCTAACCGGGGAGAGAGGATACCATGGCACATAAGAAGGGCGTTGGCTCCTCCCGAAATGGGCGCGACTCCAACCCGCAGTACCGCGGCATCAAGAAGTACGGTGGCGAGAAGGTCATCGCCGGGAACATCATCGTCCGCCAGTGCGGCACGAAGTGGCACCCTGGCAACAACGTCGGCCTCGGCACGGACTACACCATCTACGCCCTGATCGACGGCGTGGTGAAGTTCGAGCACAAGTCCAAGACCCGCTTCAAGGTCTCGGTCTACTCGGCGGCGCAGGCGTCGTAAGCCCGTTTTGCTGATGGGAGAAAGCCCGGTCGCGATTGCGACCGGGCTTTTGTGCGGTCAGGAGAAACAACGCGCCTATCGCTTCAACTGCGCATGCAACACAGCGAACCAATTCTGGACCATGATGATCGTCGGCCGCGTCGCGCCGGCGCCATTTGCCCGCGGCCGCGCGAACAGAAACCGCTGGCCGTCCGGCGCGACCGCGAACGACTGGTGGAAGAGATCGAAGGTGTAGCGGCTGGTTTCGAACAGGGAACGCAGCCTGAGCACCTCGAATCCGGTCGTCGTCCGCAGGTCCGCCACCTGCAACTTGCCGCTCCCGACGAAGTAGAGCGAGTGACTCTCGCGCGACCACACCGGGAACACCCCGCCACCGTTGGAGACCTGCCAGCGACCTCCGGTGGTGGCTGGGAACGGGCGCACGTAGACCTCATTGGCCCCGGATTCGTCGGAGATGTACGCCAGCCAGCGGCCATCGGGCGAAGGGGCTGGGTGCATTTCCGTGAACCGGGAGTTCACCAACGGCACCGGTGTTTGGTCGCCGCGAGTGCGCACGCCGACAATGTCTCCGGCACCGGCACTACCGTTGTCGGTGCGGAGCAGGAGCCACTCGCCATCGGCTGACCACGCCACTTCTTGAATCGGAACGTCCAGCTGAGCCAGAAGTCGTTCCCCCCCACTTCCGTCTGCGGCAATTCCATACACACCGCCGCCGCTGCTGCCCAACGAGTCGCGAATGAAGGCCACGGTTTGTCCGTCGGGAGACCAGATCGGGCGGCGATCCTGTCCGCCAAAGGTCAGTCGCGAGAATACCCCGCCGCTGAGTTGCTTGAGGTACAGCGCAAGGGCACCGTTGCTTGTGCGCATACCAACCGCCAGTCGACGTCCCTCGGGGGCAACGGCGAACGAGTTGAACGGGCCGGTCCAGCTGCTATCAATGCGCGCGTCGCGCCCCTCCTGATCCACCCACACGAGCTCAGTATTCCCCGAGCCGGCCGTGCCGCGTGCGAAGAGCAGCGTGCCGGTGCGCGACACCGCCAGCAGCGGAACCGCCCTGAACAACGCGTGGACGGTGGCACCGTCCAGTACCGTGATGGCCGGGCCAGTGATGCGCTGCGCGTCGAGGTCGAACGGTGCGACCAGTGCCGTGAAATCAGCGCGCACGTACAGCAAAGAACCGCCCGGGAGGTACCACGCGCTCAAGACGTCCGGCAGGAGCTCCGTGATCGTCCCGGTCGCCAGGTTCACCACGCTGAGCACCGCGGTGGCGCAGTTCGAGGAGCAGACCGACACCAGCACCCCGCGCGAGTCCGGCAAGGGCTGGACGTTGACCAATCCGAAGGTGCGAAGGACCGAGTCTGCGAGCGCAACCGTGTAGGCCCCCCCGCTCGCACTCACTCGGCGCAGCTCCGATCCCGACGGCGCGACATAGACGATCGTGTTGTCGTCGAGCCAGGCGATGCTGTATTCCTGCGAGCCCGTCGAGTCCACAAGCGTTGTCGCGGCGCCCCCATCGAGACGGACCTTCCTCAGTTTGCGATCGGCCGTGAACGCGACCCACTCGCCGTCCGGAGAGAACGCAGGCCCCACCCCCCGCTCCGTACCGGGAATCGGAATGGCGTCGAGTTGATCTGCCCGCTTGAGCCACAGGGGGCTGTTCTGCATGCTCTTCCGAAACAGGATGTTCCGGCCATCCGGTGAGAGCGCGATCAGCGAGCCAGGCCCGTCCATTTCGATGCTGTCGCTCAGTACAATCGTCTGCCACTGCGGTGCCTGCTCGTCAGGAGCGCGCAACCACGCCGCCGCCGCGGCCGCCATCGCCAGCACCGTCACACCGACCAACAGCACATTCGGGCGATTCGTACGCGTCGCGGAGGACACGCTGTGTGCGCGTGCCGTCGAGGCGGTCGTGCCGCTCGACGTGCTGAGCGCCGCGGCAAACTCCGTCACCGTCGCGAAGCGATCCGCGGGCAACTTCTCGAGCGCACGGAACACCGCGGCTTCGATATGCTCCGGGACGGCCTTGCGCTGCGCGGCGAGGGCGCGTGGCTCCTCCGTCAGCAAGCGCGCGACGATCGCCTGCACACTCGGCCCCGTGAAGGGGGCTTCGCCCGCGAGCATCTCGTAGGTCACGACGCCGAGCGAATAGACATCACTGCGCGCGTCGATCACCCGCTCACCCATCGTCTGCTCGGGACTCATATACTGCGGCGTGCCGAGCGAGAGACCGGTCTGCGTCATCCGAGCACCACCGGCTTGCTGAACGGCAAGCGCGATGCCAAAGTCGGCGACGAGGGCGTGACCGCCCTGTAGCAGGATGTTCTCGGGCTTGATGTCGCGATGAATGACGCCGAGGGCGTGCGCGTGGCCCAGTGCGTCCGCGACTTCGCGGGCAATGAGGACGGCATCGTCCACGGGGAGCTGCCGTTCGCGGTCGAGTCGCGCCCGAAGCGTCTCGCCCGTGACCAGCGGCATCACGTAGTACAGCAAGCCCTCCGCCTCACCGGAATCCAGGAGCGGAAGGATGTGCGGGTGCTGCAGCCGTGCGGTGGTGCGGATCTCCGACAGAAAGCGCTCGCCGCCCAGTGCCGCACCGAGATCGGGGTGCAGCACCTTGATGGCGACATCGCGCGCGTGCTTGAGATCGTGCGCAAGGTAGACCGTCGCCATACCGCCGGCGCCGAGCTCTCGTTCAATACGGTAGCGGTCGGCGAGTGCGGCGCCGAGTCGACTGGAGGCATCCAATGTTGCGGCCCGATGCGAATCGTCAGACTTCGTCCTGCCCGAGCCGCAAAGTTATCGCACGAGCGCTGATCGCGCTTCCCCCGCGCGAGTTACGACTGTTTTCGGCCTTGCAAGCCGACGCCGACCAGCACGACTCCGGCCGCGATGCCCGCGTAGGACACCCATGGTGGCACAGCGCGGCGCGTCTCCGCCGTCACTTTCAAGTCCCCGATCTTCATGACATCGCGAGTCGACGGATACCACATGGGCTGTGAGAGGGCGACGGCACCCAGAACAATCAGCACCATACCCACAATGGCGGCGGGTTTCACTTGTCGTCCGCCCGCTTGGCCGCGGCCTTGGCGTCCTTCACCGCGTCCTCAAGGACCGACTCAACATTGCCGACCGCGTGTTGGAGCTTGCCTCCGACCTTCTCGCCGATACCCTTCGCCTGCAGTTCGTGATTGCCCGTGGCGCGTCCCACTTCTTCGGTAAGCTTGCCTTTCGCCTCGTGTAGTTTGCCGGCGACTTGATTGCGCTTGCTGTCCTTCATGAAGAACTCCTGGGTGATGTAGGGGGGAGACTGACGCCTCGCTCGATGGGGCGGGCCGATGCGCCCGCGAGGCGGTTGAGCATCACAAGATCCTCGGCGCTCCAAACTCGTACGGTCGCCCCGGAGACGACGAGAGTGCTGATCGAGCGGCCGCCGATGGTGCGAACCGTGGCGTACCAGTCGGACGCGAGCGATGCGGTTGGAGCGAGGAACGCCGCACGGATGGTCCGGCGCGGGCTTCCGTGCTCTGCGAATTGAAATGTTGCCGTGTGAGCGTCCATGCAGTCCGCCGCATCCGTGGTGACCGGGTCCACTGCACCTTGCAGCGGACACCTCGTGAGGAGGAAGGTGCGCTGGCTTACAGGCGGTCACTATCGCCCGTGAGGACGAAAAAGTGGGTAGGTCCGTGAGGTCAGAGTGGGGGGAAGGGCTCACCCGCGAGGACTACTCCGCTCGGGTGATGCACCCGCCGCGCGCTCGTCAGGCCGGCTTCTGGCGGGACGCTGCCAATTGCTCCTCAAGCGTCTTGGCCTCGGCCTCGTGCTTTGTCAGGCTACTGAGCAGCGACGTCTGTAGCTCAGCCTCCAGCTCAAGCCCGTCGCGCTTGGCGCGATGCACCGCGTAGCCGAGCGCCTGCGCGGCCTTGTCCGCTTGCTGTCGCACGCGAAAGAGCTCAATGCGCAGCTTGCCTTCGTCGAGCGCGTCCTTCGCGGCAGTGCCAGCGCGGTCCAACTCCGTTTGCAACTTGTCCCAGAGTCCCATGAGGACCTCCTCTGATTCGCTCTACGCCGTGCCCGCGCAGAAGGTTTCTGTGAGTCTTATGCCGGGGACTCGAGGTCACAAAAAAGACTCGGCCCGCCGAGCGAACTCGGCGGGCCGGATCTTGACGCAGTCGTTCGCATTCTCCGGCCTCAACGCCGATCCACCACCCGGCGACCTCAGGGCCGATACGGCCGCCCCGGCAGCGTCCTGTACCGCTCGATCAACTGCTCCTGCCGCGAGGGCGCGGTGTACTCCAGCCCACGCACCCAGACGCGCTCCGCGACAGACGCGAACTCGAACGGATCGCCGCTCCAGATCACCAGATTGGCATCACGCCCCGTCGCAATCGACCCAATGCGGTCCGAGACACCCATCACTTCAGCAGGAATCAGCGTTATCGAGCGCATCGCGTCGTCCCAGGTCATGCCGTAGGCGACCGCATTGCCCGCTTCCTGACGGATGTTGCGGACGTTGTAGGCGTCCGGGTCACCGGGGCCGTTGCCAATGAGAATCACTGTGACGCCAGCGGCACGCAGCAGGGCGGCGTTCTCCTGACGCTGTCCAAGCGAGCTGAAATCGCCGGGGATGTTGTTCATCGCTCCGGTGAAGACCGGCACATTCGCCGTGGCAATCTCGCGCGCTACCATCCACCCCTCGGCGGCGCCACCCAACCAGAGCTTGATGTCATACTCCTTCGCGAAGGCGATTGCTTCGAGGATGTCCGACGCGCGGTCTGCGGTGAGCAACAACGGGAGCTGGCCGGCGAGCACCGGCACCAGCGCCTCGAGATCGACCTGACGGGCGAGGAAGTCGCGCGTGCCCCCGCGTTCGAACTCGGCGCGGCGCACCTGGTACGACCGCACGTCATTCATCAGTGAACGCCACTTGGCCCAGAACTCCCCACGCGAGTTCGTCTCGCCAGCGCCGGGGTTGCCGAACGAACCGGACATCGCGGCCGGCCCCTTCCGCAACAGGTCGCTGACGACGCGTCCTTCCACAAGATCGATCAACGCGATCTTGCCGGCGACCATGCCGTTGCCACCGGCCACCACTACCGAGGTGACCCCTTCATCACGCGCTGGCGCGAAGAAGGTGCTCGCCGGGTTAAGACCACGCCACGCCTCGAACGACGCGCTGATGCCATGCTCGCCGCGCGCGCTCTGGTCGTTGTAGCCCCCGGAGAACTGCGGGCCGCCGGCTTCGGCGAGTCCGAGCGTGGTCGCGCTGTTGATGAACCCCGGCGTGACCCACTTGCCGCGCGCATCCACCCGCGTGGCGCCGTCGGGAATCTGCACATCACGCCCGACCGCCGTGATGCGGCCATTTGAAATGAGCACCGTCCCGTTTTCAATTTTGGGACCGCTCACCGGATAGACCGTGCCGCCGGTGATGGCGATGGTCTGTGCTTCAACAAAAGAGGGGATCGTGGTCAGCGAAGCGAGCGCCGCGAGGCGCCACATCAGTGAGGCGCGCATCAGCGGGTCCCCCGCGGGCCGGGCACGTAGCCCAATTCAAAGTCCGTGCGCCACTGCTGGGCCGGATCGTTCCGGTCGTACAGCAAGGCCCCATCGATCCACACGCGTTCAGCGCGTGTGTAGACGCTCAGCGGGTGGCCGCTCCAGAGCACGAGGTCGGCGTTCTTGCCGACTTCGAGCGAGCCCGTCTGCTGCTGCACGCCCAACGCCCACGCCGGATTGATCGTGATCCAGCTGATCGCATCTTCTTCGGTGAGCGTCAGTCCAGCGAGTCGTCCAGCGGCGAGCGACTTCGCTGCTTCTTGGTTGAGGCGCTGTGAGTACGAGGGATCGTCCGAGTGCACGATCGTGCGCGCGCCCGCCACGTGAGTGAGACCCACGTTGGCCTTCACGGCATCGAGCGCTTCCATTTTGAAGCCGCCCCAGTCGGACCAGATGCTCGCCGAGATCGAGTCCCGGGCGAGGACGTCGGCGATCTTGTACGTCTCGACCCCGTGGTGGAACGAGCGGATGTGATAGCCGAACTCGCGGGCGATGTCGATCATCACCAGCATTTCGTCGGCCTGATAGCAGTGGTTGTGCACGAGGATGTTGCCGCGGAGGACTTCGGCGAGCGTCTCGTTGTTCAAGTCGCGCGCGGGGGGCTCACCGGAGGGGTTCGCGGTGTAGCGATCCCAGCGACGGCGGTACGCTTCGGCACCGATCCACGCCGTGCGATAGCCGGCGACATTCGCCATGCGGGTCGCGGGGCCGCGCTGCGCGTAAACGCGCTTCGGGTTCTCCCCGCAGGCCATCTTGAGGCCGTAGGGCGCGCCCGGGAACTTCATGGCCTGCACCGAGCGGCCCGGCACGACCTTCAACGTCACGCTGCGGCCGCCGATCAAGTTGGCCGAGCCGGGAAGGACCTGAATGGTCGTCGTGCCACCGGCGAGGACGCGGGGGAACTGTGGATCCTGCGGCCACACCGAGTGTTCGACCCACACATGGGCCGTGACCGGGGACGTGGCTTCGTTGCCGTCGCTGTGCGCGGCCGTGCCCGGCGCGGGATACACACCGAGGTGCGAGTGCGTGTCGATGAGTCCGGGGGTGACGTATTTGCCCTGTCCATCGACGATGACGGCGCCCTCGGGCGCGGTCACGCTCTGCCCGACCGCGACGATCTTGCCGTCCTGCATGAGCACGGCGCCGTTCCGGATCAGCGGCCCGGCGCCGGTGAAGATGTTGACGTTGCGAATGACCGTCGGGCGCGAGGCCCAGCGCTGGTACGTGCTGGGGAAGGGATCGGCATTCGGCCGCGAGGTCGCGCCAGCCGAGGCGGGCGGAGTGGTCGCGGCGGGAGCGGGCGCCTGCGCCGCGGGAGCGCCTGAGCACCCCGCGAGGACGAGGGCGAGCAGGTAGCGGGTCGAGGACATCAAGCGGTGTGCCTCAGCGTGTGTGGAGGGCCGCGACGGGTCGCGGCGAACAACCATGGGACGAATCGGGAACCTATGTCCCCAAGACCCGTCGCGCGAGCGCGGGATCGTCCGTACAGAGGGCATCGACCCCCATGGCGGCGAAGCGCTTCATCAGGGCGGGGTCGTTCACGGTCCAAGCAATCACCCGTGCCCCCGTGGCGTGCGCGGCTCGCACCAGTGCGGCGTCCACAAAGGGCCACTGGCGCCAGAGATCGCGCCCGCCGACCATCTCCAGCGCGTGGAGCGGATCGACCGGATAGCTCACCTCCAGGACGCCGCGCGCGATTCCGGGCGCGATGCGCCGCGCCTCGGCGATCAGGCGATGATCGAAGGAATGGACCGCGGCATTGCCGCCGCGCGCCTGAATGGCTTCAAGGGTCCCTTGGGCGGTGCCCGCACTCTTCAACTCACAATAGGCGGTGAGGCCCCCCGCGGCGATCACGCGCAGGGTGTCCTCGAGGGTCGGCGGGGCGGGGTGGGTGGCCTCGCCGTGAGTGGCATCCTCTTGGGCCGGGAGCGGGTCGTGGTGAACCCGCAGGACGCCGTCCGGATGCAGATGGACATCCAGCTCCACCCCGCCCGCACCGACTTCGATGGCGCGCTCGAAGGCGGCGAGCGTATTCTCGGGGCGCTCGCGGGAGGCGCCGCGGTGGGCGATGATCTCGGGACGGGTCACGGCGGTATCTTAACGCCTTGCCCGCCGCTACGTCCTACCTGCATACCGAATGACCGCCCTCGCCCCCAGCCACCCAGCGACCGACGCGGAGTTGATCGCCCGATGGCAGTCGGGGGACCAACGGGCCGCGGCCTTGCTCGTGGAGCGGCACGCCACTCCGCTGGCCCGGTTCGCGGCGAGCTTGGGCGTCCGGGAGGAAGTGGACGAGCTGGTGCAGGACACCTTCGTGCGGGCCTTTAACTCGCTCGAGTCGTTTCGCGCCGACAGCGCGCTGCGGACGTGGCTGTTCACGATTCTGAAACGGCTGCTGCTGGACCGGAAACGGGCGGAACGCCGGCGACGGGACGTGCTGGAGATCGACGAGCGCGACGCGGCCACCGAGTACGACGCGCTCGATACGATGGTGGGGGATGAAATGGCGCAGCGGGTGCGGGATGCGGTGAACCGACTGTCTCCGCTGCAACGCGAGGTGTTCTCGCTGCGGGTGAACGAAGGGATGGCCTACGCGGAGATCGCGGTGGCGGTGGGAAGCACGGAGGGTTCGTGCCGAGTGCACTACCACAATGCGATCCGGCTGATCAAGGAGCAACTGAACGATGACTGAATGCCTGAACGAATCGATGCGCGACCTTCTGCCGTTGCTGGCGCACGACGCGCTCGATGGGGACGAGGCGACGCAGCTGCGTGCCCATGTCGCCTCGTGCGGGGCGTGCGCCGCCGAACTTCGCGTTCTCACGGCCGCCGCTACGCTTTTTGCGACGGCGACGCCGCCGGTGAACACGGCGGCCATTCTGGCGAAGCTTCCGGTACCGCGCCCCGCGCTCCGTCTTGAGCCGGCCGTGCATCCGCTGAGTGTAGCCGCGCATTCGGCACCGCGTTCGGCACCGCGTTCGGCACCGCGTACGGCGTTCCGCCTGCCGCGCTACGCGTTGGCCGCCGCCGCATCGTTGCTCCTGATGGTCACACTCTCGGTTACGGTCCTTCGGCCGATCTTCTTTGGATCGGCCGCCACCGTGGACACCGCGTCGGTCGATTCCGGTGCGGTGGATAGCGCGCCCGTGAGCCCAACTGGTGCCGGCTCGAGTGCAGCAAGCGCGGGTGCGGCGAGCGCGAGTGCCGCGCGCGCGGGTGTGGAGATTGTCGGCGGGACCGAACTCAAGGACCTTGGCGTGGATGAGTTGACGCAACTGTTGAACGAGCTCGATCAGATCGAAGCGAACGTCTCCGCCGAACCACGGAGCCTGCGCGAACCAATCTCTGCAGGCGGGGAGGGCATGTGACGCGCATGAATCAGTGGTGCCGGTATGCCGGTCTTTCCCTCGTCGCGTTCCTCGCCGTTGCGCCGCTCACGCCGCTCACGCCGCTCACGCCGCGAGCAATCGGCGCGCAGGACCGTCCGCTCCCGCCGCCAAGCGAGGGGGAACGGGACTCGCTTGAACGGCGCGTGCGGGCGCGGATGGCTCAGATGCTCCGCACCCAACTCGGAATGAGCGACGAGCAAGTCCGTCGGTTCCAGCAGACGAACCGACGGTTCGAACTGCAGCGCGCTTCGCTGTTCGGTCAGGAGCGCGAAGTGCGAGCGGAACTGCGTCAGCTGATCGAGGATGGCGACACCACGCAGTACGCGCGCATCGGCACGCTACTTGATCGCACGCTCCAGTTTCAGCGGCAGCGCCTCGATCTCCAGGAGACGGAGCAGCGCGAACTCTCCACCTTCCTGAATCCGGCGCAGCGGGCGCGCCTGTATGGCATTGAGGAACAGATGCGCCGACGCATGGACGCCATGCGCGGCGGACCGCCGAGCGATCGCATGGAGACCCGGCCCAGGCGACCTGACGGACGACCTGACGGACGACCTGACGGACGACC
>CAYUMN010000015.1:10054-29237 GCA_964445835.1 uncultured Gemmatimonas sp.
CGACCTGACGGACGACCTGACGGACGACCTGACGGACGACCCGGTGCCGCGGGCGCGCGTCGCCCTCCTCTGGGCTGAGCAGCCCGCTCCGCTAGGGCGTCACCTCGGCCAAGAGTTCGGACGCCGCATCACGAAGCGCCTGCAGGTTGAAGGGCTTCTGCAGAAAGCGCGTATGCGGCACGTTGAGTGTGCTCGCAAGTTCGTCCGGACGATCGTACCCACTGGCGATGATTGCCGGAATGCCTGGGGTGAGGCGGCGGATCTCGGCCAGGAGTTCGATCCCATTGAGCCCCGGCATCGTGATGTCGAGCACGAGCAGCGCGATCGAGGCCCGGTGGTCTTTGTACCGTCGCAGTCCCTCGTCGCCATCGGCGGCCGAGATGATCGTGAATCCGGCGCTCTCGAGCGTCCGGCACATCACGCGGCGTAACATATCCTCATCGTCCACAACGAGGATGCTGTTGCGCACGAATTCGACCGATGTGGGGCGAGGTGAGCGCGGGGCGCCGTGCGGCGCGGGAGCTGCCGGAAGGTAGACGTCGAAGCGCGCGCCCTGGCCCGGCGTCGATGTCAATCGAAGCACGCCGCCGGTCGAGCCGATGATACCGCGAACGGCGCTCAGGCCGAGCCCACGCCCGGCACTCTTCGTGGTGAAGAAGGGATCAAACATCCGCGCTTGCACTTCTGGGCTCACGCCGGCGCCGGAATCCTCGACCGAGATGCGAATCCAGGGGCCAAGGTGCGCCGACTCGGATTCATGCGCCTCAATCGGTGCGGTCGCCACGAGCGCCGCATGCAGCCGCACGCGCCCGGGCGCATCACCAATGGCCTCCGCCGCATTCGTCAGCAGGTTGAGGGCGACCTGCGAGATCTGTGCGGGGTCCGCCTCGACCCAGAGCGGTTGATCCATCGCGTCCACGACGAACTCGACGCGCTTGGGCTGTGAGGCGCGGACCAGCGGCAGGATGTCGCGAAGGACCCCCCGGATGTCCAGCACCTCCCGTCGCAAGCTCGCGCGGCCGGCATAGGCGAGCATCTGCCGCGCGAGTTCTGAGGCACGCTTCGTGGCGGTCGCGATCTGCTCCAGTGCGCCTCGCACTTCCTCCGGATCGTCCGGCGCGCTCTGGGCGAGATCCACGTTGCCCTGAATCGCGCCGAGGAGGTTATTGAAATCGTGGGCGATGCCCCCGGCCATGATACCAAGGCTCTCGAGCTTCTGCGCCTGTTGTACGCTCGCATCGCGGGTGCGGCGATCTTCCTCGAGCCGGGCGCGCTCCGTGAGATCGGTGGCCACGACGCCCATGGCGTAGCGGCCCCCGGAAGGATCGCGGAGGGGGAAGGCGACGCTCTGCCAGGTGTGCAGCGCCCCCTCCGTCCCCACCTCGATTTCGCGACCAATCGCCGCATCGCGCGCGCGCGCCTCGCGAATGAGCGAGGCGAGTGCGGCCGGCAGTGTCCCAGGGAGTTCGCTGAGGAGGGCGCCTGCAATGCGCTCTGGCGGCAGGCCTAACACCACGGCGAGTCGTGCGTTCGCGAGGCGGATTCCCCCATTGTCATCGACGGCGAGCACAAGCGTGGGCGTGTTGTCCACCACGTCCTGGAGCAAAGCGCGCGAAGTCTGCGCTTCGCGCAGGGCCAGTCGCGTCGCCACGACCTGATCTGCCAGTTCCCCATACGCCGTGCGGAGATTTCCCGTCATCGTATTGAACGCCGCCGCCAGCAAGCCGACCTCGTCCTCGCGCTGGACCGAGACAATCGCGGTAAAATCTCCCGCCGCCACGCGATCGGCGGCGCGCGCCATCGCCGTCAGCGGGCGCGTCAGTCGCCGCGTGATCGAGAGGACGCCCAGTAGGAGCAGGAGCGAGGCGAGCAACCCGACCAACATCGAACGCAGCAAGAGCGCCCGCGCCGGCGCGAGGGCGAGATCGCGTGGCGACTCGATGACGAGGCCGAGCTGATGATCGGGAAGCCAACGCCACGCGCCGACGACAGCCTGCCCGGCGTGATCACGATACAGGCCCGCGCCATTCGTCCGCGTGAGCACACTGTCGATCGCGACACTGTGGACCCCGCGATTCCGGTCGGCGCGACCGAATCGTTCGGCGGAGACAAACTCGGCGAATGGGCTGATCAGGTAGGCATCGACCGGCACTTCGGACGGACGCTTCCGGATCACGCGCTCCATCTCTTGAAGGTCGAGGTGGGCGGCGAGCACCGCGCGGACCGTACTGTCCGCGCCGACGATCGGCGTCGACACGGTCAACGACGGTCGGCCATCGTGCGCACTCGGATAGATCGGTTGGGTGAAGGTCCGCGCGCGCCCTTCGAGATAGTACAACTGCGACACGCGATACTCGCCAACGCGTCCCGGAAGCGTCGAGAAGATCACACGGCCTCCCGGCACCGAGAGCACTTCGACTTCGTCCGCCGAGAAGACCGAGACATCGAGCCCACGAATCACGACACCGAGTCGAGCTGTATCGCCGCGAGCCGCTTCGTCCGACGACCGAGTGGCGGCGAGGAACCGCACAAAGTTCCGGTGTCGATCGAGCCAAGCCGTCAGTTCGCTCGCATCCTCCTCGGCGAACGCCAGCAGTAACTCGAGGTGCCGCTCGCGGAGTGCCGATTCGGCGGAGCGATACGACACCAGCGCCGCGATGCCCAGCGCGCCAATGCTCAGAATGAGGAAGGCGGCGCTGAGTCGTACGACGAGGGCCTGGCGCCACGACGTTCCGATCACGGCGCGGGTGGCGGGATGGTAGCGCGAATCGCCAGCTCGGTAGGCCGCACCTCGAGAATGACCGCACCGCGTACCGGATCGTTGCCGCCGCGGAAATCGTAGTCTGTTGCGGCGCCCTCATAGCGTCCCGTCGCTCGCATGGCATCGGCCACGGCCATTCCACTGCGCGATCCGGCGCGCGTCAGGGCCTGCGCCGCGAGGTGGATGGCATCGTACGTGGCGGCGGCCGCGGCGCCCGGAGACTCTGAATACCGAGCATTCCATGCCTCCAAAAACTTGCGCGCCGCAGGACGCTCTGTTTCTCGGTCCCAGTTCGCCACGACAATCGCGCCCTGCGCCGCCGTATTCGGAGTCAGGCCGCGGACGTCCCAGCTATCGGTGCCGAGGAAGACCCCAGTGAAGCCGAGGTCGCGCGCCTGCTGCAACTGCGACGAGTCTGGAGTGATGAAGTTCGGCATCAGGAGAGCCTCCGGGCGCGCGGCAAGTAGTCGGCCGAGTTGCCCGGAAAAATCACGCGGGCCGTCGGCATCGTGGGTCTCGTGACCGACGAGTGTTCCGCCGAGTTCGATGAACACGCGAGAGAAGACCTCCGTGATCATGCGCCCATACGGGCTCGCGGCATCGCGCAGGACGCCGACTCGGCGCACCCGCAACGAATCATACGCGAACCGGGCGAGCACCTCGCCTTGAAATGGAGCGAGGAAGGCGAGGCGGAAGACGTAGCGTCGGCCTGCAGTGACCGAGGGGTGCGACGCCATCGGCGCGATCATCAGCAGTGCGGACTCCTCAGCCACCGGTGCCGCCGCAATGGCCAACGTGCTCGTCTGCGGGCCGATCAGCACATCGATCGAGTCGAGATTGACGAGCGCGCGAGCCCCAACGGCGGCGGCATCGGGTCGGTCCGCTATCTCCCGCTCGACCAGCACGATCCGATGCAGCACGCCCGCGATCTTCACACCGCCAGCGGCATTGATCTCATCGACGGCGAGCTGCGCACCGTGCCGCGCCGGAAATCCGGACGACATGGCCAGCGGGCCGGAAAAGACGCCGAGCAGCCCGATGCGCACGACGGGCGGATCCTGTGGTGCGCACGCCGCGAGGAGCCCGAGCACGGAAAGGCCGGCGAGTCGCGTGGTCCGATGCAGGAGGCTGACGAAGCCGAAGAGGCTGGCGCGCATGGGCGATTGCGAGGGATGGCGGCCCGAGGGGACCGCGAGGGATAATGTAGTCTCGGAAGGCGGTGCGTTCGACTCGTCCCTGTTGTTATCTTTCCCAGCGTTGTCGCCCGGATGGCGGAACCGGCAGACGCAGGGGACTCAAAATCCCCCGAGGGCAACCTCTTGTGGGTTCGATTCCCACTCCGGGCACGTGGTCAAGTGGGGTAATGGGAGAACTGCAATTCGGATGCACCGCGTGAGCTGAACGGCCGCCCTTCGTCGCGAAGGGTGGCCGTTCAGCGTTCTGGGAGCATATCCGTGGTGAAGGGCGTCTGTTCTGCGGTCCCGATCCTAGCGCGTGTTCCGCCCGTAACCAGTCACGATCGCCGCGGGGACCATGACGAGGAGAGCCCACGCATAGGTGTTGTGGAGTCCGATCGTCAGCGGTGAGAGTCGAGGGAGTACGGCGTCCGCGCCGAAGTCCGTGACCCCTGAGGCGAGAATCGTCGGGAGGAACCACGGGAGCAGGAATGGCCAAACGCACACGGTGAGATCAAGCAGGTTCGCACGTCGGTAAGCGCTCAGCCCGGCGCGTTCCCCGAGATCACGTACGAGTGGGCCGACGGTGAGTAGCGCGACGACGCTGTGCGTGGTGAGCATCACGGCGGCGGAGACGAGCCCGACACTCAGCCATTCCGCGCGGGGCTTGGACAGCGTGCGCGCGCTGCTCGCGGGCGCGACGCGATTAATCAGCTGTTCGAGCACCCCGGACGCCTGCAACGTGCCGACCAGCCCCATGAGGAGAATCGTGAAGACGGTGACGCCGAGGCTCCGGTTCACACCCTCTACGATGATGCCCGTCGCACCGAAGCGCTCGCGATCGATGCGCAGCACTTGCGCGGGCTCAAGCAGGCCGAGCACCAGCGCCAACACGAGGGCGAGGAGGATGCCGACGAAGAGACCTTCGAGCAGGGTACGTCGGCGCACGAGCAGCGCAATCACGACGACCGGCACGACCAGCAGTGGGAGCGGCGCGGCGGAGCCGGTGCCCGCCGCGCTTGCGGCCAACGCAGACGGCTGACCGCTGGCGGCGAGCGCGAGGCTGACGGCGAGCGCCACAAGTCCGGCCGGCACCGCATACCGGAGCCGCGAGCGAACCGTGCCCGCGACATCCGTGGCTTGTGATCCCGCACTGGCGATGGTCGTATCGGAGATCGGCGAGATGGAATCGCCCCAGGTCGCGCCGGCGAGCACGGCACCCATCAGCACGGCGAGGGGTGAGCCGAGCGCTCCGCCGGCGGCGTAAAGGACCGGACCAGCCACGAGAATGGTGCCGAAGGAGGTCCCGGTCGCGGTCGACACCGCAACGCACGCCAAGAATGCCGCCCCCACGAACGCTACCGGCCCGAGGTCCGCGCGTATGGCGAGCCAGACCATGCCATCCACGAGCCCCGCATCTCCGAGGATCTTGCCGAGTACGCCCGCGAGCATCCACGCGAGGATCATCACCGCGACAATTGGCTGGGCGATTGCGCCGATGACCGCATCGGACCACGCGTCGCGGTCCTTGGCGAGGAGCATGCCCAACGCGAGTGCCGCCAGCAGAATGGGCCAGAAGCCGCGTTCGTCGGGGGCACCGGAGAGCGCGAGCCAGGTCACGCCAGAGAGGAAGAGCGCGAAGGGCGCGAGCGCCCCCGCGAGACCGCCGCGGAAATGGAGGTGGTTGGCGGGCCGGATGTCGGGCCGGTTGTTGAGCGGGTTCGGCATCGGGTTATGATACCATCGTTCCACTTCAGACCAGAGGCGTACCTCGTGACGGACTCAGACCGCTTCTCATTGTATGACCTGCGCGTCGCAGTCGTCGCGACGGATCGCCCCATGGTCTGTGGCCATCAGGTGGGGGATTCGTTCACCGTGCAAGGCGAGATGTTGCACTTCACGACGGGGCAGGGGTTCTCGCTCTACGCGCTGGCCGCGTTGTTGCCGATCCTTCCGGCCAAGCAGCGGATGACCGCCCCAGCGGACTGGATGACGACGGACGCCGAGATCGCCTGCCCCGATCCGCACTGCGGCGCGCGCTTCCGCATTACGCGCACCGGGACGCGCACCTTTCGCCACGGGGATGTCACCGTGGTGCCCATGCCGACGGCCTGATGTCGACGGCCGTGCCGCGGACCGCGCTTGCGCCCAACTACACGATCTCGCGCATCCTGAAGGGCGGCTGGCAGTTGGCCGGTGGCCATGGGAGGGTGGCGCGTGCGCAGGCGCTGGTCGACATGGCGGCCTTCGCCGACGCCGGCATCACGAGCTTCGATTGCGCGGACATCTACACCGGCGTCGAGGAACTTATCGGCGCCTTCATTGCGACGCGCCCGCCGGGCACGATCCAAGTGCACACCAAGTGCGTGCCGGACCTTGATCGGCTGTCCGAACTCACGCGCGACGAGATTGCCGCTCTGGTCGATCGCTCGCGCGCGCGCCTCGGTGTGGACGCACTCGATCTGGTGCAGCTCCACTGGTGGGACTACACCCTCGGCGATTGGTTCGGCGCCCTCTCGATGCTCGCGGACGAGCGGGCACGCGGCGCGGTGCGGCACCTCGGCGTCACCAACTTCGGCACGCCCCACCTGCAGCGCATGCTCGACGCAGGGCTCCCCGTGCTGAGCCATCAGCTGCAGTACTCCCTGCTCGATCGCCGACCCGCACGAGCGATGGCGGCGCTCTGTGCCGCGCATGGCGTCGGACTGCTCTCGTACGGCGCGCTCGCGGGCGGCTTCTTGCACCGGCGATGGCTGGGAGTCGCGGAGCCGCACCCACCGGCAGTGAACCTGGAGAACCGGTCGTTGGTGAAGTACAAGCTGATCATCGATGACTGCGGTGGCTGGTCGCGATTCCAAGAGTTGCTTCTCCTGCTCGATGCGATCGCGCGTCGACACGGCGTTGGCATCGGCACGGTCGCCATTCGGTGGGTGCTCGATCAACCCGGGGTGGCGGGAGTGATCGCGGGGGCGCGCAATGCGACGCATCTCGAAGAAACCCTCGCCGCTGCTCGGCTCGCGTTCAGCGCGAGAGATCGCGCGGAGATCGCGGCCTTCCTTGAGGATTACGGCACGCCGGAGGGCGATGTCTACGCGCTCGAGCGCGACCGCGACGGGCGCCATGGTCGCATCATGCGCTACAACCTGAACACCGTGACGGGCGCCGCGTCGGGACCGTGACGCGCGGGCTCAGCGATCGCTGGGTTTCGGCGGATCGAAGATGAGATCGGCGGCGAGCCAGACGGTGCGCGTGAAGGGATACGTCACGAGCGGCGAGAGGATCATCGCGATCACGGCGACCACCTCAATGCGATCCCACGGCACGTCGGGCCACACCGCCAGCAGCCAAACACCAAAGCCGACGGCAAAGAGCACCTCCGCGATGATCAGGTTCACGAGGTACGCCCCCACGAAGTGATCCTTGTTGCCGCGGTCGGTACGTAGCGCGCAGTGCGGGCAACGGGGCTCGAGGAACAGCCACCGTCGAAAGAGGCGTCCCGACCCGCACTCCGGACACTGCAGCGCCAGCGCGCGGGCAATACGGCGACCCGACGACGGGAGTACGGTGGGCAGGGTCATAGGGGCAAGCTACATTCGTCCAGGGCCCGAACACATCCTCGAATCCGTCTCCGATGCCTGGCCGTCACCATCTCTTCGTCCCCGGACCGTCGAATGTCCCCGACCGTGTGCTCCGCGCCATGCATCGGGCGCAGGAGGATCATCGCTCGAGTGCCTTCCCGGAGCTGACGCATGGGCTGCTGCGGGACATCAAGCCCGTCTTCGGCGCCGTCGAGGCCCGCCCTTTCCTATTTGCGGCCACCGGGACCGGTATGTGGGAGGCGGCCATCACGAACACGCTGTCACCCGGCGACCGCGTGCTCGCCGTGCGCCTCGGGCAGTTCTCGCATCTATTCATCGACACGGCCGAGAAGCTCGGGCTCAAGGTCGACGTGATGGATCTCGAGTGGGGTGAAGCGTTCGATCCCGCCGCGATCGGGGAGAAGCTGGAGGCCGATACAGCGCACAGCTTCAAGGCGGTCCTCGTGGTGCATAACGAGACGGCGACGGGCGTCACGACCGACATCGCGGGCCTGCGTGAGGCGATGGATGCGGCGAAGCATCCGGCGCTGCTCTTGGTCGACGGCGTGAGTTCCATCGGGTCACTCGAATTCCAGCAGGATGCGTGGGGCGTCGACGTGGCCATCACTGGCTCCCAGAAGGGCTTCATGATGCCCGCCGGACTCGGCATGGTCTCGCTCTCCGCGCGCGCGATGGACCGGCTCGACACCGCCGGGTTCGCCCGACACTACTTCGATCTCCGCCCGCAGGTGCTGCACAATGATCAGGGGTATTTCCCCTACACGCCGGCGCTCGCCCATCTGTTCGGGCTGCGCGAAGCGCTCGACATGATGGCCGAGGAAGGGCTCGCGAACATCCATGCGCGGCATGCGCGGCTTGCCGAGGGGGTACGCCGTGCCGTGTCGGCGTGGGAGCTCAAGATCTGCGCGCGGGACCCCGAAGCGCGCTCGAACACCGTGACGGCCATCGTGGTGCCAGAGGGCAAGGATGCGCGGCAGGTGATCGATCACGCCTCCAAGCGCTGGGACATGGCGTTGGGCTCCGGACTCGGGCGTCTGAACGGGAAGGTGTTCCGGATCGGACACCTTGGGGATTGCAATGCGGGGATGCTGATCGGTGCGATCGGGCTCGCCGAGATGGCGTTGCACGATGCGGGCATCGCGGTGCCGCTCGGCGCCGGGGTGGCCGCGGCGCAGCGGTGGTACCGCGAGTCCGCGTGAGTGCGCCGCACGTGAGTGCGCCGCACGATGGCGCGCGTCCAGTCGTCTGGGTGACGCGACGACTTCCGCACGCGGTGGAGCAAGTGCTCGCCGAGCGATTCGAGGTGCGGCAGGACGCGGGCGATCGTCCGCTCGATGCAGAGGGATTGCGCCGTGCGTTTCGGGAGGCCGATGCGGTCCTGCCCACGGTGACAGACCGGATTGCGGCGGAGTGCTTTGCGCAGCCGGGTCGCCGCGCGCGGATCGTGGCGAACTTCGGCGTGGGGGTGAATCACATTGATCTGGCCGCCGCGCGCGCTGCCGGGGTGCCGGTCACGAACACCCCCGATGTGCTGACCGACGACACCGCGGACCTCGCGATTCTCCTCATGCTCGCGGTCCTAAGGCGCGCGGGGGAAGGGGAGCGCCTGCTCCGCGCGGGGGCGTGGTCCGGCTGGAGCCCTACGGGAATGCTCGGAGGGCGTTTGACGGGTCGCACGCTGGGCATTGTCGGACTCGGGCGGATCGGGAGTGCCGTGGCCGCGCGGGCGCGGGACGGCTTCGGGATGCCGGTGCTCGCGTGGAGCCGGTCCGCGCGACCCTCCTCGGCGGCGGCCGATGGCATTGAACGTGTGGCATCACTCGAGGAGCTTCTTGAGCGCTCAGACCTGGTGAGCCTGCATTGTCCCGCGACGGCGGCTACGCGCCACCTGATCGGTGCGCCGCAGCTCGCGCGAATGCCACGGCACGCCGTGCTGATCAATACGGCGCGTGGGGATGTGGTGGATGAAGCGGCGCTGGTCCGCGCGCTCGAAGCCGGCACCATTGCCGGGGCGGGACTCGATGTCTTTGAGGCGGAACCCGTGGTGCATCCCGGATTGCTCGCCCGCGAGGAGGTGGTGCTGCTTCCGCATCTGGGGAGCGCGACGCGTGAAACGCGGGAGGCGATGGGCATGCGGGCCGTCGCGAACATTGCGGCATGCTTCGCTGGTGTGGCATTGCCGGACGCGGTGTAAGTGCAGCACATCCGGCCGTGCGGCGGGGAATCGACGCCTCACGCGCTCGCGCACGATAACTTGCTCGGGGCGGCAATCGCTCTCTAGCTTTCGCCCACCCTCCAACGTCAGCGAATCCACATGGCCGAGTACAAGTACGCGCGCGTCCCCTCAAAGGGTGAGCGCATCGAAGCTTCGGGTGGCGAGTTCAAGGTCCCCGACCAGCCGATCATTCCGTTCATCGAAGGCGATGGCACGGGCGCGGACATCTGGCGCGCGAGCGTGCGTGTCTTTGACGCCGCCATCGAGCGCGCGTATGCGGGAAAGAAGCGGATCCACTGGATGGAGATCTTCGCCGGCGAGAAGGCGTTCAATCTGACGGGCGAGTGGATGCCCGCGGAGAGTTTGGAGGCCATCCGTGAGTTCAAGATCGCCATCAAGGGACCGCTGACGACGCCGGTCGGCGGCGGCATTCGCTCGCTGAACGTCGCGTTACGCCAAGAACTCGATCTCTACGCCTGCATTCGCCCCGTGCGCTATTTCCAGGGCGTTGGCGCTCCGGTGAAGCATCCGGAGAAGGTCAACATGGTGATCTTCCGTGAGAACATCGAGGACGTCTACAGCGGCATCGAGTTCCGCGCCGGGACGCCAGAGGCCGAGAAGCTGCGCCTGTTCATCGAGAAGGAGTTCGGCAAGAAGATCCGCCCAGAGTCGGCCATTGGCATCAAGCCGATGTCGGCCTTCGGGTCGAAGCGGCTGATCGAGATGGCGATCCGCTATGCGATCAAGCATCACAAGCCGTCGGTCACGATGATGCACAAGGGCAACATCATGAAGTTCACGGAAGGTGGCTTCCGGGATTGGGGCTATGAACTCGCCAAGGAGAAGTTCGCGTCGCAGGTGGTCGCGGAGGCCGATCTTGGCTCGGCGGCGCCAGGGCCGCATGCCGTGGTGCTGAAGGACCGCATTGCCGACTCGATGTTCCAGCAGATTCTCCTGCGGCCTGATGAGTATTCGGTGGTGGCCACGCCGAATCTCAATGGCGATTACATCTCCGATTCCTTGGCCGCCGAAGTCGGTGGGCTCGGCATCGCGCCGGGGGGCAATGTCGGGGACGAAGCGGCCGTGTTCGAAGCGACGCACGGCACGGCGCCCAAGTACGCCGGCCTCGACAAGATCAATCCGGGGAGCGTCATCCTCTCGGGGGTGATGATGTTCGAGCTGATGGGCTGGGACGACGCGGGCAAGCTGATCATCAAGGGCCTTGAAAAGGCGATCGCCGAGAAGACGGTGACCTACGACCTCGCGCGCCAGATGACGGGCGCGACCGAAGTGAGCACGACCGGCTTCGGCGACGCGATCATTCGCGGGATGGAGGGCTGATGTCTATTGCCTTTGCCGTGAAGCGTGGCGATCCAGCGCGCGGCGCGTCGCCGCTCATTGCGGTGGCGCTCGCCGCCGATACGGCGCTGCCGAAGGCCCTGAGTGGGCTCGACAAGGCCACAGGCGGCGCGCTCAGCACGGCCATCAAGCGCAAGGATTTCAGCGGCGGCAAGGATGAGTCGCTGCTGATCGTGAACACGGGGAGTGGTCCGGAGCGCGTGCTCCTCGTGGGCACCGGTGCCGGCGATGTGAAGGGTGTGACGCGTGCCGCGACGCTCGCGGGCCGAAAGGCGAATGCGATGGGCGTTGGGGCAATGACGTTCTGGAGCGACGCACTGGAGGGGGAGAAGCTCGAAGGCGCGGTCGTCGGACTCTCGCTCGGCAGCTGGGAGTTCCGTGAACTGCACTCGGCAACGCCGGTGGCCACGCGCAAGAAGCCACTCAAGGCGGCAACGCTCTTCGTGGAGAACACTGGGGCGGCGAAGGGGCCCTTGGCGGCTGGCGTGGCGGTGGCGGAAGGGCAGCGCATCGCACGCCGCCTTGCGATGCTGCCTGGGAACATCTGCACGCCAGCGTATCTCGCCAGCGCGGCACGCGACATCGCCAAGCGTGGGAAGCTCGCGTGCAAGGTGTTCGGGCGAAAGGAAATGACGCGCATGAAGATGGGATCGTTCCTCGCCGTGGCGCAGGGCACGACGCAGGATCCCAAGCTGATCGTGCTCGAGTACAAGGGCGGACGTCGCGGCGAGGCGCCGGTGGTGCTCGTCGGGAAGGGTCTGTGCTTCGACACCGGCGGCGTGAGCATCAAGCCGGCGCTCGGCATGGAGACGATGAAGTTCGACATGTGCGGAGCGGCGGGTGTGCTCGGCGCCATGGAAGCGATTGCGCGCCTCAAGCCGCGGATCAACGTGGTCGGGCTCGTTGGGTCGACCACCAATGTTGTCGATGGCGATGCGGTGAAGCCGGGCGACGTGGTATTCGCGAGCAACGGCAAGAGCATCGAGATCCAGAACACCGACGCCGAAGGGCGTCTCGTACTCGCCGACGTGCTCGTGTACGCGCAACGCTATAAGCCGCAAGCGGTGATCGACGCCGCCACGCTCACGGGCGCGGTGGTGATTGCGCTTGGCCACGTGACGGTCGGCGTGATGGGCAACGATCAAACGGTGGTCGATGAAGTGCTCGCCGCCGGACGTCGCGGGGGTGAAGTCGGTTGGCAGCTCCCGCTCTTCGAGGAGTACAAGGAGTTGCTCAAGTCCGATTCGGCCGATCTCCGGAACATCGGCGGCCGCGGCGCGGGCACGATCACGGCGGGGCTTTTCCTGCAGGAATTCGCCGGAGATATGCCGTGGGTGCACTTGGATATCGCGGGGACGGCCTACTCCGAGACGGACTTGACCGTGATGCCGAAAGGCCCCACGGGAACACCGGTGCGCACCTTCGTGGAGTTCGTGCGCGGCAGAGCGCGTTGAGACGCCTGCTTGTCGCCGGTGCCCTGCTTTTGGGGGTGCCGGTGGGCGCGCAACAGCGGCCTGAGCAGCCGACGCCGGCGGATACCATGCCGCGGTCGGCCGTGCCACTGCCGGTGCCGCTCCCCGCGAGGGACACCACACCGCCGCGCGACACGGTGAAGGCGCCGATTGCGGTGTCGGAGCGACCGCGCGCCCCAGATATGTCGGGGCGACGCATCGTGTGGGACCGCGACGCACTCTTTGCCACTGGCGCCTTCACGCTCCCGGAACTGCTGGCCCTCGTGCCGGGCGCGAGTGTCGGAAACGCGGCCTTTTTCGCCGCGCCCACCGTGACCAGCTGGTACGGACAGCCGGGGCGGGTGCGCGTCTACCTCGACGGGCTCGAACTCGATCCGCTCGATCCCCGCACGCAGGGGACCGCTGATCTCTCGACCATTCAGCTCTGGGCGATGGAGGAGGTGGCCGTCGAACGCGCGCCAGGCGAGTTGCGCGTGCATCTCCGGACCTGGCGGGTGCGACTCACAACGCCGCAGACGCGGACCGACGTGGTGACCGGTGCGGAGAACACGAATCTGTATCGCGGCTTCTACGGCAAGCGATTCAACAGCGGGGCCGTGCTGCAGTTCGCGGCGCAGCAGTTCTCGACCACGAACTTCCTCGTGCGCGGCGACGGCGATGGACTCGGGGCCTTCCTGCGCGTGGGCGTCGCACGCGAGCGGTGGACGGCGGATTTTGTCGCATCCCGCAACGGACGCATCCGGTCGGCGACCAAACGCTACGTGACGGCTAGCAGCATTGAGCCGGCTGAGGACGCCGCCATTCCCAACTTCAAGGGGAGCGATGTGGTGGCGTACCTCCGCGCGGCGTATCGCACGCCCGACGACGAAGGCCTCTGGGCGCAGTTTCTTGCGGGCACGGTCCAATCCGTCGAGGACGACTCCGCCGCCGCCAGCGCATTGACGCCCAATCTCGATTCCGTGGTGGTACAGACCCAGTGGGTCGCGACGGTCGGTCTGACGCGTGGTCCGCTGCGCCTTTCGGGCACCGGACGACTGCGGACCCAAGGCGGAGCGTCGGGCTTTGCTCCCGCTGTGCGAGCTTCGTGGGACCGCCCGCGGTATGGCGCGAGCGCTTTCATCGAACTCGGCGGGCCGGACTCGACAACCCGCATTGACCTCCTCGCGCGGGGCGAGATCTTCCGGTGGATGCACGTGGCGGGCGGCCTCTCTCAGCATTCCCCGGACGCGGTGATCGGGGGACCGGCGCGAACGACCATTCGGGCCGAACTCGGTCTCGCATGGAAGGCCCGCTGGCTCACCCTCGGCGTGGTTCAACGCGGGGCGGCGCTCGTGGACGGCATGCCGCTCTTCGACTCGGTCTATGTCCCAGTCGAACTCAAGTCGGCGACCGGCCTCGAAGTGGGGCTCCGTGGCCAGCTCAGAGGCCCGTTCAGCTTCGAGTTCCGCGGGATCGACTGGGGGAAGGAAGCCTTGTACCGATCTTCCCTTGAGTCCCACGCTGAGCTGCGGGTCGCCACGGGGTTCAAGAAGAAGCTCCCTCGCGCGGACTTCATGCTCACGGCCGCCGTGACCCACGACTACCGCAACGACTTCCTCGCGCCGGACGGGGCGGGGGGCGTTCAGCGGGCCAAGGGCGCCGCCACGCTTGGAACCCAGCTTGACCTCCGAATTGGGGCGGCCCACGTGTTCTGGTACAACCGGAACCTGGCCGGAAAGGTGTACGAGACCGTGCCAGGCTACCTTATGCCTCGGCTGGTCCAACTTTACGGCATCCGCTGGGCGTTTTGGAACTGATTCTGCTTGCCCAAGTGTTGGTGGCAGAGTAACTTATCAGGCTCTAATGATCCGTAGCATGACTGGTTTCGGAGCGGCCGAAGGGCCGGTCGGCGGCTCGCGCGTCAGCGTCGAGCTGCGTTCTGTGAACCACCGATTCTTCAATCCGAGCCTCAAGCTCCCCTCTGCTCTATCGAAGTGGGAGGCCGAGGCTCGGGAAATGATGCGGCAAAAGATCTCCCGCGGCCACGTTTCGGTCTCCGCGCGGGTGGTTCATGAAGACAGCTTGGGTACCGTGATTGACGAAGCGCGGTTCGCCGCGGCCGCCGAGGCACTGAAGGGACTGATGGTGCGTCATGGGCTGGGCGGTTCGGTCGATGTGGCGACCGTATTACGGATGCCGGACGTGATGCAGATGGCGCGGGACGACGCGGGGCTTGAGACGGCGACGGTCGAGGAGTTCCTCGCGGTCACCGAGGCCGCCATTGCGGCCATGCAGGAGATGCGGGCGGCAGAAGGCGCGCGGCTCGCGCAGTTCATCGGAGAGCGGCTGACGCTCATCGAGCAGGCGGTCGGGCGTCTTGCCTTGCGGGCCCCAGAACGGATGGAGGCGCAGCGTACGCGGCTGCGTGAGAACGTGGAACGGTTGGCGGGCGGCATTGCGGTCGATCCGCAGCGGCTCGCACAAGAGATTGCGATTCTCGCCGACAAGCTCGACGTCGGAGAGGAGTTGGACCGGTTCGCGAGCCATATCACGGCCTTCCGTGAGGCGTTGCTCGGGCGGGCCAGCGAAGGGGTGGGGAAGCGACTCGGATTCCTGTTGCAGGAGATGCTGCGAGAAGCCAACACCACAGGGAGCAAGGCGAACGATGCCCCAATGCTTCAGGACGTAGTGGCGATCAAAGAAGAACTCGAACGCATCCGCGAACAGGTGGAGAATCTCGAGTGAGCGGCCGGCCATTTCCGCTCGTGCTCTCGGCGCCGTCCGGGGCTGGGAAAACGACCATCGCGCGGACGTTGTTGGATCGCCGGACAGATGTCGGGTACTCGGTGTCGTGCACCACGCGCGCCCCGCGGCTCAGTGAGCAGGATGGAGTGGACTATCATTTCCTCTCCCGCGGGGCGTTCGACGCGGCGGTGATTCGCGACGAGTTCGCTGAGTGGGCTGAGGTGCACGGCAACAGGTACGGCACGCTGAAGGCAGAAGTCGAGCGGGTGATGGCCGAGGGGAAGCATGTGATGTTGGATATCGATGTGCAGGGCGCTCGGCAGGTGGTGCAGCGTTTCCACGATGCGGTCACGATCTTCGTCGTGCCACCATCGGCAGAAGCGCTGGTGGCCCGACTCACTGCCCGCAAGTCGGAAAGCGACGAAGCGTTGGCCCTACGCCTGCGCAACGCGCGCATGGAGTTGGCCGAGGCCGAGCGGTACCAGCACGTGGTGGTGAACGACGATCTCGAGTTGGCCGTCCAGCGAGTTGGGGCGATCATCGACGACGAAACGAGTAAGCGCGAGCGGTTGCCCGCGCTTGGACAGCAGGTGGAAGACGTCATTGGTAGGTTGCAGGCAGAGCTGGCTGCACGGATCTGAGGGCCTCCGGCCTTCATCTTTCAGCCTTCATCTCTTTTTCGGAGCTACACCATGCAGGTTTTCACGCCCAAGGACATCACCGAGCACGCGACCAACAAGTACCTCGCCGTGCTCGTCGCGGCCAAGTACGCCCGCGTACTGAATGACTTCCCGCGCGATCGCGCGAAGAACGAGAAGAAGCTCACGACGCGTTCGCTCGAAGATCTCTCGCATGGCGAGATCGAGTACCGCGTGGTGCCGCGTCGTCGCGCCAAGGGCGCGTAAGCGCCCGTAAGCGCCCGCCCAGTCGGCTCAGGCCTTCACTCGGAGCGCGTCATGCGTCCCTTCGACGGCCGTCGCATTCTCCTCGGGGTGACCGGGGGAATTGCCAGTTATAAGTCCGCTTGGCTCGCTCGTCTGCTCACGCAGGCGGGCGCCCAAGTGGAGGTCATCCTCACGCGCTCGGCCCGCGAGTTCATCGGGTCCGTGACGTTCGAGGCGCTTACAGGCCGCCCCGTACATACCGTGTTGATCGGGGACGGGCATGCCCTCGACCATATCCGGTTGGCCCGCGAGGCCGATCTGCTCGTCATCGCCCCAGCGACTGCGGACTTTCTCGCGCGCGCCGCGCACGGGCACGCCGACGAATTGCTGTCGGCCACACTGCTCGCGGCAGAGTGCCCCGTCCTGATCGTGCCGGCGATGAACGACAAGATGTGGGCGAACGCGCAGGTGCAGGCGAACGGCGCGTCGCTGCGATCCCAAGGTCGCGTGGTGCTTGACCCCGGCGTTGGTCCGCTTGCCTCGCCTGATGAAGGCGCAGGGCAGGGACGGATGCAGGAGCCGGAGACGATTGTGGCGCACTGCGGCCGGTTGCTCGAGGCGCGTCTCGCGCCGGCTGGAAAGCTCCGCGGCAAGCGAATCCTCCTGACCGCAGGCCCGACGCGCGAAGCGCTCGATCCCGTGCGTTATCTCTCCAATCACAGCACCGGCAAGATGGGGGTCGCGCTCGCGGAGGCGGCCTGGCGGCGCGGCGCGGAGGTCGTGGTGGTGCACGGGCCGCTCGCGGTGCGCGTCCCCGATGGGATGTGCGCGAAGCCGGTGGAGTCCACTGAGGACATGGCCGAGGCGGTCCGGAGTGAGATCGGCGACGCCGACATCTTGGTGATGGCCGCCGCGCCAGCGGACTTCCGGCCGAAGCAGGTCGCGAGCGCAAAAATCAAAAAGCGGGGCGCGCCGCCGGCACTCGAGCTCGAGGAGACGCCGGACATCCTCACGAGCACGATGTCGGCGCGGAAGGCGGGGCTCGTTGCCGTCGGCTTCGCGCTCGAGACGGACGATCTTATCGAGAACGCCAAGTCCAAGCTCGTGTCCAAGGGATTGCACCTGATCGTCGCGAATAGCGCGCGCGAGGCGGGCGCTGGATTCGGCTACGATACCAACCGGGTGACGATGATCGGTGCCGATGGTGTGCAAGAGGAGACCCCGCTGATGTCGAAGCGTGATGTCGCCGATGCCATCCTTGATCGCATTGAGTCGTTGCTGTGATTGCTTCGTGAGCGACGCGCACGAGCGACTGCGCCAGTATCTCGAACAGCGGCGCGAGCTCGGTGAATCCGAGTTCGTGCTCGATGGTCTGAGCACCGAGGATGCGCTGAAGGTGCTCACGGCGAAGGCGCCGATGCCTCCGGCCTCGGCGCCGTCCGCCTCGCGTGCGCCGCGCGGCGAGTCGTCGCCTCCGCCGCGCGACTCGGCGCCTCCGCCGCCACCGCGCGACTCGGCCATGCGTCGCGCCGCGGAGGAGGCTGCTGCCTCGGGCGACTGGCGTGAGGCACTGCGGGCGGTGAACGCCTCGGACGACAAGGCCGCGCCGTCGTCCGCACCCAAGCCCGCTGACGCGGCAACTCCGGAACCTCCCGCCGACAAGCCAAAGATCGGTGGCACCGCCTTTCCGCTTCCCGCCGACGCCAGCGCATCGGGCCCACCGGAGGGGCGCATTTACGAGATTGGCTCCGGCTCCGCGCGCTCCAGCCTGAGCGACATCACGGATCTGGCGGGTGTCGCCGCCGCCATCGCCACCTGCACGGCCTGTTCGCTCTCCGCCACGGCGCAGAATCATGTCCCGGGCGAGGGCGACCCGAACGCAGGCTTTGTGGTCGTCGGCGAGGCGCCTGGCCAGACCGAGGACGAGCTTGGCCGTCCCTTCGTTGGGAAGTCAGGAGACCTCCTGACCAAGATCCTGGAGGCTATCGGCTTCAAGCGGGAGGACGTCTTTATCTGCAACGTCCTCAAGCACCGCCCCCCCGCGAACCGCAATCCGACCCCCGAGGAGATTGTCGCCTGCCGGCCTTTCTTGTTGCGGCAGTTGGAGTTGCTGGAACCCAAGGTCATCCTCGCGCTCGGCACGTTTGCCGCGCAGACGCTCTTGGAGACAGATTCCCCTATCGGGAAGCTCCGCGGTCTGGAGCATCGCTACCACGGCATTCCGCTCGTGGCCACGTACCATCCCGCCGCGTTGTTGCGGAACCCCAACTGGAAGCGCCCCGCCTGGGAAGATGTCCAGCTCGCCCGTCGAATTTTCGATCGCCCGTAAGGGCCCGCCCGACGCCTTCGCCGACCGCCGACCCCCGTGGTCGGAGGACGCCGAACGCGCCGTTCTCGCCGCGATGCTTCTCTCTGGTGACGCCGTTGTCACCGGCATGGAGCTCGTCACCGAGGACATGTTCTATCGTGAAGGGCATCGTCGCCTCTTCCGCTCGATGTCCGCGCTCGCGAATGGCGGGGCAGTCATTGACCCGCTGACGCTCTCCAACGAACTCGATCAGCGCGGGGACCTGACCGCCGCGGGCGGCAAGGAATACATCGGTGGGCTCCTCGATGAGATCCCGACGGCGGCCAATGTTGAGCATCACTGCCGCATCGTGCGCGACAAAGCGCTGCGTCGGCGACTGATTGAGACGGCGACCTCGCTCGTCCGCGAAGGGCACGAGAGCCCGGCCGACGTGGCCGAGTTGCTGGACCTCGCGGAGCACAAGATCCTCGAGCTCAACGACAGCCGCGGGCAGGAAGGATTCATCCGCATCAAGTCGTTGCTCTGGTCGGCGATGGAGCGCATCGAATTCCTGCGCACCGCCGGTGGCAACCTCACCGGCGTCCCCTCGGGCTTCACTGATCTCGACAAGCTGACGCTGGGCTTCCAGCCCTCGGACTTGATCATCGTCGCGGCCCGTCCCTCGATGGGCAAGACGGCCTTCGTGT
>CAYUMN010000016.1:0-3330 GCA_964445835.1 uncultured Gemmatimonas sp.
CGTCTCCTGCAGCACGTAGGCGTCGAGGCCCATCGAGTTCTTGTAGATCTGGCCGTCGGGCATCGTGAGGGCGCTCGGCTTGCCGTCGGTGATCATCACGATCTGGCGCATGTCCTTCTTCTGTGCCATCAAGAGGCGCCGTGCGAGCTTGAGCCCCTCGGCGGTGTTCGTGTGGTACGGCCCCACCTGCGCCTTCGCGAGCGCCCCCATCGGGATCTCCTCGGCGGAGTCGTGAAAGAGCACGATCTTGATCGTGTCGCCGGGGAACTGCGTCTGAATCAGATGCGTCAGCGCGAGCGCGACCTTCTTGGCGGGCGTGAAGCGGTCCTCGCCGTAGAGGATCATCGAGTGCGAGCAGTCGAGCATCAGCACGGTGGCGCAGCTGGAGCGATACTCGCTCTGCCGAACCATCAAGTCGCCGTAGTCGAGATCCATTGGCACCTCGAGCGAACCGGTGCGGATCATCGCGTTCTTGAGCGTCTCGTTGACGTCGAGGTTCAGCACATCGCCGAACTCATAGGGCTTCGAGCCGGCGTCGGCCTCGATGCCCGTGGAGAGATGCGGGGTGTCGTGCGACCCGAAGTTGCTCTTGCCGAGTCCGCCGAGGATGCCCTTCAGCGCCTTGTGTCCGAGGAAGTCGATGCCCTTGGAGGTGAGGTCGAACTTCACGTCCTGCGCGGCGGCCTGGGCGAGTCCGCCGGGGCCGGTGACCGACTGATGCCCAGCGGGGGCCTGCGGCGGATTCTCCGCCTTCAGGAATCCCTCCGCCATGAGGCGCTGCACGATGTCGTCGAGCAACTTGGCGAGCTTGTCCTCCGAGATCTCGTCGCCATCGCCGCGGAGGGCTTCGAGCATCTCGGGCGTGAACTGACCGCTCTGGATCAGCGCGTCGAGGATCGCCTGCTTGAGGGCGTCGAGGGAACGATCGCCCGACTTCTCTTCGTCCTCATAGCCCCACGGGTTCGCGGGGCCGCCGCCGGCGAAGCCAGATTGCAGCAGGAAGTCGGCGAGCTTGTCGAGCAGCGACTGCAGGTCCACGGCATCCGCGGACTCAGGGCTGAACTTCTTGTACGTATGAAATCGCATTGCCGACCTCTTGGAGACTACTGACTTAACGCGAGCAGGGTGACATACGTGCCATAGACGAGAATAAGCAATGCGCCCTCGATCCGCGTAACAACTGCCCGACTCCGCATGGCCGGAAGGAGCACGAGTGTGATCCCGAGCATCCACCATAGGTCGCTGTCCAGCATTGCCGGGGCGACCGCGAGGGGGGCAATCACTGCGGTGACGCCGAGGATGCCGAGGATGTTGAAGATGTTGGAGCCAATGACGTTGCCGAGTGCGATCTCGCTCTGACCCTTCCGGGCGGCGACGATGCTCGTCGCCAATTCGGGGGTGCCAGTGCCGATTGAGACCACAGTGAGGCCAATCATGCGCTCGGTCATTCCGAACGTACGCGCCAGCGCGACCGCACCACGCACGAGCAACTCGCCGCCGGTGAGCAGCAGCGCAATGCCGATGACCAGCAACCCGATTGCCCCGCCTATCGACCGCAGGTCGGCCCGAGGTGCGCGCGTCTTGACCTGCTCGGCCAAGTCGGCTGCCTCTTCTTGACCGACCGCCTCGCGCCCAATGATCACCGCGTACCGGGTGAAGAGGGCCACGGCGATGACGAAGAATCCGCCCTCAAGGCGATCAATGCGGCCGTCGCGTGCGAGCAGCAGTAGCTGGCAACTCGCGAGGAACAGAAAGGGCCATCCGAGCTTTACGGCACTGCCGTGAACGCGCATGGGAAGAATCAGTGCCGAGACGCCGAGGACAATGCCGATGTTGAAGATGTTCGAGCCGACGACGTTGCCGATCGCGAGATCGGGCGAGCCGCGGAGGGCCGCAGCCACGCTGACCGCGAGTTCGGGCAGGGAGGTGCCCATTGAGACAAGCGTCAGGCCGATCACCGCCGCCGAGAGCTTCGCGGCGCGCGCGAGCGTGACGGCGCCCCGGACGAGCAAGTCGGCGCCGAATCCCAGCAATGCGATGCCGGCCACGAGCATGACCGCGGCGAGTGGGGTTCCCATTCCCGAAAGGTGTCGTCGGGAGTCGCATCTGTCACCGGGGTGCCGACTGGGCCAGATTGCGGGCACCTATGAGAGCACGCTTCGTGTTCGTGGCGATTGCCTGCCACTCGGTATTGCTCAGCGCCCAGACCGGTGCGGATTCCGCACGCGCCCCTTGGACGGTCGAAGGCCGCGTACGACTGGGCGTCGAGTACGACGGAAACCCCTTTCGGTTGCCTGCGTCGAGAGTCCGAGAGCTCGCCACCCCGTCCATCGCGCAGCTCGCGAGCCAGCGGTACGCCCGGATGGAGTCCGGGGACGACGTGATCCTGCGGACGCGCCTCGAGGGGATCCTTGAGGGGCCCGGACTCGGAGGGCGCACGCTCCGCGTGTGGCCGCGACTGACCTACGAACGCTACTCGGCGAGTGCGGCTCGCTCGAACGTGGCCCTCGGGCTTGAGCTCGAACAGGATCTGCCAAAGGGCCGGCGCCTGCAACTGCATGCCGATTACGTGCCGAGTTATTTCCACCGGAACTATCTCGCCGACGCGGTCGATCTCGATCTTGATCTCAGCATTCAGGGGGGCGAGCGGGTGTACGGGCGTGGCGACTACCGCGAGTTCACGCTCAGCGCCGACTATCAACACCGACTGCTGAACGCGAGTCGCTCGCGGCCGATGCGCGTCTGGGGGGTGATCGGCGTCGGGATCAGCGACCGGAAATACGATGCGCCGTTCGCCGCACGCAACAGTAGTGGCCCGACCATGCGCGTTCGACTGCGAGTGGAGCCGCGCCGCACGCTCGAGTTCATGACGACATATGATCTCGCGCTCCTCTCGAGCCCCGTGCTACGCCAAGTCATTCTCGTGGATGAGGTCTTGGTCGGAGAGGACCTCAACGCGAACGGCAACGCGACTGATCTGAACGTGCGGCTGTTCGATACGGTGGATCGGTCGCGCACGGAGCACGTGCTTGAGCAGCGGGCCACGCTCCAGGTGAATAGTCGACTCGACCTCGTCGTGCTCGCGGCTTATCGCTGGCGGAGGTTCACCTCACGTGAGCGTTACGATCTCGCAAATAATGATCGGCGCGACAACCGGATCGATCTCGGCCTCTCGGCCGAGTACCGCCTGCGCAGGGAGGTGCGACTGTTCGCCGGCGCGGACTACTCCAGCCAGCGACTCGACCAGCTCGAGGACCTCGCCGGCGAAGGCACCGTAGACGACTACAAGCGCTCGCAGGTGCACGCTGGGGTCCGCCTGAGCCGCTGAGG
>CAYUMN010000016.1:3430-28543 GCA_964445835.1 uncultured Gemmatimonas sp.
TAGACGACTACAAGCGCTCGCAGGTGCACGCTGGGGTCCGCCTGAGCCGCTGAGGTGAGATTGGCCGCGGTGAGATTGGCCGCGGCGCGATTGGCCGCGGTGAGATGCCACCGGGCGCGCGGATGGTGCATCATTCGAGTCTGTGACCGTCACCGCGCCCTCCCGTTCGCTGAATCCCTTCCGAGTACTCGCTGAGTACCGGAACTTTCGGCTTTTCTGGATCGGGCAGACCATCTCGCTGATCGGGTCGTGGATGCAGCAGGTGGCGGTCGGCTGGTTGGCGCTCGAACTCTCCAACGACCCGTTCGTCGTTGGGGTGGTCGCCGCCGCGGGGACGCTCCCCATTCTTATTTTTTCGCTCCCGGGCGGGGTGCTGGCGGATGTCGCGGACAAGCTGCGCGTGATCCGCATCGCGCAGGCGCTCATGCTGGTCGAGGCCTCGGTGCTCTGGTACTTGGCCTGGACCGGGCACCTGACGATTCTCTCGCTCATCATCCTCACGAGCATCGGCGGCCTTCTCGCGGCGTTCGAGATCCCGGCACGGCAAGCGCTGTTCGTGGAGCTCGTGGGTCACGACGACCTCGCGGCCGCGATCGCCCTGAACTCGACTGGCTTCAACTTGGCGCGTGTGATCGGCCCGAGTGTCGCGGCGGTGATCATTGCGAAGCTCGGCATTGAGTGGACCTTTGGCATCAACGCGCTGAGCTTCGTGGCGGTGCTGATCGGACTCGCGATGATCCAACTCGTGCCGCGCGCGCGGAGTGACGCGCCACGGCAAGGGGCGCTCGAGGGCATCAGCGAGGCCGTACGCTATGTGCTCGACACGCCGCCGCTGCCGATGCTGATGCTCTTGGCGATGGTCTTCTCCCTGCTCGGTATCCCGATCCTCACCCTCCTCCCTGTGGTGGCGCGTGACGTGCTCGGACTCGGCGCCGGCGGCTACGGAGGCCTCATGGCCGTGCTCGGTATTGGGGCGATGGTCGGCGCACTTGCGATTGCGGCGACGGGCGGAGGGGTGAAGAAAGGGCGGACGCTCTGGTATGCGTCGCATACGCTCCCGGTCCTCTTGATGCTCTTCGCGCTGGTGCGTATCCCGACGCTCAATGCAATTCTGATCTTTGGGATCGGCATCGCGATGATCATCAACAACGCGCTCGTGAACGCGCGGCTGCAGGAGGTCGTCCCCGACGCCCTCCGCGGTCGCGTGATGTCGCTCTATGTGATGGTGTATATCGGGGCGTCGCCGATCGGCAGCTTCATGGCCGGCGCGATCGCCAAGGGGTTCGGTGCCGCCTGGGCGATCGGCGGCACCGCGGCGCTGATGCTACTCTTCGCGCTCTGGGTATTCCGGCGCGAACCCGCCCTTACGGCGCACTGAGCGGCCATACTGCCCGCCCTCGGAGCGCGAGAGCTTCCGCTGCGCCACGAGCGACTCCAGCACCAACTCGCACGCCGCCACGACATCTCCCTCGTCGTCGCTCTGCAACGATGAACCCGCGACCAACTCGACCAGACTCGGCACGGTGGCGAATCCCGCCCGAGCCGCCACCGCACTGGAATCGTCGCTGATCTGTAGCGCCGAGCCCGTGTCGAAGTACATCACGATGTCGTCGAGCGGAAGACGCGGCTCGCGCTCCTTGAGCGTGGCATCGGCCGCGCGACGGATCAATTCACGCGCGATGACCGCACCGCCAACAAGTTCGCCCTCGTACTCCAGCTCGATCTTGCCCGTGATGGCCGGCAACGCCGCGTAGAGATCGGCGAGGCGCGGCACCACGGCCGTCTCACCCAATCGCACCGCGCGCCGCTCCGCGTTGGACACAATGTTCTCGAGCAACGTGATGCTCAAGCGCTGCGAGACGCCCGATCGCTGGTCGATCCGCTTCTCCTTACGCGCTTCGAATGCCACACGTTCCGCCACTTCCGTGACGATCTCGGGGACGCGCACCGGCAATCCATCGCGTTGCGTCCACGCTTCCTGGGCCGTGATCTCCATCGCGAGGTCGACGGTGGCCGGATAGTGCGTCTGAATCTCGGAACCGATACGATCTTTGAGCGGCGTGATGATCTTGCCGCGCGCCGTGTAGTCCTCGGGGTTCGCGGTGAACGCGAGGACGACATCCAGCGCGAGGCGCACGGGATACCCCTTGATCTGCACATCGCCTTCCTGCATCACGTTGAACAGGCCGACCTGCACCTTGCCCGCGAGATCGGGAAGTTCGTTCAGCGCGAAAATGCCGCGATGTGCACGCGGAAGCATGCCGTAGTAGATGGAGAGCTCGTCGGAGAGCAGGTGTCCACCGCGCGCCGCCTTGATGGGATCGAGGTCGCCAATGAGATCGGCCACCGTGACGTCCGGCGTCGCGAGCTTCTCGACGTAGCGCTGGTCGGGAGAGAGCCAAGCGATCGCGGTATCGTCGCCGGCTTCGCGGAGCCGCTCACGCCCGAACTTGGATATCGGCGCAAAGGGATCGTCGTTCACTTCGCTACCGGCGATCACGGGCATCTGCGGATCGAGCAACGTGGTGAGCGCGCGCAGGATACGCGACTTGGCCTGACCGCGGGTGCCGAGCAGAATGAAGTGATGCCGCGAGAGCAGGGCATTCACGATCTGCGGCATCACGGTGTCCTCGAAACCGAGCACGCCCTTGAACAGGGGCTGGCCGTCCTTGATGCGCGCAAGCAAGTTGGTGCGGAGCTCGTTCTTCACGGAGCGCCCGCGCTTCGGCGCCTGGCCGAACTCGGAGGTGCGCAGGGCGCCTAGCGTTGTCGGAAGCTTCTTCTCGGCCACGTGTGTTCTCTGGTTAGGAATGTTCTCTGAACTAACGCGCTTCTTCGGTCGTCGGTTCGGTATGCGGGCCCGGCGCCGGGAGTCCAGCCCCCTTTGTGAAGGCCACGCAGCAGGCCAATCGGACGCCGTTCAGCTTCGAGCCCACAAGGGTCCGCGCGCAGCGACGAGGCTCGACGCGTGTAAGCGTGTGGGCTGAGCGCATGGGGACTCCGGCCAACGACCGCGCGCACTGATCCCGAGGCCTAAGCAGTCCGAATCTCCACAAGATTGTCATAGAACACCGGCGCCGCGCCCATATCAGTCAACCGCGGCGAAGTCGTCGCGTTCACATTGCGCCCATCCGTCGACAGCTTCGCCCACCAAATCCCCGGCGCCCAAGCCACCCCTTCGCGAATCCCCTCGCGAATCCGCGCCCGGGCCGCAAAGTGCCCCCGATCATTCTCCACCACGACCATTGACCCCTCAACGATCCCCCGCCGCTCCGCATCACGCGGATGCAACGCCACTTCCGGCTCCCGGGCGGCACGCTGCAACGACCCGACGTTCACAAAGGACGAATTCATGAACTGGTGCGCCGGCGACGAGATCAGTGTGAGCGGATACTTCGCCGCCAATTCGGGGACATTCTCCGGAAACTCATACGGCGGCGTGAATGCCGGCAGGGGATCCAACCCCATCTCCTTCATCCGTGCCGAGTAGAACTCACACTTGCCGCTGGGCGTCAGGAACCCGCCCTCTGCGAACGGTGCATACGGCGTCGGCAAGTTCAGCCGCGCCCAGCCATCGCGCTCCAGCGTCTCCCACGTCACCGTGGTCATGCGCGGATCCTGCGTGGAGAGCGCCTGCTTGATCAGTGTGACGTCATCGTCCTTCAACGAGGGATGGTCGAGCCCCATCTTCGCGGCCAAACGTCGGAAGATCTCCGTGTTCGGCAGCGCCTGACCCATCGGTGCGACCGCGGGCTTGTTGAGCGAGGCGTAGAGATGCCCGTACGAGTTGTGCACATCCCAGTGTTCGATCTGCGTCGTCGCGGGGAGAATCCAGTCCGCGTGATCCGCGGTATCGGTGCGGAAGTGCTCCAGCACCACAAGAAAGAGGTCGTCGCGCTTCATCCCGCGATTCACCGTGAGGAAATCAGGAGCGATCGCCGCTGGATTCGAGTTGTACACGATCATCGCCATCACCGGCGGGCCACCCACACCGGCATCGGGCTTGGTGAGCGCATCGCCGAGCAACGACATGTTGATGGTGCGCGTCCCCACCGGCGAGAGATCCTCACGGTGGAGCGCCGCCTTGTTGAACGCGAAGTTTCCCGAGGCGCTCAACTGCACACCTCCACCGGGACGACGCCAGTGTCCCGTGACCGCGGGCAGGCAGGCAATGGTGCGCACGGCCATCGCGCCACCGGCGTGCCGTTGCAAGCCATAGTTGATGCGCACGAATGCCGCCTTCGCCGCTCCATACTGGCGCGCCAGACTTACAATGCGTTCCGCGGGGATCCCGGTGATCTGTGCGGCTCTCTCAGGCGGATATTCCTTCACGCGCTCGCGCAACTGATCCGCGCCGAGCGTGTACTCGGCGAGATACGCCGTGTCCTCGAGCCCCTCGGCGAATAGCACGTGCATCATTCCGAGCGCGAGCGCGGCGTCGGTCCCGGGGCGAATGGCGATCCACTCGTCGCACTGCTCCGCGGTTCGCGTGCGGATCGGGTCGATGCACAGCACCGGCACACCCTTCGCGCGCGCCTCGAGCACCTTCGGCCAGAGATGCGGATTGCTCGTGAGCGTGTTCGTGCCCCAGAGGAGTATGAGATCCGCGTTGGGGACTTCGTCTGCATCGGCACCGATGCTGGCGCCAACGGTCATCCGCATGCCCATCATGCCGGCGGTCGCGCAGATCGTGCGGTCGAGCTTCGAGGCGCCGATGCAATGAAAGAAGCGCCGGTCGATCGACTCGCCCTGCAGCAGCCCCATCGTCCCCGCATACGAGTAGGGGAGGATCGCCTGAGGGCCATGGGCCGAGTGGCGAATCTCGTTGAGTCTCTGCGCGATCGCCGTGAGCGCTTCATCCCACGAGGCTTCCGCAAACTCGCCGGTTCCTTTGGGACCCACGCGCTTGAGGGGGGTGAGGACGCGATCCTTGTGATACGAGCGCTCGAGGTAGCGATTCACCTTCGTGCAGAGGAAGCCCTGCGTGAAGGGATGCGCTTTGTCGCCTTGAATGCGGGTCGCTTTGCCGTCCTCGACCGTGATCAGCGTAGCGCAGGTATCGGGGCAGTCGAGCGGGCAGGCCCCTCGGACCACCGTTGCGTCGACGCCCGCGTCCGCGTTCGCGACCGCAGGCGTGTCGATCACGCGATGGCCTCGACGCGCGCCGAGAGCGTGCGCTCACCATCTCGCACGGTCACCGCGCTTCCGGGCTCGACCTCTCGACGCACCATCGCCATCGCCAGCGGTCCGCGCTTGCCCGAGACCACGGCCGAACGCACATCACCGACCTCCTTCCCCGCGGCATCGAGCACCACGGCGCCGCGCGTCAGTGGTTGCTCGGTGGAGAGCCATCGCAGGTGTTTGTTCACATGCCCGCGAAAGTGGATGCGCGCAACGACTTCCTGGCCCGTGTAGCAGCCCTTCGTGAAGGAGATCGCGCCAAGCGTGTCGAGATTGGCTTCCTGCGGCATCGTCTCGGCGTCCATGTCGACGCCAAAGCGCGGGAGGCCGACCTCGACGCGTGCGATCTCCACTTCGTCCGCCGCGATCTCGTGAAGGCCCTCTTGCTCGAGCGCACGGCGCAGCGCGGCAACACTCTCACGCGTGCCGATCACGTCGAACCCCGGCACGCTGAGCTCGGTAGAGCGAATCACATCGAAGGTGCCATCGACGGCGCGTGCGAGCCCGAGCGGGGGCAGCGCGCTCAGTGTGGTCACGTCCATGCCAACATGCGGGGCGAGCTTCGCGGCGGCGTCCTGCCCGTGAATGCCGAGGCAAGCCGTGGTCTCAGTGATGACCGCGTACTTGGCCGTGCGCGGATTCACGAACTTCTTGATCATGGTCACGAAGCTCTCGGCCGACTCCGGCTCGGAGTCGAGCAGCAGGTCTGTTCCGCGATCAAAGACGCGCACCATGGCAATCACGCGGCCCTTCGACGTGAGCGCGACGGCGCGATGCCCGTGGCCGGGAGTGAGTGCGACCACATCGTTCGTGACGAGCCCGCCGAGCGACTCCTTTGCCTTCTCGCCAGTGAAGGTCATCCGGAGACGTGCGCTACGGTCGATCAAGAACGTGCTCACGGCATTCCTGTCGCTGCGTGTCCAAGGAGCGAGCGCACGCGGTCGGGGGTGAGGTCCGCGATCGACTCCACCCACGCATTCGCCTCCATCGCCTCGTGAGCGGGGAGGGCGCCGACGAGCACGGACATCATCCCAGCCGCGCGCGCTGTGCGCACGGCCGCGACCGAGTCCTCGACCACGAGTCCGCGCAGCGTCTGTCCCGGGAAGAGCTCACCTACTCGCTTGAGCGCGGCCGCGTACGGTGCGGGCGACGGCTTGGGCGGAACGCAGTCCTCCAGTGCAATCACCGGACGAAAGAGGGCGTCGAGTCCGGCGAGGTCGAGCACGAACTCGACCTCGCGGCGCGAGGCCCGCGTCACGAGTGCCAGACGGGCCACGCTGGTGAGCTTCTCGAGGGCCTGTCGCGCGCCGGGCTGCAGTGAGAGTCCCTTGCCCGCGCGCTCGGCGAAGGCACGTTCGGCGCGAAGCCGGCCGAGCTCGAGTGCGGTGGGATCGTCTGGCGCGCCGACCGCGTCACGGATGCGGCGAATCGCGTCTTCCGTGGTCAGGCCGACCGTGGTGCGGAGCAACGCACCATTCAGCGCAATGCCGTCGGCGGCGAGCGCCTCGGTGATGGCGCTGGCGCGAAGTGCGGCGGTGTCAGCCAGCACCCCTTCGAACTCGATGAGCAGAACCGGGACTTCCATACTCGAACCTTAACGGGTCGGGGTCCGCGAGGCGTAGGCGGCGTCCAGCAACTCGACGGGGTGGCGGGCCGTCACGCGGCTTCCCTCCAAGATGAGCCCCCCACCGATCTGCATCAGGCATCCCGGGTTGGCGGTGGCGACCATCTCGGCCCCAGACGCGGCAATGGCCTCGAGTTTGGGCTCGAGCACCCGCTCGGCGACCATTGGTTGCACGAGGTTGAAGACGCCCGCGCTGCCGCAGCACTGGTCGCTCCCCGCGAGCGGAATGAGGGTGATGCTTCCTGTTGCTTGGAGGACTTGGAGCGGGGGAAGTACGACCCGCTGCCCGTGTTCGAGATGGCAGGGGGCATCCCAGGCCACTCGGGTCGGCGTGGCGACGGCGGGCGTCGCCAGCGGTCCCGCTGCCGCGAGCAACTCCGATGCATCGCGGACTTTTGCGCTGAATGCCGCGGCTCGCGCGGCCCACCGAGCATCATGTGCCAAGAGATGGCCGTACTCGCGACACATTGCGCCGCATCCCGCGGAGTTCATCACGATCACCTCTGCGCTGCTCTGTTCGAATGCGGCGATATTCGTGCGCGCCAGTTCGCGTGCGGTCTCCGCATCTCCGGCGTGGGCATGGAGCGCGCCACAGCAGACCTGTCCGGGTGCCGCGCTCAGGCGATACCCATTGGCCGTGAGGACGCGCTCGGTCGCGCGATTGAGCTCGGTGAAGAGTCCCTCCATCACGCAGCCGGTGAGCAGTGCCGTGGGTGCGCGATCGCCGGCCCCCGCTGGTATCCAATGCGTCGCGGATCCGCGCGCGGTGGAGGCGAGCATGGCGAACGGCATCGCCAGTCGTGCGGGGAGCGTGCGCGCGGCGAGGTGAGCGAGTCCGGTGGCGCGCAGGGCGCGGGCGATAAGAAGCGCCGGACGGAGCAGCCACTCGTGCGCGAATACGGCGAGGACCGCTCGCGCCATCCACGGAAGCGGGCGATGCGCGTTGATGGTCGCACGCGTGGCCTCGAGCAGGGCGCCATACGGCACGCCGCTCGGGCAGGCCGTCTCGCAGCCACGGCATCCCAAGCATTGATCGATGTGCCGCATCGCTTCGTTGTCGTCCGGCGCAACGCGGCCGTCGAGCAATGCGCGCATCAGCACGATGCGCCCGCGCGGCGAATCGTTCTCGTCCTCAAGGGCGAGATACGTCGGGCAGGCCGGAAGGCAGAAGCCGCAGTGCACGCACGCGTCGATGCCTCCGCTGGCGAGATCGAGCGGAGAGCCGGGAAGCGCGCAGGGTGCCCCAGCGGCGAGTGGCACTGCGCTCATACGGGCTCTCCCAACAATCCCGGGTTCAGCTGGTTCCGTGGATCAAAGCGTTCTCTTACGCGCCGCGAGAGGGCGTTCCACTGCCACCGAGAAGCCATCTCCGCTGGTGCCCCGTGCGCACGGACCCGTTCCCATGCCGAGTGCGTCTCGAGTGCGCATTCGCCGAGGGCGCGCAGCGCCTCTCGCGCCGCCGCTACGAATGCCGCGTTCCCACCGAGCCGCACGAGCCACGGTGTGGGTGCTTCGTGCGCGTTGATCGGATGCGCCGCCAACGGGGCGTAGGGTCCGCGCAGGAACGCGGCGAACTCCGCACCGCCCGATGGCGTTGGAGTCACCACCCACGTCTCGTCGACACTCGGCCGCGATCGCAATCGCAGATGTACCTCGGTGATCACGCCGAGCGTGCCCCACGCACCGGTCATCAATCGCGTGAGATCGAAGCCCGCGACATTCTTCACCACACGCCCACCCGCGCGTACGACGCGGCCGAGCCCGTCCACACACTCAAGCCCGATCACCAGATCGCGCGGTCGCCCGAGCATCGGCGCCGCAGGGCCGGCGGACGCTGTGGCGATCACCGCGCCAATGCTCGCGCGGTCGTCCCCCCACGAGAACAGTGGGCACCACTGTCCGTGCGCGGCAGTGACGCGATCGATCTCGGCGAGCGTCGTCGCCGCGCCCACGGAGATGGTGAGATCCGCCGGCACGTAGGCGCGGATCCCCGCAAAGCCGTCGAGGCGCAACTCATGCGATGCCCGCACCGGATGTCCCGCGTCGAGCCAGGTCCCGCCGCCGCGAATGCGGAGTCCTGCGGTGCTCTCGCGGACAATGGCCGAAAGCTCCGCGGCATCACGCGGCGTGAGTGTCGGGCGTGCAATCGAGGTGGCGTTCATCGATTCGTCGCGGCGCGCGTGCCGGTCACGCCATGCCATTCCTTGCACGCGCGCACCGGCACCACCTTCCCGGGATTCGCGCGCCGTTCGGGATCGAAGACATCGCGCAACGTGCACATCGCGTCCAGCGTCTCCGGCGTGAACAGCGCGTCCATGTACGGCAGCTTGTCGAGGCCCACCCCGTGCTCGCCCGTGATGGTCCCGCCCGCGGCAATGCATCGCGCCATGATCTCCTGCATCGCCGCATGCACCCGTGCCGACTGCTCCGCGTTCGTGGCATCGTACGGA
This sequence comes from uncultured Gemmatimonas sp., assembly GCA_964445835.1. Taxonomy (GTDB): domain Bacteria; phylum Gemmatimonadota; class Gemmatimonadetes; order Gemmatimonadales; family Gemmatimonadaceae; genus Pseudogemmatithrix. The sequence goes on from CAYUMN010000016.1 coordinate 12,686, forward strand.
ATGTTGGGATGCAGATTGCCGTCACCGGCGTGAAAGACGTTGCACACCTGCACGCCATGCCGCTCGCCGATCGCCGCGATCTCCGTGAGCAGTTCGGCGAGCATCGTGCGCGGCACAACGGCGTCCTGCACCACGAGATGTGACGCCACGCGCCCCATCGCACCGAAGGCCTTCTTGCGTCCCTGCCAGAGCTTGCTTCGGGCGGCCGCGTCCGTGGCGCGAAGCACGCCGCGTGCGCCCGATCCGTGGCAGAGTCGTGAGACCGCGTCGGCGTCGTCGCGGAGTCCCGCCGTGGCGCCATCGAGTTCGATCAACAGCACCGCCGCCGCATCACGCGGGTAGCCCGCCGCATAGATGCTGTCCTCCACGGCAATGATCGTGGCCTGATCCATCAACTCCAGTGCCGCTGGAAGAATGCCCGCCGCGATGATTGCCGAGGTCGCGTCGGCGGCCGCGCGGATCGAGGAGAAGTCGGCCAAGAGCGTGATCACTTCCTGCGGATCCGGGGTGAGCCGCACCGTCATATCCACGGCGATACCAAAGCAGCCTTCACTGCCGACGAAGGCGCCGAGGAGATCGTAGCCTCCCGCGTCGCCGCGATCGAGTTCGACCACCTCGCCCGACGGGAGCACCACCGTGGCGTGCACTACGTGATTCAGCGTGACGCCGTACTTGAGGCAGTGCGGGCCGCCCGCGTTCTCTGCGAGATTCCCGCCGAGCGTACACGCGGTTTGGCTCGAGGGATCGGGGGCGTAGTGCAGCCCGAGTGACGTGACGGCGCGCGTCAGTGTCGCGTTCACCACGCCAGGTTCCACGATGGCGGTGCGGGCCTCGGCGTCAATCGCGATGATCCGCTTCAGCCGGTGCACGCCAAGCAGGACCGCGCCATCGGCGAGCGCGCCACCGGAGAGGCCCGTGCCCGCGCCTCGCGCCACGAAGGGCATGCCAGCGGCGGCGAGACATCGCACCACGGCGATCAGCTCATCGCGCGTGCCCGGAAAGACCGCGAGCCCGGGCGTCCGCTGATTTCCGGGCAACGCGTCCGATTCGTAGACCAGCAGCGCACTCGCGCGCGTCAGCACGTGCGACGGGCCAACGATCCGCGCCAGCTCCGCGGCAAGTCCGGGCCCGACGCCTACGCCCGTGCCGCCGCTACCGCCTACACCGGTGCCGCCGCCACCGGCGGCGAAGGCGCCGTCGCCGTGCGACGATTCGTTCGACGAGTCGTGGGCCGGATCGGGCAGAGGAGAGACGCTCACCTCCGACAACCTAGAGCCCTCACCTCGCAAACGCACGACGGGGGCCCGAACTGCGTTCGGACCCCCGTCGTCGTCATCCCGCGTTCACCGGGCGCGGAATGGCAGTGTCGTTCATCTCCTTACGAGACGCCCCAGAAACCAGCAAGGGAACGTCCCTCAGGCGAGGTCCGCAGCTTGTCAAAGGCCCGCTCGCGGATCTGGCGGATGCGCTCGCGCGTCACCCCCATCAGCTCGCCGATCTTCTCCAGCGTCATCGCTTCGGCCCCTTCGTCGAGACCATAGTAGAGGTTGAGGATCTTCCGCTCGCGCGGGGTGAGATAGTTGCGGAAGACCTTGTCGATGCATTCGCGCATCAACTTGAAATCGGTCATCTCCTCGATCTCCACGCCGTCGGCACCGGCAAATCGCTCGCCGAGTGTGCTGGCCTCGCGGTCGGAACGATCGACCGGCGCATCGAGCGAGACTTCCGTGCTCGCCATGGACTTGGAGTTGCGCACCTGCTCAGGGGTCTCATCAAGGAGACGGCCAAGCTCTGAGTCGGTCGGATCGCGGCGCAGGACCTGCGAGAGCACGGTCTCGGCGCGGGAGAGGCGGATCAGTTGCGAGTTCTGATTGAGCGGGATGCGCACCGAGCGCGTCTGCTCGGCCAGCGCCTTCAGGACCGCCTGACGGACCCACCACACGGCGTAAGAGATGAACTTCACGCCTTGATCGGGATCGAACTTCCGGACCGCCTTGAGCAGCCCCTCATTTCCGATCGCGACGAGCTCGGAGAGGTCCAGGCCGTGGCCCTGATACTTCTTCACATATGAGATGACGAATCGGAGATTCGCTGTGACGAGCCGCTCTGCCGCGGCCTCATCGCCCTGTTGCGCTAATCGTGCGAGGCGTCGCTCTTCGGCGACATCGGTGATCAGCGGGAGCTTCTGGATGTCCTGCAGGTACTGGTCGAACGCGGACGACGGGGACGAACGGAAATAACCTTTGCGCGGTTCGGACGCTTGCTGCATACCCACCCCATACCAACGTGTGAAGGGAAACGATGCCTGGGGCACCGCCGGGAACGCTATTGGGACTCTGAGTCCACAAGATGGGCTCGGAGGCGAAGGCTACAGGGAGGGGGAACAAATCGTCAACAGCCAAGAAGCATGCCAACGGCCACTCCTGCGACAGCATCAAGCTATCTCCCTGTCCCACAGGGAGATAGAAAATCTCACAAATCTTGGAGAGCTCTCAGTACCTCGGCTTCTGGTACGGGAATCCCGTACCCAAAGCCGGCTCCCGCCATTCTGCCGAGGCCTTCGGGGAGGGCGTATTCGACCTTGCCTCCGCGCGATTTTTTGTCGGTGCGCGTTGCCGTGACAATCTCCGCCGGTGCCGCGCCGTCGGGGAGGCGCACGGGGAGTCCCGCCGCATCGCAGACCGTGGCCACGGTATCCGCAAGCCCGACGCGCGCGATGCCCAAGCGCTCTGCCACGCGCGCCTCCGCCACCATGCCAATGGCTACGGCGTCGCCGTGCGGCACGCCGTAGCCCGTTACGTGCTCAATCGCATGGCCGATCGTATGGCCGAAGTTGAGGATCTTCCGGACGCCATTCTCACGCTCATCGCGCGCGACCACATCGACCTTGATCTCCACGGAGCGCTGTACCAAGCGCAGATGCGTCGCGTCGTCGGCGTCCTCAGCATTGAGGATCTCGCGCAGGGAAGAAGCAATCCAACTGAAGTACGATCCATCGGCGATGATGCCATGCTTGATGGCCTCGGCGAGTCCCGATCGGAGGTCGGCGGTCGGCAAGGTGCGCAGGAACTGCGGGTCAATCAGGACCAGCGACGGCTGATGAAACGCGCCCACGAGATTCTTGCCCGCCGGGGTGTCGACACCCGTCTTTCCGCCAATCGACGCATCGATCATCGCGAGAAGCGAGGTCGGCACTTGGACGAAGGGGACGCCCCGCAGGAAGGTCGCGGCGATGAATCCCGTGAGATCCCCGGTCACGCCGCCGCCGAGCGCCACAAAGACGGAATCACGGCGATGTCCAGCGGTGATCAGTTGGTCGGTGAGCGCCGCCCAAGTGGCGCGCGTTTTGTGCGGCTCGCCGGCCGGAAAGGTGAAGAGGCCCGGGGCCACGGTCCCGCCCACCGTGGAGCCCAGCACGAGGCCCGATGCGATCATCGTGGCGAGCGCCTTGCCGCCGTAAAGCTGCGCGACCTGTTGGTCCGCGATGATCGCGACCCGTTGCTTCGGGTGAAGCGCAGCAACGCGGTCGCCGAGGGTGGCCAGCGCCCCCGGCGCAATCTCGATACTCGAGCCGTGGAGCGCGAGCGTGGTCACTGGAGCCTGGTCACCCTGCGTGTGGCCACGTGCGCGTGACCACACGTAACGTCAGGCGAAGCCCTACCACGTCACTTCGCCGGCGCCGGCGCGCTTGTTGGCCACGCGGGCGAGCACGAAGAGCAGGTCCGAGAGCCGATTCAAATAGATCACGACGATCTGCGGCACTTCGGTGTCGCGCTGCAGCGTGATGACCGCGCGCTCGGCGCGACGACACACGGTGCGCGCCACATGCAGCGCGGCCGCCTTTGGCGTCCCCCCGGGCAGAATGAAGGCCCGCAACGGATCCAGCTCGCCCTCGCCGTCATCGATCGCCTGCTCGATCTGCGCAATCCGCGCATCGGAAATGCGCGCCTTCTCCAACTGCTCCTTCATCTTCTCGTGATCGGGCGTCGCGAGCAACGCGCCGAGGGAGAACAGATCACGCTGGACCGGCGCGAGGACTTCATCGATGCGCGGCATCATCTCGACCGAGCGCGCCATGCCGATGACGGCGTTCAGTTCATCCATCTCGCCGTACGCGGTCACGCGCGGATGGTCCTTGGCCACGCGTCCACCGCCGAACAGTCCGGTGTCCCCGGCATCGCCGGTCTTCGTATAGATCTTGAGCGTCATACGGCGGAATCTACACTGCCCGTACGGCGGTCGTCCGACGGATCGCAGGGCTGAACTCGTCGGGAAAGAGTTCGCCGAGGTGCGCCTGTAAGCGTTCGGGCGAACCCGGGGTCCCTTGCGTCGAGAGCCAGCGGTCAATGGACTGCCCGAGGTCCGCCGCGCTGGGCCGCGCCGTCGGATCCTTCGAGATGGCGCTGGCGATCAACGCTTGCATGGCCGGATCGACGTGCGGGAGCAGCTGGACCAAGTCCGGCGTCGGACCCACCACGACCTCCTCGATCGCGGCCATCGTCTCGTCCTCGCGGAAGAGCGTCTTGAGCGCGAAGAGTTCGAACATCACGACGCCCATGGAGAAGAGATCGGCGCGCGAACTGACGCGGCGCCCGAGCAGCTGTTCCGGCGCCATGTAGTGCTTCTTGCCCAGCAGAATCGAATTGTTCTCCGACGGGTCCGCCATCGTCCGCGCCTTGGCGATGCCAAAGTCGGCCAGCTTCACATGTCCGTCCCACGTGAGCATCACGTTGCCCGGCGAGACATCGCGATGCACGATCTCGAGCCGCTCCCCCTCGTCATTCACGTAGTGATGGGCGAAGTCGAGGGCGCGGCAGACACGGCTTGCGCAGTACGCGGCGATGTCCGGGGGGAGCGGAATCCGGCGCTTCCGATGGGTGTTGATCAGCGTCCGGAGGGTGACCCCCTTGATCATCTCCATGGCGATGAACGGGACCTGCTCGGACATCCCCAAGAAGTAGATCTGGACGATGTTGCCGTGCACCAAGTTGGCGGAGAGCTTGGCCTCGTCGATGAACAGCTGGACCCACTCGCTGTGCGCCGCGAACTGGTCGTGGATGATCTTGACCGCCATCCGCTTGGAGAAGCCGGATGCGCCGAGTTGTTCGGCCTCGTAGACGGTGGCCATCCCCCCGCGCGCGATCTCGCGGAGGAGGCGGAAGTGGGTCTCGGTGGCCAGATCGCGGATGGATTCCATACGGGCAGGAACTTACCTCCGGAGAGGCGTTGCTCGGAAGGCCGTCTGCAAGCGATTTTATATGGATGGCAACCCACGACATCCGTGACCTCACGATCATCGGCGCTGGCCCGACGGGGCTTTTTGCACTTTTCTACGCGGGTATGCGCGGCGCGTCCGCGCAAATCGTCGACGCGCTTCCGCAGCCTGGCGGCCAGCTCTCCGCGCTCTACCCCGAGAAATACATCTTCGATGTGGCGGGCTTCCCAAAGATTCTCGCGAAGGATCTCGTCTCGCAACTCATGCAGCAGGCCGGTCAGTTTCAGCAGCCCATCCACTGCGGGCAGAACGTGGTCGGCCTGGAGGAGGAGAACGGCCACTTTGTGCTCGTCACCGAGCGCGACCGGTTCCCGACGCGCGCGGTGATCGTCGCGGCGGGCATCGGTGCCTTTGCGCCGCGTCGGCTGCCGCAGCCCTGCGCCGAGCCGTGGTATGGCAAGGGTATCTTCGACACGGTCCTTGACCCCAAGAGGTTCGCCGGCCAGAAGGTCGTCATCATTGGCGGCGGTGATTCGGCCTTCGACTGGACGCATCAGCTTGAGGGCGTCGCGGCGAGCATCACGCTCGTGCATCGCAGCGATCGCTTTCGCGCGCACCAGGCCACGGTCAATGCCGTGATGGCCTCGGCGGCGGCCGGCCGGACCGCGGTGCACACCTTCTCGGAAGTGGCCGAGGTCTACGGCGACGACCACACGCTCACGGCGATCGATCTCAAGCAGATCAAGACGAAGGAGATCACGCGAGTGGAGTGCGATGCCGTGCTCCCGATGCTGGGGTATGTCTCCGACATGGGCGCGCTCACCTCGTGGGGCATGACGATCGAGAAGGACGAGATTGTCGTCAATCAGCTCATGGAGACGGGACGCACGGGCATCTGGGCCGTCGGCGACGTGAACACGTATCCCGGCAAGCTCAAGCTGATTGCGGCAGGGTTCGGGGAGTCCACGATCGCCGTGAATCAGGCCGTGCATTGGGTCTACCCGGAGAAGAAGGTGAACCCGGGGCACAGCTCCAACCTCGCGGTCTTCGGACAGAAGGACGACTGAGCCGGTGATACTGCGGCGCGCGTTCCTGCCGTCCTTCGCGCTGCTCGCCCTGTTGGCGTCGGCGGCGGGAGCGCAGGAAACACGCTGTGATCGGGGGGACACCGAGGTCCGTGCGCTCTCGTTTCAGGGGAACACGGCGTTCTCCGATGCCGAACTCGGCTCGGGCATCGTCACCACCGCGTCGTCGCGCGCCCGACGCGTGTTGGGCTTCGTCGGCGCCAAGCACTGCCTGAGCCAGGCCGAGCTGCCGCGCGATGTCCTGCGGTTGCGGCTCTGGTATCGCAATCACGGATTCGTGGACGCGACGGTCGACACCGTGGTCGCGCCGGTCGGGCGCGAGCGGGTCGAGGTGCGCTTCGTGATTGCCGAAGGCGAGCCGGTGCTGGTGGACACGCTGCGTATCGAGGGGCTCGATGGCGTCCCGGAGCGGAGCGAGATCATCGCCGCACTTCCCACGCGGGTCGGCGGGTGGTTCGATCGCTACGCGAATGCGACCACGCGCGACTTACTCACGCGCCGCCTCCGCGACAGCGGCTATCCCGACGCCGAGACCTTCCTGGGCTATGATCTCCGGACGGAGACGAAGCGCGCCACGGTCGTGCTTTCGGTCTCCGCGGGCGCGCGCCGCCGCATCGGGCGGGTGAACATCGTGCAGGAAGGACGCGACGGGGGCCCGCCGGAAGTGAGTGCGCGCGCCGTGCGCCGCCTCACGGGCCTCGATGTGGGCGATCTCTATCGCGAGCGTGAACTCGAGCGCGCGAAGCGGACGCTCTACCGCAGCGAGGCCTTCGCGCAGGTGGTGGTCGAACCAGCGGAGACGGTGCGCGACTCGTTGATCACCGTCGATGTGACTGTGCGCGAGGGATTCCTCCGCGCCGCGCGACTCGGCGGCGGCTGGGGGACGCTCGACTGCTTCCGCATGACCGGCGATCTCACCGAGTACAATCTCTTTGAGTCGGCGACGCGGCTCGAGCTGCGCGGGCGCGTCTCGAAGATCGGTATCGGTGAGCCGCTCGACGGCGCGTCGTCGATGTGCCCCCAGGCGCGCAATGACATCTACAGCACCGATCTCAACTACTACGTCGGCGCGACGGTGTCGCCGCCGTCGTTGTGGCGCACGCGGTTCGTACCGACCATCTCGCTGTACTCGGAACGTCGCTCGGAGTTCAACGCCTTTCTGCGCACGACACCGGCCGGCGGCAGCGTCTCGCTGACCAGCGTCGTGCCGCAACGCGCCCGCACGATCGGCTACTCCGTGGAGTATGGCCGTACCGAAGCACAGCCGGCGCTCTACTGCGCGGTGTTCAACGCCTGCGAAGCGGATGTGCGTGATGCCCTGCAGCGCGATCTGCGCCTCGCCGTGCTGAGCGTGTCGGGAAGTCGCGAGCGCGTGGACAATCCGACCGATCCGCGAAAAGGCTGGGTGGTGCGGACCGAGGCGCGTCACGCGTCGCAGGTTGTGGGGGCGGACGCGGACATCAACTTCAGTCGTGTCACGCTCGACGGCTCAGCTTACCTGCCGCTCGGCGCGGACATTGTCTTCGCGGCGCGCCTGCGACTGGGCATCGTCTTCGGCGCCGGCGGACAGACCGCCACCTTCGTGCCGCCGCAGGAGCGCCTCTTTGCCGGCGGCCCGACCTCCGTGCGAGGGTTCCGACAGAACGAACTCGGCCCGCAGGTCTATATCCCCACGGCGTTCGACACGATCCGTGCGGATGGATCGCCCGCCGGGCCCGTGATCGGCGCCAACGATACGCTGTTTTTTCGTGCGGACCCGGGGCTCGTTGGGCAACGCGCGGTGCCGACGGGCGGCAACTCGATGATCGTCGGCAATGCGGAGTTGCGTTTCGCGAGCCCGTTCTGGTCCGACCTCCTGCGCTGGACCATTTTCGCCGACGTCGGCGAACTCTGGAACCGCGGCACTGCGGCAGCAGGGCTTGGCTTTGGCTCCCTCAAGATCACCCCGGGCCTCGGCCTCCGGCTGAGCACGCCGATCGGCTTCTTGCGCGCCGACCTCGCGTACAACGGGTATACCCGCACGGGCGGCGCCGCATACTTCGATGCCCCGGTGGCCGCAGGGGGCCAACTCTGGTGCGTCAGTCCTCGGAATCGGCTCCCCGTGACGTTGGAGAACGGCCAGCTCTCGCAGGCGAGCGGTAGCTGTTCCGCGACCTTCGAACCCGGCGTGCAGCGTGGGCTCTTTGGGCGGTGGACGCCGTCGTTCGCGATCGGGCAGGCGTTCTAGCATGATGAGTCGTCGCCGTCTCGTCGCGCTCGTGAGCGCGTCGCTGATGCTCGCGCTCGGGGCGTCAGTGATCGGGCTCTTCGTGCTGGCGACGCAGAGTGACCGCGGGCGTGAGATGATCCGCCGCGCCGTCGAGGGGCAGTTGGCGCGCGCCGTGCATGGACGTGTGCATCTGGGACGACTCAGCGGCTCGTTCCTGACGGATATGCGGATCGACTCGGTCCGCATCAGTGACACGAATGACTCGTTGTTCCTGGCCACCGGGCCGATCCGGCTGACGTACGACCCGCGCGATCTCGCGGACGGGCGACTGATCCTGCGCTCCCTCGACGCCGAGCGGCCGTACGTCGCGGTGCGTCGCGAGATTGGCGGTGAGTGGACGCACGAGCGGATCTGGCCGATCCTCAAGACGCGTCGTGCCCCCCGTCGGCGCTCGCAGTTCGCGGCGGTCTTCGTGGTCGAACACTTGAAGGTGCGCGATGCGCGCGTGGATCTGTTGTTGCCGTGGGCGCCGGAGTCTGCACCGCGCGACTCCGTCACCAAGGTGTGGCGCTGGACCTCGTTGCAACTCGATGTGCCGCGGGCGCGGGTGGCGTATCCCGATTCGGTCGGGATGAAGTACGACATCGCGCGGCTCGATGTGGACGAGAGCGATCCGCCATTCCTCTTTCGCGCCCTGCGCGGCGACCTCCAGGTGCGCGGGGATACGCTCTGGCTCGATTCACCCTCGTTCCGACTCCCAGGGTCGCAGGGGAGCGGTGTGGCGCGGGTCTCCTGGAAGCGCGATCGACCGCTGCGTTTTCTGCTCGACGTCGTTTCGGATTCCGTCGCGCTCGCCGACCTCGCGTTCATCAATCCGTCGCTCCCCACGGAAGGGTGGGGATCGATGCGCCTGCAGATGCGCAATCGGGCGTCGGACCTCCGCACGATCGAGTACGTCATCACCGAGATGGACATGCGGGCCCATCGCTCGCGCATTCGCGGCCGGATGACATGGGGCGTCGGGAAGCGCGACTCGACCACGCTCACGGATGTCGATCTCGACCTCGCGCCGCTCGATGCCGAACTGATGCAGCGCTTCAATCAGGGTCCGCTGCCCGTGCCACTCCGCGGCCAACTGACCGGACGCGTCCGGGCCAGCGGTGGACCGCTCGATCGATTCGTCGTCGAGGACGCGACGGGTGTGTGGCGCGACGCGAACGTGCCGGGTGCCGTTTCCCGTGCGACCGCGCAGGGCATGCTCGATATCCGCGAGCCCGCGTATCCTGTTTTCAAGGGGCTCGCGGTGACGCTCGGTGAGTTTGACCTCCGCACGGCGCAGGCACTTGACGACGAGTTCCCCAAGTTGAATGGCACGATCCGCGGCAGCGCGATCCTGGATTCCATCTGGGGGGATATTCGCTTCCGTGAGATGAACATCACGCATCGCGATGGCGATTCTCCCGAGTCGCAGTTCATCGGACGCTCGCGGCTGGCGTGGGAAGAGATCGGCCCCGTGCGCTGGGAACTCGACGCGGTCGCGCTTCCGCTCTCGTTCACCGCGCTGGCGAAGTCCTTTCCCGAAGTGCCAATTCGCGGTGAATATACGGGACGGGTACGAAGCGAGGGCAGCAGCGAGTCGATGACGTTCGTGAGCGAACTCGAGGGACCGGGAGGTCGCTTCGAGACCGATCTCCGGGTGGACATGGAGGCGCCGCGCTACGAGCTCACCGGGCGCGCGTCGCTCTTCGGTGTCGACCCACGCCGCCTGTTCGCGCGTGAGCGTTTGCCCACGGGGGCACTCAATGGCCGACTCGCGATAGAGACGGTGTGGGACTCGCTGGCGGATCTCACCGGGAATGCCCAACTCCGGCTTGAGCGATCGACGCTCGATGGCGCACGCATCTTCGCCGGCACGGCGCTTCTCAGCTTCGGCGACGGGCGCGCGGTCCTCGATACCCTCAGCCTCGAATCCTCCGCGGTCGATCTCTCCGCCAGTGGCGCGCTCGGACTGCGAGCCGACGTGACCGATTCCGTCTTGCTGCGCGCGCGTGCCGACTCCCTTGGGGGGGTGCGTCCCTGGCTGCAGCGGCCGGCGGGGGATTCGCTCGCCGGATCGATCCTCCTGACGTCGGTGGCGCGCGGATGGCTCCGCGACTTCTCGCTCGATGCCGACCTCGGGGCGGAGGGGTTGCTCCTCGCCGGCAACTCGGCGGCTGTGCTGGAGGCCCGAGCGCGCCTCAGCGGACTGCCCACCGCCATTCGTGGGACCATTGGCATTGCGGGCGAAGACCTCCGCGCCGCGGGACTCGTGCTCCGTCGTGCGCAGCTCGAGGCGGAGCGCGATGTGGCCGGTGTGACGACCGCACGTCTCGACGCGAGCGGGTCGAGCGGGACCACGCTGCGCGCCGCGGGGCTCCTCGATTCAGAGGGTGACAGCACTCGCGTACGCGTCGACACGCTCACGCTCTCGACGACGCTGCAACGGTGGCGACTGGGCGGCCCGGCGCACTTCGTCATCGCCGATGGCGGATTCACGCTCGACTCGCTCGCGTTGCGCACGCCGAATCGCTCCTTCATCACGCTCGTTGGAGCGCTCCCGAAGTCCGGGACGCTCGATCTCCAACTGACGGCTGAGGACGTGCCGGTCGCCGACGTGGCCGAGTTGCTGCAGCTCCGAGGCACGCAGCAGGGGCGCTTCGATGTGCGCGGACGTCTCACTGGTACGCGGGCAGCGCCGACCTTCACGAGCAGTGGCGAACTCCGCAACGGTTTCGTGCGCGGTGTGCGACTCGATACCCTGCGCGCGCAGGCACGCGCCGTGGCCGATCGCCTCTCTCTGCAACTCGAGCTCGGCGATAGCCGGCGCCCCGCGGCGATCGCCGAAGCGTCGATCCCGTTCTTGCTCGGGCTCGACAGCACCGGCGTCCGTCTCACCCCCGACGGCGCGTTGCGCGGCACGATTCGCGCCGACTCGCTCGGGCTCGATCGGTTCGAGACGCTGACCCGCGGCGCGACGGGCCCGCGCGGCACGCTCGCGGTCGATCTCACGCTCGGCGGGACCTGGGGGCGCCCCCTCGCCAACGGCACCGTCCGCGTGCGCAACGGCTTCCTTGCACCGGCCCAGCTCGGCGGTGTGCGGTGGCGAGATGTCGAGGCCGATATCGGCTTCAACGGCGACTCCATCACGGTGCGAAACATCGAGGCGCTGTCCGGTGCGAGCCGCAACGGTCGGGCCAATATCACGGGCTGGGTCTCGCTCGCTGATCGGAGCAATCCGTTGCTCGATCTTCGCTACACCAGCCGCGCCTTCCAGGTGTTCGGCCGTCGCGACGTCGCCGATATCGATGTCTCCGGTGCCCTCACGCTGAGTGGGCGCTATCGCGCGGCGGTCCTTCGTGGCGCGCTCACCGCAGATCGGGCGATCGTCAGCATTCCTGAGCTCGCGAGCAAGGAGGTCATCTCGCTCGATGGGCCAGATCGCTTCGCGGTGATGGATACCCTCGAGACGGTCGGCGTGAATCAATCCACGACGACCGGCTCGGAGTTCGTCAACAACCTCACGATCGACAACGTCCCCATTCGGATGGGGCGCGATGTCTGGCTCCGCTCCTCCGAGGCAAACATCAATTTGGGCGGCGAAGTACGCATCACGCGCGGACGCGTGGCTCGTGGTCTCGACGCCGGCGCCCTGCAGCTCGCGCTGGTCGGCCCACTGCAGACGCAGCGCGGCACGTATCGTCTCAACTTGGGCCCGGTGCAACGCACCTTCACCGTGGAGCAGGGGGAGATCCGCTTCTTCGGTGATCCGGAGCTCAACCCAACGCTCAACATCGACGCCCTCCACACGGTGCGTCAGTACAGCGCCCAGGGCGCGCGCCCCGACGTACGCGTGCGCGTGCACCTCGGCGGTACGTTGCGTCAGCCGACGGCGGATCTCTCGACCCCCGACTCGGTGCGCGTGACGAACTCCGATCTCATTTCGTACCTCGTCACCGGTGGGCCGAGCTTCGAGATCGGTGGACGCGATGGCGACATCTCCGCCACCGCGGCGCGCGTCGTGCTCGGCTCGCTCGGCAGCGTGCTCGGCGGCAAGGCCTCCGGCGGTCTCTGCGACGATGCGCAGCTCTCGACGGCGGGACTCGATGCGTATGGTGGCCGCTTGCGGAATGTTGGCGCGGGGATTCTCGCCGGGACGCGCTTCAATTGCGCGAGGCAGCTTGGCGATCGCGCCTTCGTCCGACTCGATGCCGGCCTCTGCCAGGTCGGTCAGCTCGTGACGCAGGGTGGTGGCAGTGATCCCCTCTCCTTCGCCGATGCGCTTGGCCTCAAGCTCGACTACATCCTCGGCCGCGGCATCACCGCGTCGGCTGGTGTCGAGCCGCCGACGAGTGCGGTGCTCTGCGCGGTGAATGCGAATGCGAGTGCGCGCGGCTTCGTCCCGACGCCGCGTCAGGTCGGCTTCGACATCTTCCGTGTCTGGCGGTTCTAGGGTGGCGGCTCCGCAATCGCGATTGCTGATCGTGAACCCCGCGGCTCGCGGTGGACGCTCGGCCGAGGCTGAAGCGGTGCAGGGTTGCCGCGCGGCCGGCGTCACGCCACGCGTCGTGCGCACGACGGCGCCGGGACACGCGGCCGAGATTGCCCGCGCTGAATCCGACGGGGCACCGATTCTCGTGCTGGGCGGCGATGGCACGGTGATGGAAGTGGTCGGCGCCCTCGTCGGGCGCGGCGTTCCGGTGGGAATCCTGCCGGGCGGAACGGGGAATCAGCTCGCCCGCCATCTCCGTATTCCGTTGCACGTCGGCCGCGCGGCCCGCGCGCTCGCCAATGCCAGGCCCGTCTCTCTCGATCTCGGACGGCTCACGGATGGACGCTACTTCTCGCTCGCGGCCGGACTCGGCGTGGATGCGGCCATGATTGCCGGAGCGAGCGCGGAGTCGAAACGTCGATTCGGTGTCGGGGCGTATGTATGGAGCGCCGCGCGCGCGCTCCTTGGGGCGCGACTCTTTCCCGTCCGCATCGTGGCCGACGGGAAGGTGTTCGAGCGCGAGGCCGCGCTGGCGATGATCGCCAACGTGGGCGCGGTGATGGACGGGCGCTTCAGCCTGGGCCCAGGGGTTTCTCCGACCGATGGCTGGCTTGACCTGTGCGTCCTCACGCCGCGCGGGATTGACGACGCCCTGACGCTGGCAGCGCGAATGGCCGCCGGGCGTTTCGCCGAGGACCCGCGGATGCTGTTCGTGCGCGCCAGGTCCATCCGGGTCGAGGCACCGGAGGGAATCGGCGCCGAGGCGGACGGGGAGCTGTTGGTCGCACCGATTCTCGATGCAACGGTGGTCCCTCAGGGGGCCAGTTTTCTCTCAGTGCATTGATTCTGGGCACGGATACCCCGTTCGGCATTGCGAACCGGCTCCCACTGTGCATTTTCAAGCCAGTAGTTCGGCGGGTGTCTTTCTGCGATCTGGACTGAGTTCTATGGCGAGCATTCTGATCATTGATGATGAAGTGGCTATTGCGACGGCGTTCGCGATGTTCTTCCGCCACGACGGACAGCACACGGTCTCCGAGGCACACACCGGCGCGGAAGGCATCGCGGCCTATCACCGCCTGCGCCCGGATCTCGTGCTCCTCGACGTCCGCCTGCCGGACATGACCGGCTTCGATGTGCTGGCCGCCATCCGGGAGCACAATCCGGTCGTCATCATGATCACGGCCTACGGTGACGTGGCGATGGCGGTGGATGCGCTCCACAAGGGCGCCGAGAACTTCCTCACGAAGCCGGTCGATCTGAGTCACCTGAAGGCGGTCGCCGAACGCGCCCTTGAGAAGTCGCAGTTGCGCCGATTGAGTCGTTGGCTGAATGCTCGCCGTGGCGCGGACGGACTGGTCTTCGGGTCGTCGCCCGCGATGCGTGAGCTGCAGTCGCAGGTGCAGTTGCTGAGCCAGAGCGATCGCACCACCGCCCTTATTCTCGGCGAGAGTGGAGCGGGCAAGGGGCGCGTCGCCGAACTGTTGCACGCGCAGAGCCCGCGCGCGGGGAAGCCGTTTGTGGAGGTGAACTGTGCCACGCTGCGTCCCGATTCGCTCGACAGCGAGCTCTTTGGCGTCGAGGCGGGGAGCGAGTCTGGCGCGGTGAGTAAGCCAGGCGCATTCGAGATCGCAGACGGCGGCACCATTTTTCTCGATGAGATCGGGGACCTCAATCCCGCGCTGCAGCCCAAGCTTGTGCGCGTGCTCGAAGGCAAGGGGTTTCGTCGCGTCGGCGGACGAGAGGAGATCACGCCGAATGTGCGCGTGATCGCCGCGTCATCGCAGGACCTTGCCGCCGCCGTTGCCTCCGGACGTTTCCGAGAGGATCTGTACTATCGGCTCGCGGTGATGCCGCTCCAGTTGCCGCCGCTCCGCGCGCGGATTCGCGAGGATGTCCTCGAGTTGGTTGCCGCGGTGCAGGATGCGCTGTTGGCGTCGCTTCCGGCCGCGCCCACCGCGCTCACCGATGCCGCACTCGACGCGATCCTCCGCTACAACTGGCCTGGGAACATCCGCGAGCTGCGCAATGTTCTGGAGCGCGCGATGCTCATGGCGCGAGGGCTGACGTCGGTGGATGTCGTGCATCTCCCGCGCGAAGTGCAGAACGCGAGCGGCGCGGAGGTGGCGCATCACGAACCCCGCTCCCTGAGCGAAGTCGAGCGCGCGCACATCGATCGCACCCTGCGGGCGCATGCGCACAACCGGACGCACGCGGCCAAGGAACTCGGCATCTCGCGCGCGACGCTGATCAAGAAGATCAAGGAATACGAGTTGGCGGAGAAGCCCCGCTAGGAGGCGACAATGAGCAATTCGGGTGAACGCGACATCATGATCTGCCGCGCATGCGGCAACGAAGAGCGAGCGTCGGAAGGCTCGCCCTGTGATCATTGTGGGACCTTCCTCTGTCAGATCTGCGTGATGCGAGGCGTGGTGCTGTGCGCCTCATGTCAGGCGATCGAGGATGCCAAGTCGGACCCCTCCGAGTCGTGACGACGGACCTCGCCCGTTTTGGCCTCGCCGTTGGGCACGCGACCGATACCGCCGGTGCCACGGGCTGCACGGTCGTGCGTGGCATCGACGCCCCGCACCGTGCGGCCGTTGCCGTGCTCGGCCGCGCCACGGGCTCCCGTGAGCTCGCGCTGCTGGAACCCGGGCATCTGGTCGAGCGCGTGGATGCCGTCTTCCTCACTGGAGGCTCGGCCTATGGCCTCGACGCCACCGCTGGCGTGATGCGCTGGATGGAAGAGCGTCGGCGCGGATTCGCGGTCGGGCCCGGCGTCGTGCCGATCGTTCCCGCTGCCGTCGTCTTCGACCTCCTC
>CAYUMN010000017.1:0-27905 GCA_964445835.1 uncultured Gemmatimonas sp.
CCGAGGTTCCACAGCGCATAGCCCGGCGGCGCAACATCGCGCGGATCGATCCGCGTCTGCCGCCAATTCCGCTCCCCTTGCACACTCACCCAGGGGCGCATCAGGACCGAACCGATCCGTGCGCGCTCGAGCCGCGTGCCGAGCACAACACGCGGCGGCGGCACGAAAGTGAGCGGCACATCGAGCGCGCGATTCGTTCCATGCACGATGTCGCCGGTCGCTTGCAGCGTCATCCACGGCAGCGCACGCCACGCCACCCGCGCCTCGGCCCCCTGCAGCAACGCATTTCCCTGCACGACTTCCAGTGAATCGAAGGTCGCACCGCCCGTGCCGAAGGGGCGAAGGTAGATGTAGTCGTCGATCGCGTTGTTGAAGACACTCACCTCGCCATTCACGCGCGCGCTCTCAATGCGCAGCCCGAGGTCGGTGTTGAGCGATGTCTCCACCCGCAACGAGGGATTGCCGCGCTCGAAGGCGCGCGTCCCCTCGTGGTAGCCATTGGCAAAGAGGTCCGGCGCGCCGGGGGCACGGAAGCCGCGCCCAACGCTGGTCACGAGCGAGGCGAAGGGCGTGAGGCGGTACGAGAGTCCCGCACTGCCGGTGATCGCCTGATGCCGCTGTGACTGCGCGCTGAGTCCGAGGACGGCGTCATTCTCCACCGCGAGATCGCGCACGTCCCAGCGTGCGCCCAACGTGGCGCGTACGCGGCCACGCTCGAGATGCTCGAGCGCATACACGGCAAGATTCTGCGACCGCGAGTTCGGGATCAACGTCTGCGTGCCGCGCTTCTCGAAGCGGCTGTCCATCGCAAACACCCCGAAGGTGCCGCCGCTGAACGGGCCAAGCGCCTCGTGATGCAGATGCACGAAACCGGTCGCGCTGGTGATCAGCAGCCCGAGTGCGATGTCCGCGGCCTCGGCCGCGCCGTACTCGCGACGGAAGTTCCGCTCAAGCCCGAGTTGCGTCTGGATCCGCGTGTGCGCGGTGAGCGGGCGTTGTGCCTCGAAGGTGCCGCGCTGCGTGGAGAGCCGCTGATAGCCGGTGTAGCCCGGCACGGCGATGGGATCATCGAAGATCTCAATGCGCTCGGCGCGCTGTGAATAGCGCACCGCGATCTTGCTCTCGGCGCCGGTCCATCCGAGGCTGGCATCGAGATGCGCGGTCTCGTTCTCGGTATTCGCGAGGACGCCGCGTGGCGCGCGCATGTCGCCGGTGGTGCGCCCAGTCAGGGCGAGCCGCGCGCCGAGTCCGCCGCGCGCACCATCGAGACTGAGGGTCGCGTCGGGCCCCATCACATTGGTGTTGTACGCCGTGGTGAGACGGCCGCGAAGGAACGCGGGCTCGCCGCGCGCCTGCGCGAGCGCGGGGGCGACAATGTTCACCACGCCGCCGAGGGCGTCGCTGCCGTACAGGACGCTGGCGGGGCCCTTGATCACTTCAATCTGCTCGGCGTTCGCGGTCTCGACATTCGGCGAGTGGTCGTGCCCCCACTGTTGCGTCTCGGAGCGCTGGCCGTTGTCGAGGGTGACGATGCGATTGTGCGTGAGCCCGCGAATGACGGGCTTGCCGATGCCGGTGGTCATGGAGAGGGAGCGCACGCCGGGGAGCTGTTCGAGGGCATCGCCGACGGCGGCCCCCTGGGCTCGACGGAGCTCGGCCCCGCCAATCACGGCGACGGGCTGGGGTGCATCGAGCACGCGGGTGGCGCTCAGGGTGGCGGTGACCTGCACGGCCTGAATGGCGCGCGCCGAGTCGGAGGGGGTGCGCGCAGCGGCGGGCCCAGGGGCGCGTCCGGGGGCGGGTCGGCGAGTGGAGTCTGGGCGCGCCGGAGCCTGTTGCCCCCCCAGGGGGAGCGCAACGAGGATGCCGAGGATGAGTGCGAGCGGAGTATTCATTTTGTTTGAGCTTGACTGTAAGTTAGGATACACTAACTTAGAGTCCGTGACAAGTCTCCCCGATCCCTCGCCCGTTCTGCCCGAGCCGCCCGAGCCGGGGTGGCGGTACCCGCGCACCAGACCGTCGCTCGCGGAATCGTACCGGACCGTCCCAATTCCCAACGCCGTCTGGTGGCGGAAGCTCTTTGCGTTCGCCGGCCCCGGGTATCTGGTCGCGGTGGGTTACATGGACCCGGGCAACTGGGCCACCGATCTCGCCGGTGGGTCGCGCTACGGCTACACGCTGCTTTCGGTCATCCTGCTCTCGAACCTGATGGCGGTGCTGCTTCAGGGCCTCTCCGCCAAGCTGGGGATCGTGACGGGGCGGGACCTCGCCCAAGCCTGTCGCGACCACTATTCCAAGCCGGTCGCACTCATGCTCTGGGTGCTCTGCGAGATCGCGATTGCCGCCTGCGACTTGGCCGAGGTGATCGGCACCGCGATCGCGCTCCAACTGCTCTTTGGGATTCCGCTCACGTGGGGCATCATCATCACCGCCGTGGACGTGCTGCTGCTCCTCGCGCTGCAGGAACGTGGATTCCGCCTGCTCGAGGCCATCATCATCATCTTGATGGCGACCATCGGCGGCTGCTTGCTCTTTGAGATCATCATTTCGCGCCCCGATCTCGCCGGCGTGGCGCGCGGATTCATTCCGCAGAGCTCGATCCTCACCGATCGCGGGCAGCTCTACATCGCGATCGCCATCCTCGGCGCCACGGTGATGCCACACAACCTGTATCTGCACAGCTCGATCGTGCAGACGCGCAGCTACAACCTCGACGAGCCCGGGAAGCGCGAGGCGGTGAAGTTCGCCTTCATCGATTCCACGATCGCCCTCTCGTTCGCGCTCTTCATCAATGCGGCGATTCTCATTGTGGCCGCCGCGACCTTTCATACCACAGGCAACACCGAGGTCGCGGAGATCCAGGACGCGTACAAGCTCCTCTCGCCGTTGCTCGGCGTGGGCGCGGCGAGTGCGGTGTTCGCGGTCGCGCTGCTGGCCAGTGGCCAGAACTCCACGCTCACGGGAACGCTCGCGGGCCAGATCGTGATGGAGGGCTTCCTCAATCTCCGTCTCAAGCCGTGGCTCCGGCGCACGATCACGCGGTCCATTGCCATCGTGCCGGCGGTCATTGTCAGCATCAAGTACGGCGACCGTGGCACGGGGACGCTGTTGGTGCTCTCGCAGGTGATTCTCAGCTTCCAGCTCGCCTTTGCCGTCGTCCCCTTGGTACAATTCACGAGCGACCGCGCGAAGATGGGCGCGTTCGTGAACGCGCCCTGGCTGAAGTACCTTGCCTGGTCGGTCGCCGTCGTGATCGCTTCGCTGAATGCCTGGCTGCTCGTGCAAACGGTTCGCAACGGAATCTTCTGATGCCCGCGCCACTTCCTGCATCACCCGCACTGACCGGTCAGGCCGAGGATTACCTCAAGGTCATTTATGAACTTGAGCAGCGTGGGGACGCCGCCGGCACCAACGACATCGCGGCGCGCCTGCGCATTTCCCCGGCGTCGGTCACGGGGATGGTGCAGCGGCTCTCGCGCCTCGGGCTCGTCGAAACAGAGCGCTACAAAGGCACTCGACTCACCGAAGCCGGGCGCCTCGCCGCACTCCAACTCATTCGCCGGCACCGCATCATTGAGAGCTATCTCGTGCAACGGCTCGGCTTTGGCTGGGACGATGTGCATGAGGAAGCCGAGCGATTGGAACATGGCGCGAGCGACCAATTGATCGCGCGGATGGCGGAGTCGATCGGCAACCCCACGGAGGATCCGCACGGCGCACCCATTCCCGCTGCCGACGGGACGATCGACGAGACGCATCTGGGCTCGCTCGCCGATCTGGCGGCAGGGGCGCAGGCCACCGTGATGCGGATGTCGGACCGCGATCCGGAGTTTCTGCGCTATCTCGACGGGCTGGGGATTCGGCCCGGGGCGCGGGTGCGTATCGTGGCGCGGGGCCCATTCGACGGCCCGCTGACGGTGGAAGTCGACGGGGCCCAGCAGGTGATGGGCAC
Organism: uncultured Gemmatimonas sp.; assembly: GCA_964445835.1. Lineage (GTDB taxonomy): Bacteria > Gemmatimonadota > Gemmatimonadetes > Gemmatimonadales > Gemmatimonadaceae > Pseudogemmatithrix. The sequence continues at coordinate 3,953 of CAYUMN010000017.1, forward strand.
GAATTCGGCGGATCGGGTCTTTGTCCGCTGATCGCCGCCTGCTGGCGCTGCTCGCGGCGCTTGTGCTCGTCCCCACCGTGGGCGCAGCACAGGCGTCGCGGCGCACGATCGCCATCGATGCACGGCTTGCCGCGCGTGCGGGGCTGGCGGTGGGCGATCGTGTGGTCATCGCTCCCATCGCCGGCACACCCGGCGACACGGTGACGATCGCGGCCATCACCGAGCGCAGCGCGGACCCGAGCGAGGTCGCCCGCAGTGAGTTCCGCGCGCGGCTCCACCTCGATCACCTGCAGACACTCACCGGGGCAAGTGACCGCGTCGGGCGCTTCGCGATCGCCACGGCCGACTCACCCGGGGCGCTCGATTCGGCCGTCGCGCAGATCAACGGCCTCGCCTTCGGCTTCAAAGCCTACCGCGCGAGCGAGGTCGCGATCGAAACCTCAGCGACCTTTCGCGTCGTGAATCGGTTTCACCGGGCGATCGGCGTCATCACCATTGTGGCGAGCGCCATCTTCCTCCTTTGCATCACGCTCCTCAAGGTCGATGAACGCCGGCGCGATGTCGGCGCCCTGCGCCTGCTCGGCGTCTCGCGCTCCACCATTGTGCGTGCGGTGGTGCTCGAGGCGTCGTTCGTCTCGCTCATTGGTTCGGCCATGGGCGTCGCCTTCGGCTACCTCGCGTCGGCCATCGTGAACTGGTATTATCAGGGCGTCTACAGCACGCCACTCAAGTTCGCGATCGTCACGCCGGCGATCGTCCTGTTCGCGACAACGCTCTCCCTCGCACTCGGTGTCCTGGCTGGGCTGCTCGCCGCGCAGCGACTCGTGCGGCGCCCGCCATTGGAGCTCGTCGGCCGATGATGCTGCGCTTGGCCCTCGCCAATCTCACCCGCCGCGCCGCACGCACCGCGCTCACGACCGCGGGCGTTGCCGTCGCCTCATCGATGTTGCTCAACATGGTGATGCTCGGCAGCGGTATGCGCGAGAGCTTCCGCGGCTTCCTGGAGCAGCAGCCCTACCAGCTGCGCCTCGCGCCGCGCGGCACGATGCCATTCGACTCCGAAGCAACGATCGGTGGGGCAGGGGAGCTGATTGCCCGGATCACCGCCGACCCGGACGTCGTGAGTGTCGCCCCAGTCCTGGGGGGCAAGTTGTTCGTCGAACGCGGCGACAGCGTTGTCGCCGGGTTCGCGCTGGGGATCGACCCAACGAAGCAAGCGGACTACATCATTGCCGAAGGGCGCGACCTTGTCGCTCCTGACGAAACGGTCTGGAATGGCGCGATGCTCGAGGCCACGGGACTCGGCGTTGGCGACAGCGTGCGTGGTGCCGCGGGCTACGACCCGCAGCTCCGTCGCTTCACCGGTGCACGCACCTTGGTGATCGTCGGGCGTGGACGCTTCGTGATGCTCTCCGGCGGCGAGCGGGCGACCGCGGTGCAGCTTCGTACGCTGCAAGCGATGGGCGGCCCCGACCGCGCCGATCGCATTTCGGTAGCGCTCGTCGCGGTGCGGGAAGGCGCAAAGGCCGAAGCGGTCGCGGCACGCATCGAGGCGAGCGAACCTCGCATGTCGGCCATCTCCACCGAAGCGGCGCTGAAGTTCGTTGACGAACGCCTCGGGTATTTCCGTCAGCTCGCCTTCATTCTCGCAAGCGTTTCGCTCGCCGTGGGTTTTCTACTCGTCACCACGCTCGTCACGGTCAGTGTGAACGAACGCATAGGTGAATTCGCCGTGCTACGGGCCATCGGCGTCGCGCGCTGGCGGATTGTCGCGCAGGTGATGGCCGAGGGGGTCGCACTCTCCGTGGTGGGATCGATCCTCGGGCTCGGCCTCGGGCTCATCACTGCGCAATGGCTGAACGGCATCCTCGCCGCCTTCCCGGGTCTCCCGACGGCGTTCGAGTTCTTCCGGTTCGAGCCGAGTGCGGCCTTCCGCTCACTCGGCATGTTGGTCATCTGCGGGATTCTTGCTGGCATCTGGCCGGCGTGGCGCGCGGCCTCGTTGCCGATCGCGAAGACCCTGCGTGAGGAGGCGGTGGCATGACGACAGGTGCAGGGCTGGTGCTCAGTGCGCGCGACGTGCGGCGCGACTATCCCGTCGTGGGGACACCGGTGCATGCGGTGCGCGGCATCACGCTCGATATCGCGACGGGAGAGTATGTCGCGATCGTCGGGCCGTCGGGATGCGGCAAGTCCACGCTGCTGAATCTGCTCGGCGCGATCGATCGTCCGACGGCGGGCAGCATCACGATCGCCGGGCGCGATGTCGCGCAGCTCAGCGACGCCGAGGCGACGCGCTTTCGCCTCACGGGGATCGGTTTTGTGTTCCAGCGCTTCTATCTGATGCCCACGCTCACCGCCGCCGAGAATATCGAGCTGCCGATGAGCGAGGCGAAGATGCCGCGCGCCGAGCGTGAAGCGCGGGCGCGTGAGTTGCTGCGCTACGTGGGGCTCGAGGGGCGCGCCGGACATCGGCCGTACCAGTTGAGCGGCGGCGAGCAGCAACGGGTGGCGATCGCGCGCGCGTTGGCGAACAAGCCGGCCCTCCTTCTCGCCGACGAGCCCACTGGGGAGCTCGATGCGCGCACGGGGGCCGAGATGATCGAGATGTTCGCTCGGTTGAACGCCGATGGCACGACGCTCGTGGTGGTGACGCACGATGAAGACCTCGCGCACGCGGCGAAGCGTCGCGTCCACATGCGCGACGGCGAGATCGTGGACGACAGCGGGCGGGTCGCGTGACATTTCTCGCGACTCTCCTCCCGACGCGGCGCGCGGCACGATGATCGTCCGCCTCGCCTTCGGCGGGCTCCGCGATCGCCCCTGGCGCTCGCTCTTCCTCCTCGCCGGCTTCGGGCTCGGCGTCGGGGTCATGATCGTGCTGCTCGCCATCGGCGAAGCGATGGTGTTGCAGTCGAAGGATGAGAAGTTGGTCGGAGGCGGCACGATCTCCGTGCTCCCGGAAGGGCTCTCCCTCGAGGTGATGAAGACCGGCGGTGTGGGCGGGATGTTCGTGAGCATCGCGAATGCGCGCTTCGTGCATCGCCAAGTGCTGGCCTCGCCGCGGCTCGCGTCCGTGGTGACCGCGGTCGCACCGCAGACGGATGGGGCACTGCTCTACGTGCGCACTGATCAGGGAGAGTTCCCTGTGCGGGCGATGGGAGAGATTCCCTCGGCGACCCGCGCCGTGGGTGCGGCGCCGATCATTGCGAGCGGTGCGTGGGAAGACGATGCCCACGACCGTCGATTCCTCGCGCCGAGCCTCCAGGAGTTGCGTCACGAGATGGATCACTTCCATGTGACGCCGCCGAGCGTCCCTGAGGGGGAGCGCGCGTCGTGGGGCGAGTGGCACTACTTCAACGTGATCAGCGCCGATGCCAAGCGGTGGGCGTTCATCACGCTGTCGGTCGGCGGGGATGTGCCGAATGGTGAGCATGGCGGACAGGTGCTGATCACGGTGCACGAGGAAGGGAAGCGCGAGCGGCGATTCGAGACGTTCGTGCCGAACGCACTTGTGGTGCTCGATACAACGCGCGCCGACCTGGCGATCGGTGAGAGCCGGGTCGAGGTGATGCCGGATGGTCGGTATCGCGTGCAGGCCTCCGCGCGCGAGGCGGGGACGGGAGCCGAGGCGCGGGTGGAGCTCGTGGTAGATCCGCAGACCGGGGCCTACTTCCCGGGCGCGAGCATCGGCGGGGAGCGATTCGTGAGCGGCTATGCGGTGCCCGCGTTGCGGGCGACGGCCACCGGTTCGTTGTGCATCGCCCGAGCCTGCGAGCGCTACGACGCGGCGCCCTCGTATCACGATCACAACTGGGGCGTCTGGCAGGATGTCACGTGGGAGTGGGGATCGGCGCGCCTCGGTGCGTACTCGCTGCTCTACGGACGGGTGGCGCGCGGCGGCGAAGGTGCCGTGGACGAGCCGCTCTTTGTGTATCTCGTGGACTCGCTCGGATTCGCTGGCGTGTTCCGGCCGCGGAGCATCACCTACGAGGACGGGCGGCGCGTGACGATTGCGGGCCGGTCGGTGCGCATCCCGGCGAAGGGAACGCTCTTCGACGCCCGCGGGCGCGACACCCTCCGGATCGAACTGGAGATCGAGGACGCCGCCGTGAGCCCCATGCGCGCTCGGCGATCGCAGGCGGCACCCGGCACCCCGCACTTTCTGCAGATGAAGGGACGGGCGCGGCTGACGGGGCGACTCGGTGGACGGGTGTTGAACGAAGAGGGGCGCGGCTTCTTCGAGACTTGGCGCTAGGGCGGGCATCCAGAGGCCGCGAGAAGGGGACGGGCGACGCGATACCCGGGCGGCGTTAACATCAGGCGGAGCTCGGCGTCGAAGGAAGTAACCCTCACCTCCCAGTCCCATGTTCTCGCGCCGCTCGCGCCACTCGCGCCGATTGCTCCTCGCCCTGCTGATCCCCGCCGCGCTCGCCGCGTGCAGCGACGCGCCGGCGACAGTTGAACCAACGGCAGAGGAGGCGGCCGTCACGGCCGCGCTGACACTCAATCCGCGGGCGCTCCCCCGCTACGCCGCGCAGACACTCCCCGCCTACTACGCCGCCGCCATCACGCGCGAGGTCGTGGGACTCTCGGCCAATCCGATCACCGATGCCGGGGCAACGCTCGGACGCGTGCTCTTCTATGACACGAAGCTGAGCCGCACGAACACCGTCTCCTGCGCCACCTGTCACGCCCAATCCCTCGCCTTCGGGGATTCCGCGCAGTTCAGTGTTGGGCACGAGGGAGAGCGCACGGGGGCACACTCGATGCGTCTGACGAATGCCCGGTTCAACGAGAGTGGCCGCTATTTCTGGGACAAGCGCTCGCTCTCGCTTGAGGCGCAGACGACGCAGCCCGTGCAGGATCCGATCGAGATGGGTTTCGATGCGGCGCATGGCGGGATCACCGTGCTGCTCGCGCGACTGCAAGCGGTCTCATACTATCCGCCGCTCTTTCGACTCGCGTTCGGCACCGAAGTGATCACCGAGACGCGCGTGCAACAGGCCCTCGCGCAGTATGTGCGCAGCATTCTCGCGACGAACAGCAAGTGGGATGTGGGTTTTGCGCGGGTCGCGACCGCGGGCCCGCCGAACTTCAACACCCCCCTCCCGAACCTCACGCCGCAGGAGCAGCGCGGCCAAGCCCTGTACTTCGCACCGCCCAATGCGGGTGGGGCGGGCTGCCAAGCATGTCACGTGGCGCCGAGCTTCTCGTTGGCGGCGAACTCCCTGAGCAATGGACTCGACGCGGCGAACAGCGTCGTGTTCCGTTCTCCCTCCCTCAAGGACGTGGCGCGGAGCCGGCGCTATATGCACGACGGCCGCTTCACGTCGCTGGAGCAGGTCGTGGAGTTCTACGACTCTGGGGTGCAGGTCGGTCCGGCGCTCGACCCGCGACTGCGCGGGCCTGGTGGCGCGCCGCGGCGCTTGAACCTTTCGGGCGCGGACAAGGAAGCCTTGGTCGCGTTTCTGCGCACGCTGAACGAGCAGACCGTGGGCACCGACGTGCGGTTCACCGATCCTTTTAAGCGGTAACGCGCCGGTGCTTGCCCTGGCGCGCTGACTCACGCATTGGCGCGCCAACGCTTCTCCTGCTCGTCGACGCGCGTCGAGATACGCGAGGTCATCACGAGCGCGACGGGCGCGATCACCACACTGCTCACCACGACGCCGAGCACGCCAAGCGTCTGCGGCGTCCCCATCGCGGTGCGCCAGAGCAGCCACTGCACGTACGCCATCGTCAGTACGACGAGCGCGCCAATGATGTCCATCGTCGTCTGCATCATCTCGATAATCGGGCGCTGATACTTCGCCGGAAGCGCCAGAAAGCGATCCTTGTCGGGGAAATTGAAGAGCTGCGGCTTCGACGGCAGCAGCAGGGTGATCCACGTCAGCAAGGCCTGCGTCAGCACCGCGATGCCCGGCAGGAGGAACCAGTTGACTGCTGTCGTGGGCACCGCGTTCTTCACGATGCCGTTCGCGTCAATGTGCGTGGGGATCTCGGCCGGCAGTCCGGCGTAGGTGGCGGCCGCGAAGACGATCATCCCGACGAGCAGGCACCACGGCAGCGTACGCGTGATTGACATGGCGTGCCCCTATTGCCGCGCGATCGCGCGGAGACTCTGGTGGAGGTACGCCACGCGCCCAGTCGCGTCGCGCACGATGATCAGCGTGATGGGCGCCCCCACCGGCGGCACCACGCGAATGCGGTCGTCACCGATCATTGAGACGCGCATCTGCATCATGTTCTGCCGAAAGGCGAGCGAATCCCCGACCATCGCAATCTCGACCTGCGTGCGCCCCTGCTTGTACTGACCCACGAGCGCGGCCGCTTCGGCCGCCGTCGGCGCGCGCGGTGCCGGCGGCGGGGTCGGGGCAGGAGGGAGCGGGAGTCCTCCCACCTGGTTCGCGACGAGCGTCACGAGTCCGGTGATCGGCGCGCCGCCACGATTATCGAGGACCACCACCGACAACCGCTTGTCCGGGAACATCGTCACGCTCGCATCGAAGCCGTTGATCGCGCCGCCGTGCTGCCACAGCCGCTCACCACCCGACGACCGACCAGTCATAAGGCCGTAGGCATACCGCGACGCCGTGTCACCCGGGACCGGTGCGTACCCGGTGGTCATTCGCCGCACGGTCTCGGCGCTCAGCACGCGCTGCCCGTCGAGCATGCCGCCGTCCATCAGCGCCACGGTGAAGCGCGCCATGTCCTGCGCACTCGCCATCAGGAATCCGGCGGCCCACTGCGCCGTGTTCTCGGTGAACGGACGCACGACGCTTCCCGCGTTCCCCGCCTGACCGATATGTCCCTGCGCGAAGTCGCGCGTCATCGCGTCCAGCGGGCGAAAGCTCGCGTGCGGCATCCCGAACTTCCGCAGGATCCGCTCGTCCGCCAACGCGCCGAACCGTTGACCGCTCGCACGCTCGGCCACATACCCGGCCATCGAGTAGCCGGGGTTGGAGTACGAGATCACGCGCCCCGGCTCGGTGAACAGGAGCGTGTCGCTCACCTCACGCATGACTTCGCCGAGTGCGCCTTCGCCCATGCGACCATAGGGAACGGCATTGTCGAGCCAGCCCGCGGTGTGCGTGAGCAACTGATGCGTGGTCACCGCACCGACCCGACGCTCAGCGAGCTCGGTGACGTAGCGGGAGATCGGCGCGGCGAGATCGATCTTGCCCTCTACGGCGAGCTCTGTGACGATCGCGGCGCTCACCATCGTGGTCGTGCTCGCTACACGAAAGAGCGTCTGCGTCGTGACCACGCGGCCGGTTTCGATATCGGCAACGCCAAATGCACGCGAATAGACCACTTTCCCATCGAAGGCAATCGCTACCTGCGCGCCCGGAGTCAGGGTGCGCGCGAGCTCGGCGGCAACGAGCGAATCGACTTGCGCATGCCACGCGGGAGTCGGGGCCGATTGCGCGGGCGCGCGTGGCGCCACAAGCAGCAGTCCAGACACGACGAGCGCAGATGAGATACGGCCGATTGTCACCACTGCGAAACTCTCAGGTTGAGTGCGGTTATGGTCGCAACGTCGCGACGAGCCAATCGGCGAGCGTCCCCATCACTTCGTCATCCACGCGCCCCGACGGAAGCCGCGAGTAGCCAGACGGCGCGCCACTCGGGTCGCGAAGAAAGAGATGGTTCCGGTCCCTGAATACGTGCGTCGTCACGCGCCGGTTTCCCGATGCGCGCAGCGCACGCTCGAGCCGCGGCGCTTGATCAGCGGTCACCTGCTGGTCGGTGGCCCCCTGGAGGATCAGCACCGGCTGTCGCACCTGACGGATCACCGAGAGCGGATCGTACGACAGGAAGTAGCGCATCCAGGGCGCGCGACCGCTCGTACTGTCGAACTGCGCACGCACGGCATTGAGCGCCGAGTCGCGCGCGGCGGGCGCAATGCTCGGCTCCTGCGCCACGGCGCTCCGAAGCTGGAAGGCGATCACCGAGTCGCCGCGGTCGGCAGGGCCGGCCATCAACACGATGGCGGCGATCCGGCGATCCGCGGCGGCGACCATTGGGGCGATCATGCCGCCTTCGCTGTGCCCAACGAGCGCGATGCGCCTGCCGTCGATCTCACGGCGGGTGCGAAGATACGCCACACCCGCGCGAATGTCGTCCGCGAAATCGGCGGTGGTGCCATTCACGTCGCCCCCTGAGCCGCCGATCCCACGGTCGTCGAGTCGTAACACGGCGAATCCGCGTCGGCTGAGGGTATCCGCTACTTGTCGAAAGAGGCGAAAGCCCGACACGATCGCGATCGATTCATCCCGGTCCTGCTGTCCGGAGCCCGTGATCGTCACGATGGCGGGGATGCGTCCCTTCGCGGTGGTGGGAATCGTGAGCGTGCCGCTGAGCGTGTGACCGGCCGGTGTGCGCACCCGGACTTCTTCCGCGCGATACGGCGCGTTGGAGGGCGCCGAGTAATCGGGGGCCCCGATAGTGATCGCTGCCGCCGCGGCGCCCACGACCACGTGCATCGTGGTGTTCTGCCCCGGGAGATAGCCGCCCGTCACGTTGCCTTCGGAATCGACTGCGGCCATGGTGACATTTCCCATCACCGAGAGCCGGGCGCTGTCGGCCCCAACGAGATCGAGCGTGGCGTCCACTGTCTGGCCGCTACTGAGGGCGAGCAACGGGAGCACGAGTGATGTCGCGCCGCGTGCCCGGGCGATGCGGACGCCTTGTTCGAACGCGGTGAAGTCGTTGTTGAAGAGCGGCAGCGCGCCCGGTTTGGTGGCGGGATGCAGGACGCGCTCGTTCGTTCCCGCGCTCAGCGTGATATGCGCGGTGTCGCGCTCGAACGCGATGGAGCCGCGCTGGAGCGGCGCCGCATCGACCGGCGCGCCGGGCGCGCGCGCGCTGAAGGTCGCGCGAGAGATCAGATGCGTCGGCGCGAGCTCGTAGGTCACTGAGATGCTCGGCATTCCGCGCCCTGTGACGACCGATTCCACCCGGTCGGCGGTGCGCGTCAGGCGCTGGACGAGCACCGTGTCCGCGCCGCGCAGCAACACGATCGCCGCCGAACGCACGGCCTCTTGGGCGTGCGCACGTGAGGCGAGCAGGAGACCGGCGAACAGCAGGCCCGCGGCGAGGATGACGAGTCGAACGATCAGAGGCCGCGGACGGCGGCGCGCGAGGTGCAGCATCAGGACTCCGGGGATTCAGGGCCGTGCGTTGATTCGGCTGGCGAACTGGAGAGCGGTGTCGTCGATGACGACGCGTTCGGTCGCGCGAGGGCGTCAGTCGACGTGGCCGCGCGTCCCGCGCGCCGCAATGCGTCACGCAACACGAACTCGATCTGCGCATTCACGCTGCGCAGATCGTCGTTCGCCCACCGCTGCAGCTGCTCGAGCAGCTCGCGGTCGACGCGTAACAGGAAGGGCTTCTTCTCGGCCACGAGAGGCGCCGGCTCAGGTGTAGAGCGAGCCGGTATTCAACACGGGCTGGGTCGAACGTTCGGAGCAGAGCACGACGAGGAGATTGCTCACCATCGCGGCCTTGCGCTCCTCGTCGAGGCGAACGATCTGCTTCTCATTGAGCATTGCGAGCGCCATCTCCACCATCCCCACTGCGCCCTCAACGATCTTCTGACGCGCCGCGATGATCGCGCTCGCCTGCTGCCGCTGCAGCATCGCCGCGGCGATCTCCTGCGCGTAGGCGAGGTGACTGATGCGCGCCTCGATCACTTCGACGCCCGCCTTCTTGAGGCGATCGACGAGGGCCGTCTCGAGCGTCTGCGAGACTTCGGTGGTGTGCTGCGAGAGCGAGAGTTCGTGGGCCGAATGCGAATCGTACGGATACTGCACCGCGACGGCGCGGAGGGCCGACTCACTCTGCACCTCGATGTATCGGAGGTAGTCCTCGACCTCGAAGAGCGCCTCGGCGGAGTCCACGACCTTCCAGACGACGATCGCGGCGATCTCGATCGGGTTGGAGTGGTTGTCGTTCACCTTGAGCTTCGTGGTCTCGAAGTTGCGGACGCGGAGCGAGATCGACGCCTTCACGAGGAAGGGGTTGGCCCACCAGAAGCCGTCCTGGCGCACGGTCCCTTTGTAGGTGCCGAAGAGCGTCAGCGCCTTGGCCTCGTTGGGGTGGACGATGAACAGCCCGCTCAGCAGGAACGAGGTGAACGTCACCCCAATGATCGTGACCAGTCCGCGGGCTTCGCCGCCTGGCGATTGAAATGCGTGGATGGCGAGCGCAACGCCGAGTCCGGTGGCCACGACGAGGACGATCAGGGTGACGAGGCCGTTGAGGGCGGGAAAGCGCTTTTCGGAATACATCGGGTCGGGGACTCCGTTGGGGTGGTATCTAAGTGATATCACTTTGGAATCCCTTCTGTCAAGTCTGCGACGTGCATCGCAAATCCCCTGTGCGCCTGCGCGTTGCGGACTCGCCCGCATTGTTTGAATATTTGGCTGGCCCGAAATGCGACCCGCTCAAGCACTCTACTAATGATTTGCGTCCACTGCAGCGTCCCCGTTCCTGACGAAGCGAAGTTCTGCCACAGCTGTGGCTCGATGGTTTCCGACGCCGGAGGTCAGGCAGCGGCGACCGCGGCCATGGATCTGTCGGCCTTTGCGCATATGGAACGGATGTTGCGCGATGAGACCAAGGGCGAATACGTCGTTGGGAAGATGCTCGGGCGCGGCGGCATGGCGGTCGTCTACCTCGCGGATGAGACGCGACTGGGGCGCAAGGTCGCGCTCAAAGTGTTGCCTCCCGAGCTGACCTTCGGGCACGGCGTCGATCGTTTCCTGCGTGAAGCGAAGACCGCGGCGACGCTCGATCATCCGAACATCATCCCGATCTATCGTATCGCGTCCGGCGGGAAGCTTTTCTGGTACGCGATGAAGTACCTCGAAGGACGCTCGCTCGACGATGTGCTGCGGGAACGTGGCACCTTCACGGTCGAAGAGACGATCGAGATTCTCGAGCAGGTCGCCGATGCGCTCGACTACGCGCATGACCACCAGGTCATTCATCGCGACATCAAGCCTGGGAATGTCATGCTCGACAGTCGCGATCGCGTGGTCATCACCGATTTCGGCATTGCGAAGGCGCTCTCTGAAGGGGCACTGACGGCGTCGGGTTCGGTGATCGGCACGCCGTACTTCATGAGCCCCGAGCAGGGGATGGGGAAGCCCGTTGCCGGCGCCGCGGACCAGTACTCGGTTGCCGTGATGGCGTTCCGCATGCTCGCGGGGCACATCCCCTTCGACGGCGACTCGGCGATCGACATCCTGCACAAGCATTGCATGATGGAGCCGCCGCGTCTTGAGGACACCAATCCGGATCTGCCGCCGCATGTGTGCGATGCGGTCGACAAGGCGCTTTCCAAGAAGGCCCCGGACCGTTTTCCTAATATCCGTATGTTCGTGAAGGCGCTGAAGGATCCGCATTTCAAGGCGCCGCGTCAGAGTGCGAGTACGGTGGTGTTGACGGCCGATGAGATTGCGAAGGCGAACAGCGGCCCCGTGCAGAAGTATTCGGGGAAATCCGCGGCGGCCTCGGCGGCCGCGAGGTCCGCGGTCGCGAGGTCGGCGGCGGCGACCGCGGCCGACAAGACTGTTTTGGCGTCGCCGGGGGTGAGCCCCGCAGGCTCTGCTGCGGCATCCGCACCGGCGGCAAGAAGTAAGATGCCGATCTTTGCGGGCATCGGGCTGGTGGTGGTGGCGGCCGCTGGGTACGGCTTATTCGAGTTGGGAAAACCCAAGCCTAACGATACGACGGCGCCGCAGACGAGTGCGGCCCCGGAGCCGAGCACTCCCACCGTGACGCCCAACGTGGAGCCGCCACCAGCGCCTGTGCCAGAGCCGTCGGCCGCCGTCGCACCGACCAATACCGCACCAACGAAGGTGGCAGCGACGACGTCAGTGCCGCCGCGCATTCCGCCTCCGACGAAGGTGGTGCAGTCTACTCCCGTCGCGCCGACCCAGCCGGTCCCCGCACCAACGCCGAGTGCGCCGGTGGCGGTGGTCGCAACGACTGGAACCCTTCTGCTTCGCCTCTCCGCTCCTGCCCTGCTCAGCATCGATGGCGTGGACAAGGGCGAGCGTGTCAGCTTCCGCGACGCGATCGCGCCTGGACGGCACTTGCTGAAGGCCGTCACGCCCGATGGCACGAAGTCCGCAGAACAGGTGATCAACGTAGTGGCCGGCGACACATTGCGCCTCAACCTCACACTTCAGGCCAAGCCGTGAAGCGTATCCTCCTCGTTGGGGCGCTGCTGGTCAGCGCCATCGCACTCCTGCCCATGAGTGTCGATGCCCAAGACCGAATCGCGCTGCTCCGTCAGGCGCAGACCGCGTACGACGACTTCGATCCCCCACGAGCGCTTCGTATCGCGCGTGCGGCGCTCGATCCGGCGCTTGGCCCCCTCGACTCGACGTGGGTGCGCGGCGTGCATCTGCTCGCGCAGATCCTGATCGAGGAGCAGCAGGCAGATGCCGCGAAGACCTGGGCGCGATGGGCGATGCGGGCGCGTCCCGATCTCCCGATCGACTCCGTGAACTTTCTGGCGGGAGTGGTGACCACGCTGCGTGCGGCGCGTACCGAGGCCCCACGCACCGTCGCTGACGACAAGACGACCCCCACCTACACCTGGCCGGGCGCGAACGCGACGACGGCCGAGTCGCGGATTCGCGTCGCGTCGTCCTCATCGCAACTCAATGTGCTGGTGCGCGGCGTGGGCCTGGTCGGTCCTGAGGGACTCGTCGTGCCGCCGGGAACGTACGAGCTCGAAGTGAGTGGAACGGGGCTATTGCCGCTGCGCGTCACGCGCGAGGCGCTGCCCGGAGTCGCGACGAGCTTCGCCTTCAATTTGACGCCCGCGGCCGCCGCCGCGATGACGCTCGCGGCCGATGTGCGGGCCCGCGTCTTCGCGGCCACGGTGCCGCTCAGCATCGCCCGCTTCGGTGCACCCCAGGCGGCGTGCGCGGCCGGTGTGGCGAGCGGGGGCGAGCGCTTGGTGCTCACGTCGTATCAGGCCATTCGCGGCGCCGATGCGGTGACGGCGAACGGTGAGGTGAAGGTGGCGGCGTGGGATGTCGCGTCGAATCTCGCGGTGCTCGTGCTGCCGGCAGCAGCCGCCACGACGTTGGCGTCGACCGCGGACATCCTCGACGGGCAGGCGCTCTGGGCGGTGTCGCTCGCCGAGTGCCGCACGCCAGCGGAATCGCGCGTGGTGTTGCAGGGGTGGGAAGGGCGTCCGCTGGGGGCACTCGCGTTGAGCGAGGCGCCGGCGAATGCGGCCATCGGATCGCCGCTGGTGGATTATCGCGGCAACGTCGCGGGGACGTGGAGCGGCGGGAATCGTGCCGCGCCGGCGAGTGTGATCGCGCCGTTGCTGGCGCGCGCGCGTGAGAATGTCGTGGCGCAGCGCACACTGACGGCGCAGCAGGTCGCGGTACAGGAGAACCACCGGTATGGCTCGGTGGTGATCGCCGTGGATGTCCCGAATGCGACGGTGAAGCTGACGCCGCTCGAGGCGTGGCAGTGGACGGAGCTGACGGCGCAGGGTGTGGCGCCGTTCTCGTTCCGCGGCGCGGCGGGGCGGTATCGCGTGGACGCGAGTGCGCCTGGCGTGGCGGCGCGCACGCAGGAAGTGGTGGTGCGCGCGGGTGAGACGACGCGGTCGGCGATCTCGTTGCGGGCGGTCGCGGCGGTGCCGGCCGGGCCGGCGGTGCGCGAGAAGAAAGGGATTCCGAAGTGGGTGTGGGCGGTGGGGATCGGTGGCGTGGCCGCGGCGGCCGCACTCGGTGGCGGCGGTGGCGGTGGTGGATCGAGTGGTGGCGTGATCGAAGTGGTGGTGACGCCGTGATCAGTTTCCTGAAGACGTCACTCAAACAGTCGACTCAAGCGCGGATGAACACGCCGATGAAGACGCCGACTCGCCGCCCGTTTGCGGGCCTCGCTGCGGGGCTGTTGGCCGCCGCGTTCCTTGTGTCGTGCGACCAGCCGACGCGTCCGCCGACCGAAGGCGCCATTGCGCCGATCATCTCCTTCGTGCGCGGCGATCCCGCCCTTGGGCAGTCCGCCGCGAGTGACCTCACGGCCGTGAACGCCATCGTCACGGGGCCCGATGTCAGTCGCAATGTCAGTCTCGTGAAGGAGGGCCTCAGCTGGCGCGGCAGCATCTCGGGGCTGCCGGAAGGCACGTACAGCCTGCGGATCGAGGGACGGGACGTTTCTGGCGCCGTGATCTACTTCGGCCGCGAGAACGCGGTCACCGTCGTGCGTGGCCAACCGAATTCTCGGAACGTCGTCTTCGCGCCGACGGTCACGGCGGTGGCGGCACTCACGCTCGACAACACCACGAGCTACACGCAGAACATTCGCTTCCCTCGCATCGTGGGGGCGAGTAGCTACGAGCTACAGTGGAGCCAGGCCAGCGACTTCGGCAGCGGCGTCACCTCGGTCGCGCTCCCAAGCGCCGACGACACGACGCGCACGATCCAAGTGACGGCACCTGGCGCATGGTTCGTCCGCATGCGTGCGGCGTTCACTGGGGTGACCGGCACGATCCCCTGGTCGCCCACGGCGACCTGGACGGTGGTGAACGCGATCGGCGGCAACACGGCGGGAGCGGCGGTATCCGTCACGGTAGTGCCGCAGGCCGCGCAGACCATCCAGAACCGCAACATCTCCTCAAGCTCAAAGCAGCAGGACTGGTTCGACGTCGCGGCCGTCGCTGGCGACACGATCCGGCTCGAGACCTTTGCCGCACGACTGGATCCTGCGTCGCCGCTGAACACCGTGGTGACGCTGTTCCGCGCGAACGGGACGACGGAGGTGGCGACCGACGACAACGGGATCGCCGGGAGCACGGACTCGCGACTCGCCACCGTGGTCGCGAACACCGAGACCTACAAGGTGCGCGTGACCGGTGCGAGCAGCACCGTCGGGCACTACGAACTGCGCGTGGAGATCCGCCGCCTGCCGCTCGCGCCAACGGCGTTGAGCGCGACGGTGATCTCCGGTGCGCAGGTGAACATCGCGTGGACCGATGGCGCATCGAATGAGACCGGCTTTGCCATCGACCGTTGCTCGGGCGCTGCGTGCACGCCGGCGACGACCGACTCCATCGCCTTCGTTCCCGCCAACACCACGAGCTTCAGCAACACCGGCCTCACCCAAGGGAGTTACCGGTGGCGCGTGCGCGCGGTGGGCGCCGCTGGCTACTCGGTCAATTCGCCGGTCGTTGCCGCCACGAACGTCACGGCCGCCCGGCCGACGGGGCTCGCCGCCGCCACGCAGGCCGTCGATCGGATCGCGTTGACCTGGACCGATGTCGCCATCAATGAGTCGGGCTACGAAGTCGAGCGCTGCTCAGGCGTCAACTGCAACACCTTCGCCTCGGTGCGTCTCCTCGCGGCCAACACCGCGGCGTGGGTCGACTCGACCGCCGTCTACGGCACCGCGTACGGCTATCGCGTCCGCGCGCTCGCCGGCGCGGCGGGTTCGCTGAACTCCACGTTCTCCGACTCTGCGATCGCCAACACCTTCCCGCCCGCCGCGGCCACAGGCCTGACGGCAACGGTGATGGGCCCGCAACGCATTGATCTCGCGTGGACGAACGTGGCCACCAATGCCACCGGCTACAAGATCGAGCGCTGCGATACCGACGCGTGCACCACCAGCTTCACCGAGATCACCTCGCTCCCCGCGAGCGCCGTCTCGTATCAGGATGCAACCGTCGCGAACAATGCCGGCTACGGCTATCGCGTCCGCGCGTTCAATGTGATCGTGAGCCAAGCGACCTCGAACATCGCGAACGAGGACACCCGTCCGCCTACCGCGGCCACCGGGCTCACCGCGACGACGCTCAGTGCGACCAGTATCGGTCTCGTCTGGGTGGACAACGCCAACGACGAAACTGGCTATGCGATCGAACGCTGCCTCACGTCCGGAACGTGCACCTACACGCCGATCGACACCGTCAACGCGGGCATCCAGGCGTTCACGGATATCACGGCCGTGGTCGATCAGCAGTACGGGTACCGCGTGACGGCACTCGGGGTCGCGGGGAACTCGACGTCCAACACCACGACCGCGAACACCCTCCGCCCCGCTGCGCCGATCACGCTCGTGGCGCAGACGCTCAGTGCGAGTCTCGTCCGACTCGGCTGGTCGGATCAGTCGACCAACGAGACGCAGTGGGAGATTTCCCGCTGCAGCACCGCAGGGTGCATCAACTTCGCCCCCATCGCCACCATTCCCGCGGCGACTCCGACCTACGACGACATCACGGTCGTCGTCGGACAGACGTACCGCTATCAGGTGCGCGCGCTGAACGTGGCGGGCGCTTCGGCACCATCGAACGCGGTCGACGCGTCAACCGTGCTCCCGCCGACCCCCGCTACGCTCACCACGCTCACGGTGAGCGCCACACGGATTGACCTCGCGTGGACCTACCCCCCGGGCTCTGTCGATACGGTGCGTATTGAGCGCTGTCTCGGTGAGAGTTGCACCAACTTCGTGGACGTGATCAAGGTCCTGCCGGCGCTCTCTACGACGCCGGACACGGAAGTCCTGCTCGGCAACGTCTATCGCTACCGTGCGCGCACGCAGAATGCGGCCGGCTTCTCAGCGTACTCAGCGATCGCCATCGGTCGCACGACCGTGCCGGCCGCGCCGACCACGCTCGCCGGTCGCGCCGAGAGCGCGACGTCCGTGAGCCTGACTTGGGTGGACAACGCAACGGATGAGGCCAACTACGCCATCGAGCGGTGCGCCGATGGCGCCTGCACGTTCGCCGTTGCCGCCACGCAGGGCGCTGGTACGCAGGCATATCTCAACAACGGCCTCACGGCCGATACCATCTATCAGTTCCGCGTCCGCGCGCTGAATGCCGCCGGTGGTTCGGCGTACTCCAACGTCGTGACCATTGCGACGAAGGTGCCTCGTGCACCGCAATCGCTGGTGGCGCAGGCCCTGCCCGGGCTCGTCCGCCTCACGTGGGCCGACAGCTCGAGCAACGACGAAGCCGCGGTGGTCGAGCGGTGCGATACCGTCAGCTGTACCGGCTTCGTGAAGATCGCGGACCTCCCCGGCGCTGGTCAGGTGACGTTCGACGATACGAACGTCGCGCTCAGCAACAACTATCAGTACCGCGTTCGGTACTCGAACGGGGTCGGCGAATCGGCGAACTCCGTTGAGGCAGCGGCCAGCACCTTCGTGCCCGTGGAGCCGATCGGGCTCGTCGCCCAGACGGTCTCGGCGACGCGGATCGATCTCGTCTGGAACGACATCTCGGACAACGAGTCGGGCTTCCGGATCGAGCGCTGCACGGGGAACGCGTGCGTCACCTTCGCCGCAGTGGACTCGGTGGGGACGGGCATCACGCTCTACCAAGACACGTCAGTCACCCTTGGCAACGATTACCTCTTCCGTATCGTGGCGGTGAACGTGCTCGGCGTGTCCACGCCGAGCGCCACGGCGACCGCGAACACGCGCGTGCCGAACGCCGTGACCACGCTGGCTGCCACGACGCAGCCGGGCAACCAGATCGGTCTCTCGTGGGCGCACGACGGGCTCAATGTGGAGCGCTACAACGTCTTCCGTTGCACCGGCGCCTCGTGCGCGCCAACGGATTCAATCACGTCGACGATTCCCGGCGTGCTCGCGTACACCGACGCCAGCCTCGCGAATGGGCTGACCTTCCGGTATGCCGTGCGTGCGGTGAATGCGGCTGGAGCCTCGGGCGTATCGAACGTGGCAGAGGCCGCCACGAACTATCCGGCCGATCCGGTCATTCTCTCGGCGGCTCCGATCAGCCCAACTCGTATTCTCGTCACGTGGCAGGACAATGCGAACAACGAGGATGGCTACACACTCGAGCGCTGCCTCGGCAACGGGTGCGCGAGTGGCTTCCAGAACCTCGCCTTCCTTGCACCCAACACCTCGACTTTCGAGGACGAAGGTGACCTCGGTTTCGGCGCGGTCACCATCGGCTCGTACTACGGCTACCGCGTCCGGGCCTTCAACACCGCCGGAGAGTCGCGTCCGACGGCCGTGATCAACGTGCGGACCTTCGCGCCGGCACAGCCGACCGAAGCGACCGCGACGGCACTCTCGTCCACGAGTATCTCGTTGACGTGGACCGACCAGTCGGACAACGAAGGGTCATTCCGCGTGGAGCGGTGCGTCGGTAGCGACTCCTGCATCAACTTCGCGACGGTCGCCACGCGCGGGGCGAATATCTCGTCCTACAGCGACACGGACGTTGTGGTCAATGAGACCTACCGGTACCGCGTCTTCGCGGTGAATCCGGTGGGGGATTCGCCCGTCTCGGATATCACCACGGTGAACACGCTGCTGCCGACTGCGCCGAGCACGTTGGTGGCGCAGACGCAGTCGGCGTCGCAGGTGGGCTTGACCTGGACGGACAACGCGACGAACGAGACGATCTACCGCGTCGAACGTTGCGGCGATGTGAGTTGCGCCGTCCCGGTGGTGGTCGCGACCCTTCCGCCCGGAGCGACGAACTTCCAGGATGCGACCGTGAGCCCCGAGGTCACCTACTGCTACCGCGTGGTGGCGGAGAATGTCGCGGGGAAGTCGGCGTACAGCTTGGTGCAGTGCGCGAGCACGGCGCTTCCGTTGGCGCCGTCGGGACTGACGACGGCGGTGCTGAGCTCATCGTCGATTCGGATCCAGTGGTCGGACAACTCCTCGGACGAGTCCGGCTTCAAGCTTGAGCGTTGCGCCGGCCCGGGCTGCGGGGGCGCCTCGTTCATCCAGATCGCCACGATCGCCCCGAACCAGTCGAGCCACGATGACCTCGGGCTCGCGCTGAATACGCAGTATCGGTACCGCCTCCGCGCGTTCAACGCGGCGGGCAATACCATCTATACCGCGATCGTTGGCGCGACGATCTCCCTCCCGACGGCGCCGAGCGCGTTGAGCGGCACCCTCGCGGGCACGACGGCGCAGCTCTCGTGGACGGACGGCGCCATCAATGAAACGAACTTCCAGATCGAGCGCTGCGCGGGCCCAGGCTGCGTCTCGTTCGCGCTGGTCGGCACCGCGCCGGCGAACACCGCCAATGGCGCGACGCAATTCGACGACAGCGGCGTTCCGCTCGGGACGACCCTGCGGTACCGGGTGCGCGCGACGAATGCCGTCGGGCTCTCTGGCTTCTCAAGCACGATCGACATCAGCAGCGACAACGTGCCGGCCGATCCCACGGGGATGGCCGCGACAACCGCCCCAACGGTGCCGCTGCCAAGTGTGAATCTCAGCTGGACGGACAACGCGAATAACGAAGATGGTTATCGCATCGAGCGGTGCGTTGGTGCGTCGTGCACGAACTTCGCAACGCTCACGACGGTCGCGTTGGATGTGACGAGCTATCAGGATGCGCAGGCGGCCTTTGACCTCGTCTACCGATACCGTGTGCAGGCGCTGCGCGCGGCTGGGATCGGTGGTGGGTCTGGCTATAGCAACGTGGCCGAGAACAATACGATTCGTGCGGCGGCGCCGAGCGCGCTCGCGGCGGTGGCGATCACCAACACGCGGATCGACCTCAGCTGGACGGATAACAGCACGAACGAATTCGGCTTCCGCGTTGAGCGCTGCCTCGGCGTGGCCTGCAGCACCTTCACGCAGATCGCGCAGCTCGCCGCCGACCAGACATCGTATACCGACAACACGGTCACGACGGGAGAGTCGGCGACCTACCGCGTGCGCGCCAACAATGGCGCCGCGGCCTCTGATCCGTCGAACCTCGCCACCGCGGTCGCGAACTTGCCGGCCATCGTGGGCGGCGTGAGTGTGGTGCAGTTCTCGGCGACGCCCTCGGTGAAGATCACCTGGGCGACGCCCGCTGTGCCGGCCTCGCAGTTCACGTTGCGGCGCTGCGCCACGGCGGGATGCACTCCGACCGATACGTACCAGACGGTGGCCGGCTCAGCCTCGGAGTATGAGGATGTCGGCGTCAGTCTGAATCAGGTCTATCGCTACAGCGTGGTGGCGACCAACGTCACCGGCTCGGCGCCCGCCTCGGCGATCGTCGAAGTGAACACGAATGTGCCGGCGGCGGTCGGCGACCTCGCGGCGGCGATTGATTCGCCCACCGCCGTGCTCGTGACCTTCACCGCGGTAGCTGATGCCGCGCAGTATGAAGTGACGCGCTGCGTGGGGAATTGCGTGGCGACGCCGACCTACACGGCAGTGTCAACGATCGCGAACTCGCCGTATCTCGACAACGATGTGGTGCTGGGGCAGAGCTACTCGTACCGCCTGCGGAGTCTTGCGGTGGTTGGCGGTTCGCCGCTGACGGCGCCGAGCACGGTTGAGTTCAAGCTGCCGGCAGCGCCGACCGCGCTGACGGCGAGCACGGCGTCGGCGACCCAGGTGGACCTTTCCTGGACGAACAACGCAGACAACGCGACGGGCATCCGAATCGAGCGGTGCGCCGGCGTGGATTGCGGGCTCGTCCCCGCGAACTTCGCGTTGTTGGTTGGCCTCGCGCCGATCGACGTCGCGTACAGCGATGTCTCGGCCGTCAGCGGGGAGTCGTACAGCTATCGCGTGATCGCGTTCAATGAAGCCGGTGACGCAGCCGCATTCAGCAATGTGTCCAGCGCCACCACGAACGTCCCGCTGACCCCGACCGTGTTCGAGGCCATTCCGGCGAGTGCGACCCTCATCCAGCTCACCTGGACCAATCCGGGCGCTGGCGAGGATGGATTCCGCATTGAGCGGTGCGATGCGGCGGCGTGCACGTTCAGCCAGATCGACGAGATTGCGGCTGGGTCGGTGAACTACGACGACGTGAGCGTCACGGGCGGGGTTGCATATCGCTACCGGATCCGCGCCTTCAACGCCGCGGGCAACTCGGGTTACTCGGCGGAAGTCGATGCCAACACCCTACCGCCGTCCGATCCGGTCTCGCTGCGTGCGGCGCCGTCGTCGCCGACTGAGGTGCTGGTGCAGTGGTCGCATCCGGCCGATAACCGAACGAGTGAGTACTTGATCGAGCGCTGCGAAGGCGCCTCGTGCAACACCTTTGCGCCGGTCGGGACCGTCACGGCCCCGACTGTCGGCTTCACGGATACGGGCCTCACCACGGGGACCACGTATCGCTATCGCGTGTCGGCCAAGAACTCGGCGGATACCTCGGCCGTTTCCAATGAATGGGAGGTCGCGCTCGTTACGCCGGCCGACCCTGATCTCGGGGCTGTGACCGCGCTGTCGCCGACCGTGATTCAGGTCGAGTGGGTGGACCAGTCGACCAACGAGAATCTGTTCAATGTGATGCGTTGTAATGATTTCCCGACGTGCAGTGACATTGTGCTCGCCGGCACGGTCGGGCCGGATACGGCGATCTTCGTTGATTCGCTTCTGACGCCGGGGCGCGAGTATCGGTATGAGGTGCAGGCGGTGAATGCGGTCGGAACGTCCGCGGTCTTCGGGCTTGGGACGGCCATCACGCCGATTCCGGCGCCGGATACGCTGACGGCAACGCTGACGGGGGTTCCGAGTGCGGACCTCGCGTGGAGCGCGGAGTTCGCGGGGGTCTCGACGGTGCGCGTGGAGCGTTGCACTGGCGTGGGCTGCGCGGCCTTCGCCTTGCTCACGGATCTCGCACCGGGCACGACGACGTATCAGGATGCGTCGGTCGTGATCGGTGAGACCTACAACTATCGCGTGACGTTGCTGAGCAGTGCTACGTCGTCGCCGACGTCGAACGAGGTGACGGCCGCGGTGCTCGTGCCGGGTACGCCCACGGCGGTGAACGTGGTGGCGACGACCGCAACGACCACTCGGGTATTCTGGAGCTACACGCCGGGCATCGAGTTGGGCTTCAAGGTCGATCGTTGTCAGGGTGCCGGGTGCAGCTTCACGGAAGTCGCCACGTTGCCACCCGAGGCGCGTCAGTACAATGACGCGGTCGGTGGCCTGGGCGATCCGATCTCGTATCGGGTGCGTGCTTTCAACGTGGTCGGGACTGGAGCCCCGTCGACGGATGCGGTGCTGAATGTCGCACTGCCGTCGGCGCCAATCGATCCGAGCGCCACGCCGATTTTTGCGACCCGCGTGGATGTGACGTGGAGCGTGCTGGACGCGAATGCGGTCGGCTACACGGTGTCGCGTTGCGAGGGGCTCGACTGCGAGGACGTGGAGGCTAACTTCACCACGCTTGGGACCGTCGATGCGCCGGCATTGAGCTTCTCCGATAACTCGGCCGCCCCTGGCACGGCCTACACCTACCGGGTGCGCGCATTCTCCGGGATCGGTGAGTCGTCGTGGTCGGCGAATTCGCTGACCCTTACGGCGGTGCCGGCGGCCCCCACAGGGCTGGTCGCCGAGATCATCACGGCGAACAATGTGCAACTCACCTGGGTGAACCCGGCGACCAACGCGCTCAGCGTGCGTGTCGAGCGTTGCACGGGCCTGGATTGCGGGTCGAATACGGACAACTTCCAGGAGCTTCAGTCGCTGACGCCGACCGCCGCGAACACGAACGACGTGACGACGGTGGCGAACACGGCGTACAGCTATCGCATCCGCACGACGAACAACATTGGGTCCTCGTTCTCGGATGTGGTGTCACTGAACACGGATCTGCCGGCGGCGGCGACGAACCTTGTCGCCACGCCGGTCAGTGGCGTGGCAGTCCAGTTGACATGGACGGACAACGCCATGAACGAGAGCGGATTCTTCGTACAGCGCTGCTCCGGTCCTCTGTGCTCGTTCATCACGTTGACGTCGGTCCCCGCGAACACGACGAGCTACCTCGACGCCGCCGCGACCTTCGGCACGACGCAGGAGTACCGGGTCATCGCGGCGAATGCATCGGGGCAGGCGGTGTCGGCAACGGCGGGGTCCTCGACAGTACTCGAGTCGCCGTTCGAGGCGCGTGCCTTCACGGTCGCGCGGTTCGCCATTCGCTTCCGGTGGACCCACAGCTCGCTCTTCGAGAGCGGGTATCAGATTCAGCGCTGTACGGGTGAGAATTGCGAGGTAGTGGAGGCGAACTTCGGTAACCTGATCACGGTGGCGGCGAATGACTCCTCGTACTTGAATGGTGGGTTGGCGACGAATACGCGGTATGCCTACCGGGTGCGCGCCGTCACGAATGGTGGGGTCTCAGGTTGGTCGCCGCTCGCCATCCAGCCCTCCGACCTGCAACTGCCGTTCGCAAGGACGCCGCAGGTGCTCACGTCGGCAACCGCGGTGCTCGTCAGCGATGCGGCGGTCGGTACGGAGCGCCAGTTCGTCATCAGCGTACCGTTGAACACTCCGCAACTGACCGTTACGCTGCCTGCGACCGGGGGCGACGCGGACATGTACGTGCGGCGCGGCACGGCGGCCGTGATCCGCTTCGGTGGCACTGTGCTGACCGATTCACTCTGCGTGCCGTACTCCGGTGGGCCGGAGACCTGTACCTTCACCAATCCTGCGGCCGGGGATTGGTTTATCACGCTGCAGACGTTCTCGCCGTATGCCAACGAGGCGCTGACGGCGACGAATGCGCCGAACACCTTCATCATGCAGACCTGCGGTGCGGCTGGCGCGAATGGGCCCACTCCGGCACAGTGCAACGCGTCCTATGCTACCTCCACCACTGCGGTCACTGTTGTGAACGGCGTACAGAACTGGACGGTGCCGCACACGGGTCGCTACCTGATCACCACTCGGGGAGCGGCGGGTGCCTCGGCCACACTCAACTTCGTCGGCGGTAGAGGTGCCCAGATGCGTGGTGAGATCAATCTCACGGCGGGTCAGGTCCTCGGCATCGCGGTTGGGCAGGCGGGCTCGGCTACCGTGGGCTCGAATGGCGGTGGTGGCGGCGGCACCTTTGTGGTGCGCGCCGGGACGCCGCTGCTGGTCGCGGGTGGTGGTGGTGGAATGCGCACGGATGCCACACGGGTCGGTTGTAACGCCACGGTGTCCACGTTCGGCGGCGTCCCGGCGCGCACCACAAAGGTGC
>CAYUMN010000018.1:0-7552 GCA_964445835.1 uncultured Gemmatimonas sp.
GTCGGGTACCAGTACCTGCACTTCCACTACAATCCGGCGCACATGATCGCCGTCACCTTCTTCTTCACGACCACGCTCGCCTTGGCGATGCATGGATCGCTGATCCTCTCGGTGACGAACCCGAAGAAGGGTGAGCCGGTGAAGACGAGTGAGCACGAGAACGTGTTCTTCCGCGACTTCCTCGGTTATTCGATCGGGGCGATCGGCATCCATCGGCTCGGCCTCTTCCTCGCGCTCAGCGCGGGCTTCTGGAGCGCGGTCTGCATCGTGATCTCCGGCCCGTTCTGGAGCAAGGGCTGGCCTGAGTGGTGGGGCTGGTGGCTCAATCTTCCCATCTGGCGCTAACGGAGATTCCCATGCTTGAGTATCAGAATCTCTTTACGCGCGTCCAGGTGCGGACGACGGCCGATCCGGGCCTTCCTATCGACGAAACGTTCGGGCAGCGCTACGGCACCGGCGTCTTCAGCTACTGGGCGGGCAAGTTCGGCGACTCACAGATCGGGCCGATCTATCTCGGCTTCTGGGGCATCGTCTCGCTGCTGACCGGCTTCATCGCGTTCGAGATCATCGGCCTGAACATGATGTATCAAGTGGGCTGGAGCCCAGTTGAATTCGTGCGTCAGTTGCCGTGGCTCGCGCTCGAGCCGCCGTCGCCCGAGTACGGTATCCGACTCCCGCCCCTCATGAAGGGTGGCTGGTATCTGATCGCCGGCTTCTTCCTCTCGGTCGCTGTGGCCACGTGGTGGATCCGTACCTACACCCGCGCTCGCGCGCTGGGAATGGGAACGCATCTCGCCTGGGCCTTCGGTTCTGCGATCTTCCTGTTCAGCACGTTCTTCTTCCAGCCGTTGCTTGTCGGCAGTTTCAGCGAGATGGTGCCATTCGGACTCTTCCCGCACCTTGACTGGACGGCGGCGTTCTCGATCCGCTACGGGAACCTGTACTACAACCCGTTCCACGCGCTGTCGATCGCCTTCCTGTACGGCTCGGTACTGCTGTTCGCCATGCACGCGGCGACGATCCTTGCGGTCAGCCGGCTTGGTGGCGAGCGCGAGATCGAGCAGATCACCGATCGCGGCACGGCCGCGGAACGCTCGCAGATCTTCTGGCGCTGGACGATGGGCTTCAACGCGACCATGGAGTCGATCCATCGCTGGGCCTGGTGGTTCGCCACGCTCGTGACCTTCACGGGCGGCATCGGCATCCTGTTGACGGGCACCGTGGTGGACAACTGGTACCTGTGGGCGGTGAAGCATGGTGTCGCGCCGGTGTACCCGGCGCAGAACGTGCTCACCCAAGAGCAGCTCGAGGCCCTGCGTGGCCAGTATCCGAGCGCGCTCAACCGCGGCTTCCCGACGTACACCGTCCCGGCGCCGGCCACGCCGATGGTCGATTCCACTGCCGCCGCGGCGCCTGCGCCGGGAGGGATGTAATGATGCGCTCTCTTACTCGCGCAGCATTCGGGGTGACCCTCCTTGCCCTCAGCGGGTGTCAGTTCTTCAAGTCCGAGGAACGGGTAATTGTGCAGAAGGGGTATCGCGGCACGGCGATGGAGATCAACTACGTCGCCCGTGATGTGAATGCCGCAATGAACGATCTCGCGCGGCAGATGCCCGCCATCCTCCCGCCGGCAAGCGAGTCGTCGCCGCCGCCGCAGTGGCAGAATGTGCAGGTGCTCAATGACATCTCCGTCAGTGAGTTCAACCGCACGATGCTGTCGTTCTCCACGTGGGTGGGCGGCAATCCGGGCAACTGCGCGTATTGCCACAACATCGCGAACTTCGCGGCGGACACGTATCCGGACGGCAAGGCCATCTATACGAAGACGGTCGCGCGTCGCATGATCCAGATGACGCGGCAGATCAACTCCGAGTGGACAGAACACGTCGGCAACACGGGCGTGACCTGCTATACCTGCCACATGGGGAAGCCGCTGCCGAATGGACTCTGGTTCTATACGAACGAGAATCAGATCCTGCGCCACTATCTCGACGGCGCCGGTGCTCGTGTGGTCTCGCAGAGTATCACGCCGAGCAACGCGAACCGATCGAGTGTGAAGCAGACCGAATGGACCTATGCGCTGATGATCAGTCAGTCGACGGCCCTCGGCGTCAACTGCACCTTCTGCCACAACTCGCGGCAGTTCTCGAGTTGGGATCAGGCGCCGCCGCAGCGCGTCACTGCGCACGTCGGCATCCAGATGCTGCGTGACGTGAACACGAACTACCTCGCGCCTCTGGCCTCCGTCTATCATCCATCCCGTCTGGGGACGATGGGTGACGCGCCGAAGGCGCAGTGCGTGACCTGCCACAATGGGGTCAATAAGCCGCTCTACGGCTTCGCGATGGCCAAGCACTATCCGGCGCTCTGGGGCACGCACACGGATTGGGTCACGCCAGCGGCGCCGGCGTACACCAGGCCGCCAGCGGTCGTCATGGACTCGGCGATGGTCATGATGGACTCCGCCACGATGGCGGCACCGGTCGCTCCGACCACGCCTCCGCCAGGGCGCTGATTTCGACATCGTTCCACGAGGGTGTTCACGGTCGTTCGAACCGGGGCCCGGTAGAGCAAGTGCTCTACCGGGCCCCGGGTGCGTCAGCGGTGCAGCAGTGCTGGAGCTGAGTGCTGCTAGCGTGCGAGCTTCATTGACGCGCGCTGCTGCCGCTGCTGCTCCTCGATGCGGCCGCACATCACATCGCACAGCATGAAGACATCCTCGCTCGCAATCGCATAGTACGCGAAGGTGCCTTCCTTGCGGCGGGTGAGATAGCCGCACTGGTATAGTTGCTGCAGATGCTTCGACACATTCGCCTGTCCGAGCCCGGTGATCAGCACCAGCTCGTTGACCGAGTGTTCGCCATTGCGGAGCGCCATCAGGAGCTGGAGTCGCGCCGGCTCACCGAGCGCTTTGAAGCGTTCGGCCAGCTCTTCCATCAGCGCAGGGGACATCACTTTCGGTGGCATCTTAGACCTCCACCTGTGCGCTGTCGCGCACGACGGGATGGCCGCCGCGTTCCCAGTCGGCGAAGCCCCCGACCAGATCGGTCGCGTTGGTGATATGGAGCTGCTGGAGCACCGAGGTCGCGATCGCGGACCGCGCGCCTGACTGGCACTGCACGATGATCGGCTTGTCGTGAGGAATCTCCGCGAGTCGGGCGCTGAGGTGACCAACGGGAATGTGCAGGGCGCCCGGCAGGTGCCCCGCCTCGTACTCGGTGCGATTCCGCACGTCGAGTACGGTCACTTCACCACGCGCCACGCGCGGTGCGACACTCGCGGCGTCGGTCTTGGCGATCGTCCCAAGCGGCTTGCCGCTCGCCTTCCACTCACTGACGATCTCGGGGGCGTACCATGCCGCCGCGTGATCGAGGCCGATCATCGCGAGCTCACGCACCGCGTGTGCGATCTCGTTCTCCGAGGCAATGAGATGGATCGGCTGGTCATACTTCACGAGCCAGCCGGCCCAAGTGGAGAAGCTCTTGTTGAGCGGGATGTTGATGGTGCCTGGGATGTGCCCGAGTGCAAAGTTCGCTGCGGGGCGCAGATCGAGTACGGCAGCACCGTTCGCGAGCGCATGAGCGATTGCCTCGCCGTCGCCGCGCTTTGGCACATCGAAGCCGCCAAGGATAGGTGGCCCATCACGATTGATGCGTTTCATCTCCGCGAAGTAGAGCGGGGGCTCGGGCTGGCCGGCGAGTACCATGTCCACGAAGGTCTGCTCATCGGTGGTGCCGACGCCCCAGTTGAAGCGCTTCTCGTAGCCGACTGTGGAGGTGGGCACGGCGCCGAGTGACTTGCCGCAGGCGGAGCCGGCGCCGTGTCCGGGCCAGACCTGGACGTACTCGGGGAGCGCGCGAAAGCGTTCGAGCGAGTGGAAGAGCGTGCGCGCGCCATCTTCCATGGTGTTGGCCACCTTCGCGGCCCGCTCGAGCAGATCGGGACGGCCGACATCGCCCACGAAAACGAAGTCACCGGTCGCGATCCCCATGGGCTCGTTCGCGCCTGCGGTGTCGGTCACAAGGAACGAGATATGCTCAGGCGTGTGGCCAGGGGTGTGGACGATCTCGATCTTGATGTTGCCCACCTTGATGACATCGCCGTTCTTGACGAGGGTCGCGCCATCCCCCGCGGCGAAGGCGTACTGCCAATCAGGGCCGCCCTCACTCGAGAGGAAGAGCGTCGCGCCGGTGCGCTTCGCGAGTTCGCGCGAGCCGGAGACGTAGTCCGCGTGGATGTGCGTCTCGGAGACGTGCGTGATGGTGAGCTTCTCGGCCGCAGCGGCGTCGATGTACTGCTGCACATCGCGATTCGCGTCGATGACCAAGGCTTCGCCGGTCTTGGCGCAGCCAATGAGGTACGAGGCCTGTGCGAGGCCATCATCGTAGAAACGCTTGAGGAACATTGGACTCTCCGAGGGTCAGAGCGAGGTACGGGACTGCCAGAGAATGAAGGCGGCAACGAGGACGAGCAACACGGCGAAGGCGCGCTTGAGTGCGGATTGCGGGACCTTCGACGCGAGCGAGCTGCCCGCGAGAATCCCAACGGCGGTGAAGCCAGCGAACCACAGCACAAGATTCCACGGGACCTCGACGCTCCCAGCGTACCCGGCGTAGCCCGCGATGGTGTTGAGGACGATCACGAAGAGCGAAGTGCCGACGGCCTGCTTCATCGGGACTTTCGCGAGGAGCACAAGGGCGGGGACGAGCAGGAACCCACCGCCGACACCGACCAAGCCGGTGAGGGTGCCGGTGAGGGCCCCCACCACGAAGGTGAGGGGCCCGATCTTCTGCGGGACTGCGGGACGCTCGGGTTCGGCGAGATTGGCGTTCCGGAACATCGAAATGGAGGCGCCGAGCATGACGACGGCGAGGAGCATGAGCTGCGTGCCGCCGTCCATGAAGCGGGCGAGGCGGGCCCCGCCGAAGGCACCGACCATGGCGGCCGCGCCAAAGGGGATGGCGATGCGAAAGTCGATATTGCCGAGCTTCCAGTGGCGGGCGACCCCGATGAGGGAGGCTCCGCCGACTATAGGAAGGCTCATGACGATGGCGGTCTTGGGGTCGACGCCGAGGGTGAAGGCGATGACGGGGACCGTGAGGATCGAGCCGCCGCCCCCGAGGAGACCGAGGGTCAGGCCGACGAGCACGGCGAGGAGGGCGGCGAGGACGGTCATATATATAACTAAATAGTAGTATATGGGGTCGGGTGGCGCAAGGTGCGCGGCGCACGGTGCACGGTGCAGAGGGTCCTGTGTTAGTCTCAAGAATGCCTGCCCCCTGGAACGACGCCCTCCCGCTGGCCGCGCTTGGCCTGCTCGCCGCGACGCTGATCATGCTGGCGGTCTGGCGCGTCCATGTGGCGCAGCAGAATGCCTCGTGGGTGGACGTCGGCTGGGCGGGGACGCTCGGCGTGCTTGCGGCGCTCTACGGCGTGCTCGGGACGGGGTACGCGCCGCGGCGACTGTTGGTGGCGGTGGTCGTGGGTATCTGGAGCGCGCGGCTCACGATTCATCTCGCGACGCGGGTGATGGCTGAGCCCGAGGATCCGCGTTACGGGGAGATGCGGGCGCGCTGGGGTGGGAATCTCGAGGCGAAGTTCTTCACGCTCTTTGTGGGGCAGGGGGTGCTCGATGTCGTGCTCGCGCTCTCCTTTCTCATGGCGGCGGTGGATCCGGCACCGCGCATTCATATGCTGACCTGGATCGGTGCGGCCATCGCTGGGCTTGGCATGCTCGGCGAGGCCACGGCCGACCACCAGCTCCGCGCGTTCAAGGCCGATACTTCGAAGAAGGGGAAGGTCTGCCGTGTCGGGCTCTGGGGCTGGTCGCGGCATCCGAACTATTTTTTCGATTGGACCGTCTGGTGCGGCTTCGCGCTCCTCGGTCTCGCCTCGCCGTGGGGTTGGCTTGGTCTCATGGCGCCGGCGTTGATGCTCTATTTTCTCACGCGGGTGACGGGAATTCCGGCCACCGAGGCGCACGCGGTGCAGTCGCGCGGTGAGGCGTACAGGATCTATCAGCGTGAGGTGAGTGCCTTCGTTCCGCTGCCGCCGCGCCGTACGCGATGACCGACTCGTTCAGGGAATGATTCGCCGGGTCGCGGGGTATCTTTGGGTGATGCGCATCAAGCAACTGCTCCCCGTGCTCATGACGCTGGTGCTCGCCGCCTGCGGTGAGCCCATGCGGGGCATCGAGATTCGTGACGCCGAGGTGGCGGCGCCTTTTGTGTTCACCGCGTTCGATGGCACGCGCGTTGATATTGCGGCGGAGCAGGGGAAGGTGGTGCTCGTGTACTTCGGGTACACGCACTGTCCGGATGTTTGCCCGACGACGATGGGCGACTGGGCGCGGGCACGGCGCGCGCTGGGCGATGCGGCGAAGGATGTTCGGTGGATCTTTGTGAGCATGGACCCTGAGCGCGACACGCCGGAGCTCGCGCTGAGCTACGCGCGGCAGTTCGATCCTTCGTTTCTTGGTGTGACCGGAACGACGGAGGAGATTGAAGCGCTTAAACGCGCGTGGGGGATCGCCGCGTATCCAGAGGGTGACACGCGCGCGAACGATTACACGGTCGCGCATCCGGCCAACACCTTCGTGGTGGACCGCGACGGCAAGCTGCGCTACCTCTACGAACCGGGAGTGAGTGGTGAGGACTTGGCAAAGGATCTTCGCAAGTTGCTGTAAAGCCTGTAGTGCCTGTGGTGCCTGTAGTGTGGTGCTGGCGGCGTGCGCCGCCGAACGCGAGACGATCCCGACGCCGCCCGCGGTCCCGCTCAGTGTCCATGGAGCGTGGGCGCGCGCGGCGGACAGCGGAGCGATGACGGCGGTCTATTTCACGTTAGCGAACGGCGGTGCGGCGGCCGACACCCTGATGCGCGTCCAGAGTGTCGATGCTGCTGCCGCGGAGATGCATGTCTCCACGCAGCACGCTGGCATGATGCACATGTCGCCGGTCACGGCGTTGCCGGTGCCGGCGACGGACAGTGTGGCGTTCCGGCCGCTGGGTGCGCACGTGATGCTGACGGGGGTGAACCGTCCACTGACCGAGGGCGATTCGGTGACGGCGACGCTGACCTTTGTGTCCGGGGCGACCCTGACGGTGCGAGCTGGTGTCCGAAAGCCGTAGCGAAAGCCGTAGGGAAAGCCGTCGGGTGCCGCGTGGCCTTGGCGTGGGCTTGGTCGTCCTTACCATGGCGTCCCTGACCTGGTGGACTTGGCCGCGCCCGTCGGTGACGATTGTCATTGCCCCTGGTGGCGTGGCCACCGTGAACGGGGGGGCGCTGCCAGAAACGCTCTTTGTGAAGTCCCGAGGGCGGAACACCGTGGTGCGCGTGGTGAATGGAGATAGCGTCCGCCATCAACTGGCGCTCTTCGGGGCGGATGCCGGCGAGACGACGAACTACACGATTGCGTATCCCGGCACTTATGGCGGTGTCTGCTCGACACATTCCAGCGGGAATCTGACCTACGTGGTGCAATGAAGCTTTCGATCGTACGCATGCCATTGTTTCTGTGCGCCTCCGTGCTGACGGCGGTGCTGACGGCGGTGCT
>CAYUMN010000018.1:7652-27409 GCA_964445835.1 uncultured Gemmatimonas sp.
GTGCTGACGGCGGTGCTGACGGCGGTGCTCCCCGCGCGGACGGCGCGTGCGCAGGATCGTGCGCAGGAATCGAATGCGTTGCCGTCGAGCCGTTCGACTGCTCCCGGCGATGTGCCTCCGATACGCGTGGCGCCGATACGCGTGGCGCCGATGCGTGTGGCGCCGATGCGTGTGGCGCCGGTGAACGGCGTTGGCGAGCCCTGTCTGGGAGATGATCTTTCTTGTGTGCCCCCTGAGGTCGCGCGAGAGTTCCGCGGCCTCTGGATCGCCTCGGTGGCGAACATCGACTGGCCCTCGCGCCGCGGTCTCGCGCCCGACTCCGCGCGGAAGGAACTCCAGGCGCTGTTCGATCGCGCCAAGGCGAGCGGACTCAATGCGGTGATCTTTCAAGTACGCCCAGCGGGTGATGCGCTGTATGCCTCCGCGCTGGAGCCTTGGAGCGAATATCTCACGGGGACACAGGGGGTCGCGCCGAGTCCGTGGTGGGATCCGCTGAAGTTCGCGGTGGACGAAGCGCACAAGCGTGGGCTCGAGTTGCACGCGTGGTTCAATCCGTATCGCGCGAAGCACACGTCGAGTCGCAGCGCGTATGGCGCGCGCCATCTCGCGGTGGCGCATCCGACGCTCGTCCGACCCTACGGCATGCAGGAGTGGATGGATCCGGGTGAGGCGGCGGTGCGCGCCCACACGATTCGCGTGATTCTCGATGTGGTGAAGCGCTACGACATCGATGGTGTGCATATCGATGACTATTTCTATCCGTATCGCGAGAACGATCGTCGCGGACGTCCGATCACCTTTCCCGATCAGGTGTCCTACCGTCGGTACCAGATGGGCGGCGGCACCCTCCCGCTCGATGATTGGCGCCGTGAGAATGTGAATACGCTCGTGCAGGAGCTCTATCGCGGTATCCACGAGGTGAAGCCCTGGGTGAAGTTCGGGGTGAGTCCGTTCGGGATCTGGCGTCCGGGCTACCCGGCGACGGTGACGGGCTTCGATGCGTACAACGGCCTGTATGCCGATGCGCGGAAGTGGCTGCAAGAAGGATGGCTCGACTACTTCTCGCCGCAGCTCTACTGGCCGGTGGCGCAACGAGGGCAAGAGTATCCGGTCCTGCTCCGCTGGTGGGCGGAGCAGAACACGTTCAATCGGCATCTCTGGCCGGGAAACTTCACGAGCAAGGTCGGCGAGTCGTCGCGCACGTCGTGGCGCACGTCGGAGATCGAGCAACAGATCCGCATGACGCGCGCGGACGGCGGCGCATCCGGGAACGTGCACTTCTCGGCGCGCGTGTTCCTTGAGGATCGCGACTCGCTCGCAACGCGTCTCGGGCGCAATGTGTACGATGTCGCCGCGCTGGTGCCGCCTTCGCCTTGGTTGCGCGTGGCGCGTCAGGGGGAGCCGTCGGTGGAGTTGCTGCGCGGAGCTTCGGGCGCATATACCGCGAAGGTGAAGCCGGCGGGTGAGGAGTCCCCGCATTGGTGGCTGGTGCAGACGCGCCGCACGGACGGCGCGTGGGAGAGCACCGTGCTGCGTGGGACGGTGCGGGAGATGACGATTCCTTCGTTCGCGGACCGGATCTCGGTTCGGGCCGTGGATCGGGCGTCGATCGAATCGGCTGCGGTGGTGTTGCGGGTGAATCGGTAGCTTCCGTCACGGCGCTACCACAGAGGCACAGAGGCACAGCGGGACGGAGAACGGCAGAGTGTGAGACAGGAGATCGGGGTGAGCGCTAGGTATTCTTTGGTGCGCTGTGCCTCTGTGTTGCAGTAGTTGCCAGCAAGAAGGGCTCCGAACCCAGAGTAGGTTCGGAGCCCTTCGTGCCTTCGTGGTTCGAACGCTTACCGCTGCGTGCGCAACCAGCGCTCGTACTGCTTGATCATGTCTTCGAGTTCGAACGGCAGACCGCTGCCGCCGCCACCGACCGTGCGCTCGACCCGCAGCGTCTGACGGAGCGTCTGCCCATCGACGGTCATCGAGACGAGGTATTCGCCCGGCTCCGCAACGGGCACGCCGCCACCGAATCCGCCGCCACCGCCGCCGCCCATGGCACCGGTCGCGCGCACGATCGCGAAGAGATCACTCTGATCCATTCCCATCATCGCGGCCATGCCACCGGCCATGCCACCAGCCGCGCCACCAGCCGCGCCACCGGCCGCGCCACCAGCCGCACCACCAGCCGCGCCACCGACCGCGCCACGAGCCGCGCCACCAGCCGCACCCGCGCCGCCACGTCCGCCCGCTGCTGGCGAGGACTCGGCCGGACGCTCTACCCAACGGCCCGCCTGCTGCTGGCCGCCGCCACCGCCGCCGCCGAAGCCGAAGGCGCGCGCCATGTTCTGCATGCCGGTCGCGCCGCCTTCCATCGAACGACGGATCATGTCGAGGGCTGGCTTCGGTACGTTGCCCGCGGCTTCGATCGAATCGAGCGCCGTCTTCATGCGACGCGCCTGCAGGATCGAATCGCGTAACGCTGCGCCACGCAGCGCCGGGCGCGGCGCCGCACGGCCGTTGTAGCCCCACGTCACTTTGTGCAGCCCAGGCATGCCCATGCCGGTGAGGGTCTGCAACGTGTCGCCCTTCACATCCTGCACCACGATGCGCACGGGGCCCACGTTCTTCGTGAGGCGATACCAGATGTCCGCGCCGTACGCCGGGCTCGGGGCCGCGAACGTCATCTGGCCAGCGGCCTGGCCCTCAGACGGCGGGTCGCCCCACTGAAAGCCCGTGCGCGGCGCAAAGAGCGTCGCCGCGGCATCGGCCACAATGCTCTTCATCTGCTGAAGCGGGGCGATGTCCACGATCCAGATGGCACGGCCGTGCGTGGCCGCTACCATCTCGGCGTCGCGCGGGTGAATGCGGAGGTCGTGCACCGGCACATTCGGAAGCCCGGTCATGAACTTCTGCCAGGTCGTGCCGCGATCGCCGGAGACATACGCGCCGACATCCGTGCCCACGAACAGCAGGTCGGGATTCTTGAGGTCCTCGCGCAGCACGTGCACGAAGTCCGGCCCACCGCGCGGCAGACCGCCGGCGATCGAACGGAAGGTGCGGCCGCCGTCGTCTGTGACGAACGCGTACGGCGTGAAGTCGCCGCGGCGATGATTGTCGAACGTCACGAAGAAGCGATTCGCGTTGTGATTCGACGGTTCGATGCGCGACACATAGGTACCGGCGGGCACGCCGCTGATGCGCGACGTGAGTTCGGTCCACTCGCCACCATCGTTGGCCGTCATCCAAACGCGGCCGTCATCGGTGCCAGCGAGGAGCATCCCCACCTTCAGCGGCGACTCATTCAACGAGACGATCGTGCCGAAGGTCTCGGCGCCCGTCGCGTCGATCGTGATACCGCCGGTCGTGACCGTGGAGATCTTGATCTTGGCCTGATCGGCGTACGAGAGGTCGCCAGAGATCGGGAACATCTCATCGCCACGCCTGACCGACTTCATCACGCGATTCGCGCCCATGTAGACAACCGACTGGTTGTGCGGCGAGAGGAAGAAGGGGGTGTTCCAGTTCCAGCGAAGCGACAGGTCCACGGAATCCTTCTTCTGCTGCGCGCGCAGCTCGGCGATCGTGCGACGCATGGCCGAGGTCTCCGGACGCATGGTGTCACCGCGCACGGTGATGATGCTGTCCTCCCAGATCATGTACTGCGCGCGGTACTCGGGCTTGCGGAACGCGGAGCGCTGGCCGGCCGAGACCTGGTAGCGTCCGATGTCGCCGCCCTGCGACGTCCCGTAGATGATGTCGGGGTTCGTCTGGTCCTGCTGCGTCACGAAGCCGTCGCCGCCATTATAGGTGAACCACATCGCATTGGTGATGGGGCCCTGACGACGACGCGACGGTCCGCACCACGAGCCGTTGTCCTGCAAGCCACCGCAGACGCGGTAGGGGACGGCCATGTCGAACGATGCGTTGTAGAACTGTCCGATCGCGAACGAGTTCGGGAAGATATAGTTGCCGCCATTGTCCCAGGTGAGGCCAATGCCACCGTCGTTGCCGACGATATGGCGCGACGGATCCTTGGGGTCGATCCACTGTGCGTGATGGTCGACGTGCAGGCCGACCGTCGCGTTGCGGGCGTTCTTGCCGCCTTCATCGGACACCTTCACCGGCGTCGAGGAGAACCAGACGCGCTCGGGGTTGGTCGGGTGGACACGCACCTGGGAGTAGTAGAACGGACGGACATTCTCGGTCGCGGTGCGCTCCCACGTCCTGCCGGCGTCGGCGGAGCGATAGAGGCCACTCTGCGAGGCCTGTGCCCGCGCGCCCGCGGCGGGACGGGGATTCGCCGTCGTGTCGGCCTCGACCATCACGTACATGATGTCGCCGTTCGACGGCGCAATCGCGACTTCCATGCGCCCCTTCATCGTGGCCGGGAAGCCGCCACCGGTCACTTCGCTCCAGGTCTCACCACCATCGGTGGACTTCCAGAGCGCCGAGCCACGTCCGCCCGACTGGAGGAAGTAGGGGCCGCGCAGACGATGATAGCTCGTCGCGAAGAGCACGTCGGGGTTGCGCGGATCCAGATCGATATCCACGAAGCCCGTAGTGTCGTTGATGAACTTCTTGTTGGTCCAGGTCGTGCCGCCATCGGTCGTCTTGTACAGACCGCGATCACGATTCGGACGCCACGCGGCGCCGAGCGCGGCGACCCACGCGACATTCGGATCGGTGGGGTGCACGAGCACGCGGCCGATGTGCTCGGTCTCACGCAGGCCGATGTACTTCCAGGTCAGGCCACCATCGACCGACTTGAACATGCCGCCACCCGGGGAGATCGAGTTGCGCGAGTTCGGTTCGCCGGTGCCGAGGTAGATCGTGTTGGTGTCGCTCGGTGCAATGGCGAGATCGCCGAGTGATGCGACCCGTAGTTGTCGAACACGGGGCGGTAGGTGACGCCGCCGTTGGTCGACTTCCAGACGCCGCCCGCTGCCGCGGCGACGAAGAAGGTGCGGCTGGGCGACGGGATGCCTTCGATGTCGGCGATGCGGCCGGACATGTTGGCGGGGCCGACGTTTCGCCAGCGGAGGCCGGCGATCATGGTCGAGTCGATCGTCTGCGCGGTGAGCGCGGAGGACGCGAGCGCGACCGCGCCGATGGCGCTGAGGAGCCTGGTCTTCATCATATGAAGCGGGGGTGAATGGGGTGGATCTGTGACCATCGATAAACTACGCCCGCTGTTGGCGGGGCGTTGGAAGGCCCCAGAACAGGGTCTGCGGGGTGGTCTGCCCTGTGGTCCCTGTGACAGATTGAAAGAGAAGGATTCGTTGCCAGAACCTGTAGGACCACCAGTGAGGTGTTGACCGATGGCCGTCCGCCGCGCCACCAACAAGTCCCGCCGCGCCCCGATGGGCGTTGCCGTCACCGACAAGCCCCGCGCCGAGCGCGGGAAGACCACCTCCCAGGAGACGCCGCTACTGCTGCGGACCCGTGGGGTCGAGGTGGACGATGAGCTTCGCGCCTACATCGCCAAGCGCGCCGGGTTCAAGCTCGGGAAGTTCGCGACGGCAATCGAGAAGACCACGGTGCGGCTCGAGGACATCTCGGGTCCAAAGGGGTCTCCGGCGCGGCGTTGCTCCGTGACCGTGACCCTCTCGCGGCACGAAAGTGTCATCGTGGAGATTCTGGACGCCGATCACAAGGCGGCGTTCGACCACGCGATGGATTCCGCGGAGCGCGCCGTCCGGCGTGCCCTCGAGAAGGAGAAGAGCAATGCGCGTCGGCGCGCATGATTCGCACCAGACTTGCCGCCAGTCGCCAGTTCGCCGGCGGATCGCTCTTCGCCGCGCTGGCCCTCACGGGGTGCGGCCCCCAGCAGATGGAGAAGACCGAGGCGGATATCGCGACGGCGGTGGCTGAGGCCCTGACCCGCGGCGACACGGCCACGGTCCGGCTTTTTATCGAAGTCCCCTTCGCCTTCGACTCATTCTACGTGGCCGCCCCAGGGACCGCGGGGGCGACCATCGCCACCGCGTTGCGGACCGAGAAGTGGATCCCTGAGATGTCACGCGGGATTGAGACCGCGACCGACTTTCACCTGATCGTTTTCGAGACCAACAAGGGGAAGCTCATCCCCGCGAGGCTGCCGAAGTCCGTGGCCGACATTGCGCCGGAACTGACCGGGCGACTCTGGGGCCCGGACAACGCGATCTTCAGCGTGCGCCGGTCGGAGTCGGGGGTGCCCATGTTGACGGCACGCCCAGCTCCTGCGGCGTCGGCACCGTCCGGTCTCTAGTGAACCGTCGCCGCGCGGCGTCCATTGTGCTGATGCGCTGGACCCACAGCAGGATCTGCTCATCGTGCCGTGCGAGGACGTTCTGGATCCAGTACGGGCGGTTCTCGGCGCGATATGAGCGCTCGAAGAGCTCACGCGTGAGCACGTAGCCGTCGCGCATGTCCTGGAGCTTGCCGTTGATGCCGGTGATCTCGGCGAGCTCCTTCCACGTGATCGTGACGCCGGGCGCCCGCAGCCCGACCAAGAGCTGCGCGACCTCGTCGGCGATCTGGAACTTCATCGCCAGCCAATCAATGCGGCGCGCGCCGAGTTCGATGGCGTCGAGCGCCGTGGCCTCGCGGACGTACGGTCGCGTGCGCGCCCGCGCGAGATGCACGAGCGCGCTCTCGGCGTGAATGCGCACCTTCGCGAGATACGGACGGAGGCGAATCGTCTCAATGCCTCCTTCGCGCGACCAGGGATCGAGATAGAACAAGAAGGTGCTCGCATCGCCCGCCCGGCTCTCCTGCAGCGCCTGCTGCGCGAGCATCAGGTGCTTCTGTGCTGCATCAACGGCACCGGAGGTATCGCCGTGAAAGGCGCGGCCATACGCGCTCTGGAACTCGGGAATGCTCGCTTCACCCGGCTGCCACGCGGCCGCGGCGCCGAACACCACGCCGTACCAGGTGGTCTCGAAGATCGCATCGCCGTCGTCGTCCCACGTGGTATTGAGCACACCGGTCGCGCCAAAGCGCTGCCCATCGCGAATGAAGCCCTGAATGTTCGGCAGCGCCACCGCGAAGTTGGGATACACGCGGTTCCAACTGCTCACCCCCGGCGCGACCCACGTCTCCATGCCGGCATCGCGAAAAGGCTTGAGATAGCGATCGAAGTTGGTGCGCGAGCCATAGTCCCAGCCGACGGCAATGAGATCACTCGGGAGTCCACGCACCAGCGCGGGGTGATTCATCGCGATGTCGCCCCAGAACAGATAGCGCTTGCCGGGCTGCCGCACGGTGTTCACGATCTCGCGGAGATAGTCCACGTACACGGGGCCGATGCCGCGCGCCTCGACATCGGGCTTGGTGCGACCCTTGCCGAGTTCGAAGGTCTCGTCGGCGCCGAGATGCACGAAAGGCGAGGGAAAGAGCGAATCGATCTCGGCGAAGATGCCGCGTGTGAACTCCAGCGAACCGCGTTGTCCTGGGGCGAGCACATGCCCGTGCGTGGTCTCGGCGAGATCGGCGTAGAGCTCGAGCTTGAGGGCGTGGTGCAAGTGCCCGAAGGTCTGCTGCTGCGGAATGATCGTGACGTGGTACTTCTGCGCGAACGCCACCAGTGCGCGTACATCCTCGCGCGACATCGCGCCGCCCGGCGGAGCGATCACCGGCTGCGAGGCGAAGGCGAGGGTGTGCTCGTAGTAAATGGAAAGCGTGTTGAGCTTGAATGCGGCGAACAAACGGACCTGCCGCTTCTGGTACTCGAGCGTGGGTACCGGACCGCGGGAGATATCATCCTGCACGCCGCGCCAGCGCATGGCGGGCCAGTCGCGAATGACCGCGGGCTGAATGGTCGCGCGTTCACCGCCGCCCGTGATGAGCTGCTTGAGTGACTGCAGTCCATAAAAGACGCCGGCAGCGGTGCGGCCAATGACCGTTGCGCCTTCGGGGGTGGCGACGAGCACGTAGCCTTCGGCGGCCATCGTGGTATCGAAGCTCAGCCGTTCGGCGTCGAGCACGCGCCGCGCCGCGTCCGATCCATCGCGCAGCAGCGTGACATGCCAGCCGCGGTGTCGGTCGGTGACGGAGGCGGTGAGTCCGCGCTCGCGCATGGCTGCGGCGAAGTCGAGTGCGGCCTCGCGGTCTGCGGCATCGGCGCCGGGTTCTACCGTGAGTTCACTCTGGAGCCGAACCGGCGCCGTGTGCCGCACGATCTCGCGCGGCGCGGGAAGAATGCGAGGGGCCTGCGCCGAGAGTGCGCGCGGGAGGAGCGCGCCAATCGAGAAGCAGAGCGAAAGGCCGATCGGGAGGCAGAGTGCGGCGAGTGCTGGGCGGAGGAGACGCATTGAGGGAATGTGTGGTGAGCCGGGGATGACAACAAGCGCACCGCGGGCGTAGGTTCTGCGTATGCCACTCTCCCGTCGAGACTTTCTGCAGGCCAGCGGGCTCACGGTCGCGGGGCTCGCGCTCCCGACGCCGGGGCCGTGGGCTCAGGCGCCATTGCAGGCGCTGGGGACCGGGGCGGTTCCGGGGCAGGGCGCAGAGAACTCGATGGTGATCAGTAACGTGGCCGTGTTCGATGCCCGCACGCGCCAGCATCGTCGTGGGCAGAGCGTGCTGGTGCGCGGGGATCGCATTCTCGCGGTGGGGCCGGCCGCTGGCTTCGCCGTGCCGGACGGGGCGCGGGTGCTCGACGGGACGGGGAAGTACCTGATTCCCGGTCTCATTGATGCCCACGTGCACACGACGCATGTGCTGCATGCAGCGGGGATGACGGGCGATGCCGTGCTGCCGCTCTACTTGCAGTACGGTGTCACGTCCGTTCGGAGTACGGGGGATCAACTTCCGGCGCAGCGCCTCCTGCAGCGCATGTCGGACGCCGAGCCCGGGAAATACCCGCGCCTCTTCATGTGCAGTCCGCTCATCGATGGTGCGCCGGTACGGCATCCCGATACCGGATGGACGCTGACGGATCCCGCGGAGGTCCGGCCCTTCGTGGCGCAGATGAAGGCGTGGGATGTCGCGACGCTCAAGCTGTATATCGGCGTGACGCGCGAGATCGGGCAACGGGTGATCGCCGAAGGACATGCGCAGGGGATGCGCGTAGCTGGACACTTGCAGCGCTATCATCCCGCAGAAGCAGCGGCGGATGGAATTGATGTGCTGGAGCACATTTATACCGTGGCCGACTTTGTGCGCGAGGTGCCGGACGATCGCTACAGCTTTCGGCCGGAGTCCGCGGCGACGCAGCGTCTCATTGAGACGTTAGTGCGGCATGGCACGGCGGTCGATCCCACGCTGATGGTGTTCTGGGGGGCGCTCTTTTTTCCGGATGATCTCGCGGTCACGGAGCATCCCGACAACGCGATCGTCCCGGCGCGGCTTCGTGAGTGGTGGCGTGGCGATAACCTCGCACGGTCGGCTGCGCTGCGCGATATCCCAATGGAACGGCGGCGACGCACCTTCGCGGATTACCAGGCCCTGGTGGGGATGCTGCATCGTGCCGGCGTGCCGATCCTCGTGGGCACCGATGCGCCCGAACCGCAGGTGCCTCCTGGTGCCTCGATGCATCACGAGATGGAACTGCTCGTGGAATCGGGGATGAGTGCGGGCGAGGTGCTGGCGGCGGCCACGCTCGGCAATGCGCGCGCGCTCCAGGCGGAGGATCGGCTGGGCACGGTCGAGCCGGGGCGCTTGGCGGATCTCGTGCTGCTTGATGCCGACCCGCTGGTGAGCATCGGGAATACGCGGCGCATGAGTGCTGTGGTGCGCTCCGGTGTCGTGCTCATCTCGCGCGAGAATTCGCCCCACACAGAAAGACCTAGATGAAGTAGCAGCAGGGCGCGGAGCTAGGGTGCCTCAATGCGTCTACATAGACCTATGCATTGGCAGTCAGAGGACTCGCCCAAAGTAGCTACCAGAAGCTGCTTTGCAGATATGCGAGTCGACCGCTGACACTCGCGAGCTACGACCAGCGGATGCTCGATGCGGCGAGAGCGCTCAGGTTCGATGTGCTGGAGCCTTAGCGCCCGACCGGCCCGAGGTAGGTGTCGAGCCAGCGCAGCGACTCGGTGATCAGCAGCGTGCGCGGCACCGAGTGCCCGCCCTTGAACACCACGTGCCGCTTCTGCGCACTCGGCGTGCCGAGCATGGCGAAGAACGGTTTCTGTGAGGTCTCGAGCGGGAAGAAGTGGTCGTACTCGCCATTGAGCATGAGCACGGGAATGCGCACGCGCGGCAGGTAGTTCAGCGGGTCCGACTCCGGTCGCGTGCGCTCCATCTTGAGGCCGGCGACCATGAGGATCGCGGCCTTGAAGCGCGGCTCGGTGGCGAGCATGATCGGCGCCATCCGGCCACCGAAGCTGAATCCGTAGTACGCGACGGCCGACATATCGACGTCGGCGCGCGTTTCGAGATAGTCGAGCGTGCGGTGCACGTCCTTCACCCACATGGCCACGTGATCGCGGTACGTCGCCGTCTCGCGTGGTGAATCACTGTCCAGTGTGTGTTCGCGCTCGTACTGGCTCGCGTAGACGGGCCAGACGAAGATGCGCCCGCTGTTGAGGATCGCGTCGCCGGAGTAGGCGCGAACGTCCGGGCGGACGGTCTCGTAGAAGGCGTTGGAGCCGGGGTAGAGCACCACCGCCTGCGTTCGAGCCGCGCGGCGTCGCGGCACGAAGACGTAGATCGGCATCCGTTCGCGTCCGTACGGCGTTGCGATCGTCACGCGCTCCACGGTGTAGTCGGCGTTGCTGGAGTCGACGGATTCCGTTCGTGGATCAAGCGCTACGCGGTCATACGCGTACACGCCGGCAAGTCCGCGATACACGTCGTCCGAGACGGGTCGCTCGCGGGCGTAGTCACGGAACTGGCGGGCGATCGGGGCCCATGCGACACGCGACGTGGAGTCGTTGGGTGCACGCTTCATCAGGCGCAGTCCGTTGATGGCGGCGCGGTCGAGCGGGTCCTGCGCGTACGCGTCAGTGAACGAATAGGTCTGGTCCGACCACCCGCCGCCGAGGATGAAGCGCTGCGAACCAAAAGCGTTGGCGATCCACTCGCGCACGTTGCCCGCCATGTCGAAGGTGCCCGGGTTACTCATTCCGAGGTTCCCCCCGACCTTCCGCGGCGCGTCGGTGCCAAAGACGCTCTGCGGCACGATGAGCGGCATGGCACCGGTCCCCGCCGCGCGCGTCCAGTGGAAGATCGTCGGCAGTTCCTTGCCGACGAAGAGCGCATAGGCATTTGCTTCGTACCAGCTCACGCCACCGACGGGCAGCTCGTCCGATCCGATCGGATACGTGCCGCCCTCCCACGACGACGGGCCCGGGCGACCGGTGCGATCCACAAAGCGCTGTGCGCGCTCCGCTTCGGATATCGCGCGCCCGCTCGCCAACACCGGTGCGGCCCACCACTGCGCGTCGGTATATCCCCCCGCATCAACAAAACGCTTATAGTCGCGATTGCTGACTTCATAGCGATCCATCAGGTAGTCATCGAGCCGCACCGGATCGACATCGCTCAACCCGGGCATCACTGCTTCCGCTTCGCCGCCGAACACGGGGACCATCTCTGCGTCGGGAGCCGAGTCGGCGGCCAGCGCGATCCTGACGCTGTCGGGGGCTCCTCCCCCAAGAAAGAGGCGATCCCGATCCCGATGCCCCGCGCGCGAGAAGCGCAGGCGAATGGGGCCGCGCGGCAATCGCACGGTGGCGGGGGTCGTACCAACTACGTGCCACTCATCAGGAAGATCCGCGGCCGCCCACGCGATCTCAGCTCCCGTCGGCTCACTCGCGTAGTGAGTGACTCGCGACACGCGCTCACCAAGCGAAGCCAGCGCTGTGTCGCGCGGCGCGCGCTCGGCGGCGCGTTCATACCACATGAAGGCGCTGTCCAGGCGACTGGCATCAGCGAGCCGCAGAATCTCGGGAGACGCGACCGCCGTGACCCACCGGGCATCGCGCGACTGCTTGGTGACCATCGCCACGGCGCCGATCGCGAGCGCGCCGACCACCCCGATCATTGCGAACGCGCCGACGCGACCAACGCGCTGCTCGAGTCGCCCGAATACCGACGGCGCCGCCGCCGGCTTCAACAACGCGTCCAGCTCCGCGATGATCGCCTCGGCCGACTGCGGACGGTCCTCGGGCCGCTTCGCGAGACAGCGCATGACGAGCTTCGCGACCGCCGGCGGCAGGCTTGGGGCCCGCGGCTGCAAGGCGGGGGGAATACCCGTGACCTGCGCGGCGAGCACCTCGTGCGGACGTCCCTCAAAGGGCACGCGTCCGCAGAGCATCTCGTACGCGACCAATCCCACGGAGTAGAGATCGG
The DNA here is from genome assembly GCA_964445835.1 of uncultured Gemmatimonas sp. GTDB lineage: Bacteria > Gemmatimonadota > Gemmatimonadetes > Gemmatimonadales > Gemmatimonadaceae > Pseudogemmatithrix. Next base: position 19,923 of record CAYUMN010000018.1, read on the forward strand.
CCCGATCGTCCACGTCAGGATCGCCCGCCGCCTGCTCAGGCGCCATGTACGTCGGAGTGCCAAGCGAGATGCCCACGGAGGTGAGCGCCCCTTCCTCTGCACCCCCGGCGCGCGCGGCACGGGCTCCCTCGCGCGCCGCCGACACCGCCTTGGCCACGCCGAAGTCGAGCACCAGCGCATGTCGCCCCACCAGCATCACGTTCTCGGGCTTCACATCGCGATGCACCAGCCCCTGCCCATGCGCGTGCGCGAGGGCGTCGAGCAGCTCGCGCAGAATCCGCAACGCTTCATCGATCGGCAGCGCCCCATTGGCCTCGCGCAGGCGCGCCCGGAGCGACATGCCATCGGCAAAGGGCATCACGTAGTAGAGGAAGCCGGCGGCCTCCCCCGAATCGATCAGCGTGAGAATGTTCGGATGCTGCAGGCCCGCCGTGATGCGAATCTCCCGCAGGAAACGCTCGGCGCCCACGCTCGCCGCGAGCTGCGGATTCAGGACCTTCACCGCCACGGAACGCTGGTGCTTGATGTCCTCGGCGAGGTACACCGTGGCCATGCCGCCGGCACCGATCTCCTTCTCGATCCGATACCGATCGGCGAGCGCGTCCGCGAGGGCCTTCAGGGTGGGGTCGGCCATGCGACAGCTCGGGCTGGGGACAGCGATAAAATAGCCCTCGCCGCGCGAGTCTGCGAGCGCTAGTTTCTTCACCCATGAGCGACATCGCCGGGAGGCTGGCCGAGGCCCTTCAGGGCCGGTACAGTATTGAGCGGGAACTTGGGCACGGCGGCATGGCCACCGTCCACCTCGCGCGCGACGTCAAGCACGGCCGCCAGGTCGCCATCAAGGTGCTGCGTCCCGAGCTCGCCCAGAACCTCGGCGGCGATCGCTTTCTGCGCGAGATCAATATCGCCGCCAAGCTCCAGTCGCCGCACATTCTGCCGTTGCTGGATTCCGGCGAGGCGAATGGCCTGCTGTTCTACGTGATGCCGTACGTGGAGGGCGATTCGCTGCGCGGACTGCTCACGCGCGGTGGAGCGTTGGCTCCGTCGGAGGCGATGCGTCTGCTCCGGGATATCGTGGACGGGCTCGCGCACGCGCATCGCAATGGCGTCGTGCACCGCGACATGAAGCCCGACAACGTGATGATCGCCGATCGCCACGCGCTGGTCGTGGACTTCGGCGTCGCGAAGGCCATGAAGGACGCCTCGGCGCATCATGACTTGACGAGCATTGGGATCTCGCTCGGCACACCGACGTACATGGCGCCGGAGCAGGCGGCGGCCGATCCGAACATCGATCATCGCGCGGATCTCTACGCGGTCGGCGTGATGGCGTACGAGATGCTCACCGGCAAGCCGCCCTTCAGCGGCTCGCCGCAAGCGGTGATGGCCGCGCATATCTCGCAGGCGCCGGTGCCGTTGCTGCAGGCGAAGCCGGACGTGCCGCCGGCGATCGCACAGATCGTGATGAAGTTGCTGGAGAAGGATCCGGCGAATCGCTATCAGACTGCCGATGCGCTGCTTGAAGCGATCGAAGCGCTGACCACGCCAACGGGAGCGTACACGCCAGCGCTCTCCACCAAGGCGTCGGGGACGAAGCGTCTCCTTGTGGCAGTCGGCGTGCTCGCGCTGCTCGGCGCTGGTTACTTCGGCACGGCCTCCATGCGGCGCACGGCCTGGGTGAGCGGCACCGCGTTGCCCGAGTTGCGACGGCTCGTGGAAGCGAGCGAGAACGACAGCGCTTTTGCGCTGGCGATGGAAATAGAGAAGACGTCACCGAACGACTCGACCGTTGCGGCGCTCGCTCGGCGCTTTGAGCGGCGGCGCGACATCGTCACCAATGTCGAGGGCGTGCGTGTTTCGCGCGCTTCGTTCGCCGACACCTCCAAGTGGATGCTGCTCGGCACCACGCCGATGGATACGGTACGGATTCCAGCTCGGGCGGGGCTCTTCAAGTTCGAGCGGGAAGGGTATCGCACCGTGTATCGTGTGCTGCCTCCGAATTTCATGACGCGCACGGTGATGGTCGCGAATGACGACGCGCATCCCGAGATGGTCGCGGTGGAGGGAGACTCGCTCCGCGCGTTCCTGGTCGGCACGGACTTCGTGAATCCGATTCTCCTTGGCGAGTATCGCCTTGGGGAGTTCGAAGTGACGAATGCGGAATACCAGAAGTTCGTGGATGCCGGTGGATATCGCGATGCGCAGTGGTGGGACTATCCCATTCAAGATGGTGCGCGCACGTTGCGCTTTGAGGAGGCGATGGCGCGCTTCGTGGATGCGACGGGCCGGCCGGGGCCGTCCACGTGGGAGGGCGGGACCGCTCCCGCCGGGCGCGCGCCGTATCCGGTGGGAGGTATCTCCTGGTACGAGGCGGAGGCCTTTGCGAAGTTCCGGGGGATGTCGCTGCCGACGATCTATCACTGGGCCTCGGCGGCCACGGTCTTCAACTCCCGATGGATGGTCCCCGAGAGCAATCTGCAGGGGAGCGGCCCGCTATCGGTCGGCACGCCACGCGGTGTGAGCGGTGTCGGCGCGAGCGACATGGGCGGCAATGTGCGCGAGTGGGTGCACAACGATGCCGGGCGCGGCACGCGGTTCACTCTCGGTGGCGGGTGGAGCGACCAAGCCTACGGCCTCGTGGATTCGTACGCGCAGCAGCCGATGGACCGCTCGCCGATCAACGGTATGCGTTTGGCCAAGTATGCCGAGGGCGAAGCGAACCTCGCGATGGCACAGGCGCCGTTGGAGCGCGCCTTCCGCGACTTCACGAAGGAAGCGCCAGTGAGCGGCACCGTGTATGCCGCGTATCTCCCGTTGTACGACTACGATCCGGGAGCGCTGGAGCCGCTGACGGAACGCGCCGAAACGACGTCGGTGTGGATCAAGGAGTTCGTGAGCTTCAACGCCGCGTATGGGCGTGAGCGGTTGATGGCGTGGGTGTATCGGCCAGTCGCCGCGAGTGCACCGCTGCAGACGATCGTGGTGTATCCTGGCTCAGGTTCTATCAACGGCGGTCCCAGCGAGAACGTCTTCAACCTGAACGCCGAGTGGGTGGTGCGGAGCGGGCGCGCCTTGGTGTTCCCGATCTACAAGAGCACGCACGAGCGCACGGATTCACTGCGGAGCGATTACGCCAATCAGTCGATCTTCTATCGTGATCATGTCATCATGTGGGCCAAGGACTATCGGCGCACGCTGGACTATCTCGAGACGCGTCCCGAGTTCGACCGCGCGAAGATCGGCTACTTCGGCTTCAGCTGGGGTGGGTACCTCGGCGGATTGATTCCTGCGGTGGAGCCGCGCGTGAAGGTGGCGGTGCTGTACGTGGCGGGGCTCACGATGGAACGGCCGCGTCCGGAGGTGGATGTGTTCAACTTCCTGCCGCACGTGAAGCAGCCGACGCTGATGTTGAATGGGCGTGAGGACTATTTCTTCCCGGTGGAGACGGGGCAGTTGCCGTTCTATCGGACGCTGGGGACGCCGGCGGCGGACAAGATGTACAAGGTGTACGATGGCGGGCATGATGTACCGCGCACGGAGTTGATCAAGGAGTCGTTGGCCTGGTTCGACAAGTACTTGGGGCCGGCAAGGTGATGTAGCCGAGTGACTTACGTGTGTAACACAGATGTGTCGCATGGTGTTGCATTGTGTTGCCTGAAAGACTCTCACCTCACGCTGCGTCTGCCAGAACTACCGCGGCTTCGCGAGCGCCAGCTGTAAGAGCTGCCCCACCGACCCCACGCCGATCATCCGATTCCGCAGCTTGATGGCCGCATCACGCGCAATGGCTTCACCATGCGCCGCAGGATTCCGCAGATCCTTCAACTCATTGAGGACCGCGGGCAGTGATGCGGTGAACCATTCGCCGCCATCGAGTCTTCGCTTGAGGTACGTATTGCGCTCCTGATCCTCGCCGATCACGCGCGCGAGTTGCCCGAGCGTCAGCGGCCCTTGGCGCGCAAGGTCCAGTGTCTTGCCCTCGACATTCGCATGACGAATCGCATCGTTCGCGCCCGTGAGGGCGCGCTGGAGCACGGCGTTCGTCTGCACCTCGACCGCGTTCGCGAGGTCGATCACCACCGCGTGCAGATTGAAACTCGGATCATTGCGATGACGCCTGAACACTTCTTCGGCGGACGCCACGAAGCCGCGCGCCGCAGGGTCCAGCTGCTCCCACGCGGCGTTGCCAAAACGATTCTCGCGCAGCTCACGCTGCATCGCCCCCGCACCCGCGCGCTCAGCGTCATACTCCGCCCAGAAGCGGCCGCCAGTGAGTCGCTCCCGGGTATCGCGATCGAACCAGGCCGTTTCGTCGGGCCGCGTGACGATGAGCGGAAGCTCGGTCATCCCACCGTAGAGTGAAACGGGCTGGTCCTGGTAGCGCGTGTTGCGGAGCGACTGCAGTTCGCGCACCACGCTGGGGGTGTCGTCGAGCACGAGCCGGCGGATATCGAAGAGGCGGAACCAGAAGTCGCAGTTCAGTCCGCGTTCGGCGTAGTACTTGGGGACGCAGGCGACTTCGGCGGAATCCTCGCGCACGTCGTCCGTGGTGACTTCGCCGAGGTGCGCGACGTAGAGCGAGCGATAGTCGGTGAGGTAGAGATTGACCTCAGGGCCGCCCTTCTCGGGGTCGGCGAGTGCGTCGAGTGCGAGCACCTCGGCGACGTGCGGCAGCGGCTGCTGGCGACGCGCCGAGCGCACCTTGCCCCACCAGACGTAGACGTCGTCATCCTCGCGGGTGCCGGCGCGATGCTCGGCCATGGTGCGGAGGAGGACTTCGAGGTGGAGCTGGAGGGCGTCGGCCTCGTAGCTCGGGTTCCAGACGGCGAGGAGGTGGCGGGTCATACGAGAGAAACTACGGCTGCGACCCGTTCATCGCGCGTTAATGAGCTCCGCAGGGGTGATGATGTCGTGCGGGTCGCGGCAGGGAGGCGTCTGTGGCCGTGCAGGCGAGCGGAACAAGATCCGCGCGCGCGCATCCGTGCCGGATCCCCTTTGTTGCAGCACCGGGGAACAGGGGTGCGTGTCCGAACAATCGCGCCCCCAAGCGAATCTGCTCTAACAGCGTCCCGCGCGATGATCCCGCGGCGCGCACTCAAAGGCCGAGGTCGCCCAGAGCCCGATCTTCCGTCGCTGCGCCAGATCCGCCGCCGTACGGAGCCGCTCGACGTACTTCACATTCGGCGGATAGACCAGCACCACCGCCATCCCTTCCCGCACCATCTGCTCGTTGAGCATTTCGCCGCGCGCAGTCCAGAGGTACGCGAGCGTGCGGTCATACCGATCGGTGCGTCGCACGTCGAACTCCATGCGCAGCGACGTCCCGACCGGTGCGAGCCGGCGCAGCGTTTCGGCGGCGGTGCGACCGAACGAGCCTTGGTCGAGCTCGGGGGTGTCGATCAACAGCAACCGCACGCGTCGACCCCCTTGGCAGCGGATGGTGTCGCCGTCAGTGACGCGTTCAACGACGCAGGTCGTGCGGGCGGTATCGCGGACGGTGTCGGTGCGCGTCGATCGTCGCAGTCTCTGCGCGGATCGCGACGGGTCCTGTGCCTGTCCTTGTTCCTGCGCCTCGGCGCAGGCGGAGGTGAGCACCACGAGGAGCAGCGCGGCAACGAACGAGCGAGCTGAAAGGGCCATGAGAGGAATCAACGCGCGGTGATCGCGAGCGGAAGTCCCTCCCCATCACCGACTGCTCGATCGGTTCATTTCTGAGAGAGTGCGCAGCATTGTCGCCAGGAGCGAAGTACGTCTCACCGCACGAGGAGCAACGCGGCAATGCGCGTTGAACGACGATCGGTTCACGGCCAGGGAGTGGAACGCTCACGTCGACACAAGGATAGGAGCACTGTGCTCCCGATTCTGCCAGCGCTGCGCTAGAACTCTCGCGGCGTACCCAGCGCCAGCAGATACCCCCGCCAACTCGGATCGAGCGTCACCCGCCCCAGCTCGGCCGCCCACACCGCCGCGCTATCCTGCACCCATCGCCGTTGCAGCTTGAGCCGATCCTCCGCGTCACCCCAGAGGTTCACCACCAGCGTGATGTTCACCGCATCCGAACCGTCCATCGCCACTCGCATCAGCGTGAGTCTGTGCGCACGCGGCTTGGGCGAGGGGAGAAGGATCACGTAGTAGCGGCCGAGCTGATCCTCGGCCGGCGACGGAATGGTCGACAGCACCGAGTCGGCATACGCGGCGCGCAGCGTTTCGTCGACTTCGGCGAGCGTGACCGGCCCGTCGCCCCAATGGCCCGCGAAGTAGAAGTTGATGTAGACATCGGGGCCGTGAGGATTCCCCGGCCATCGCGTCCCTATATACGTGGCGAAGGCGACTCCCGTCTCGGGGTCGAGGTGTTGGTCAGCCCGCCTCAGGCTGCTCCCGCGGAGGAACACGTTGCGCGTGGTCGGCGAGAGCAAGATGGGAGTCGGCGGCGGTTCCGACTCGGGGGCCGAGGAGCAGGCGAGTGCGAGGAGTAGCAGTGCAGGGGCGAGGCGCATGAAGGCTACGATACATCTGGGGACTGACATCCGCGCGGTCGGCCGCGGGCGCTCACGCCGCCCGCGTTGGATCTGTCCACTTCAACCGCGGGAAGCGCGAGAAGTCGGTGTCTGCCGAGCAGAGCTCGGCGCCGTTCTCGATGGCGAGCGCAGCGAGGTGCGCGTCGGAGATCAGGGCCCCAGCCGCGGGTACCGCGTTCAGGAGCTCGCGCACGATCGCCCAATGCCGTTCACCTGCCTGAATCACGCGCACGTTCGGGAGCGCGAGCCACCCATCGATCAACTCGGCGGCGACGACTGGCTCGAGAAAGGGGTCAAAGCGCCGGTTGGTCACGATCCGCAGAAATCCGAGCAGTGTGTGCCAAGGGAGCGCGACGATTTCATCGTCGTTGAGGATGCGCTCGAGAAAGGCCCGTTGCCGTTCGTGGTTCGGGCTGGCGGTGTTGACGGCATCGAGCAGCACGTTGACGTCGAGAATCTTCACGCGCGCGTGCTCCCGGACACGATCCTGAGTTGGCGCTCGTCCTCTTCGTCATAGAGGGTCTGCTTGATGCGTTTGGCGTCCCAGTCTGCGGGAATCCCGATGTGGAGGCTGGGTAGCCGATACGGTTCACGGGAAGTTGCGGGCGCCGTCGTGAGCCCGCGGGTGATCGCCCGGTTCAGGGCATCTTTCAAGGAGATGCCCTCTTCGTCGGCGAGCGTGCGGAGGCGGTCAAGGAGGTCAGCATTGATATCGACGGTGGTGCGCATTCAGTGATGCTAACGCATCATCTGTGTGATGTCAAAACATCAGTATTTCTTACATCTGTAAGAATACCATCCGAGACGACCTGCGCCCGTACCGGCTGATTTCCTCCGGCATCATTCCCTCCCCGCGGCCCCAGTGCCCGCCCCTCGCAGCCCACGCTGAGTTCTCCCGATGCAGAACTCCTCGACCGTCGCTCGCCTCACCGCCGCCCTCGCCGATCGCTACCGAGTGGAGCATGAACT